>CADAFC010000006.1 GCA_902787095.1 uncultured Bacteroidia bacterium
GCCGTTAGCGAAGTTAGTTCCGCTGGTGTAGCCGAGCACGTCGCCGTTGGCATTGGTGAAGGTGAAGTTGGAACCGTCAACATCCACTGTCCAGTAATATGTTTCTTCGTTGTCTGTGATGTCGCTTGGCAGGGTCTCGCTGTTGTTGTCAGGGATACTTGTGAACAAAACGCCTTCCGGCTTGCCAGAGGCTTGTGCTGTCATGGCAAAGTATTCGTTGACATTTTCATTGTAACGTGCCGCAAAGATGACTTTCGAACCGCTCGTCAGCTGTGAGAGGTCGCTTACGCGTGTGTAGTCGCCCTGTGGCTGAGGAGGAGTGCTTGTCACATTACCACTCAAAGCGACGTACATAGTGTCGAGCTCTTCCTCGCAAATCATGATGCTCTCGCTGTATTCGCCGACCTCAAGACCTGCTTTCAGTCTCACCTTGATGGTATAGTTGTAAACGCCAGTGTAGGTGTTGATGGTTATCATGCTCTCGGGATAGAAGCTGTCGCCAGGGAATGACGAAAGCTCATAATTTTCTGAAGCATAGATGTATGTCGGAGCTGAGAGACTCATTCCGCTAACCACAAACGTCTTCACCGTTGATGGACCCTCTTCATACACATAGTTGAATCCTGACAAAGATGTCGGATTGACAGTGATGCTTGCCGGATGTGTGTATTGAACGTCAGTAGTGGTCGCAACACGAAGCTGTAAAACGTTATTGAATGCTCCGACAACACCTGTGATGGTGACGATGTCGCCTTCCATAAGACCTTCCACATACGGAATCTTATAGATGATAATGGAAGCGTCGTCTTGCGAGATAATGGTGTTTCCACTCGTGTTGACAGCACCGATAATGGCATTTTCAACCATGACACGTGTGCCCTGTAATGCATTGCTGCCGTTGAAGTCTTCGATGAGTTCGGCAATAGTCTTGACCATCACTGGTAATGGGTTGCCGCTTGATAAGATCTGGAATTGGTTACCATCGTTTCCGTTGATACTTGTAAGCTCAACAAGACCGCCGTACACTGTCTTCTTGCCGTATCCCTTGACCATATCGCCTAAGGCTATTGTGGTAGGGACGGTGTTGCTGTTGAGATAGAGGTCGATACCGCCAGTAGCATCCTGGATGAAGACGTTTCTGCCTTCCAAGAATGTCACAACACCTTGTACCAATGCATATTCATTGTCAGCCAATGCTCTTGCTTCAGCAATTGTCATCATCTCAATGATGGTGTATTCAGCTGTCGCAACAGCACTGTTGGTCATCTCTGCTTTCGCAGCAAATGCCTTCACTGTCGTTGTCTCGCTGACGGTGAATGCCTCGGCATAAACAGCGCTCTCTGTTGTCGGCTCTGTACCGTCGGTGGTGTAATAGATTGTGGCACCTTCTGTGGCACATGCTATCGACACTGTCTGTCCGCTGATGTATGAGCCGGCAGCAGGTGTGAATGTCGGCGTTGCAACAGCGTCCATCTCGGTGAATGTGGCATTCACTGTCACATCAGATTCCGGCATAAGGAACTGCATCGTCGTCTGGTCGATGTCGTTTGTGGTCTGACCGTAGGTGTATGTCAACGTTGTCAACTCGAAGCCTTGTGCCGGTGTCGCTGTCACTGTGATAGTGTCGTTCATCATTGCCGATGTCGGGTTAACGGTCACGTTACCATTGGTGATACCTTGTGCTACGGATACATTGTAATATGTCGGTGTAGGTGGAGTCGGGATGTCGCCTGCTTTATAAAGGTAGACATCCAGCTGGCCTGATGCATAGCATGAGAATGGCGTGCCGCTGCTGTTAAGTCTTAACCAGTTGCGTGTGTTGGCGCCCTGTGCCTTGATGGTGGCAACGCCTGTTGATGCAATCTCGATGGTCCACTGACCGTTGGCGTTGTTTTCAGCCTGAACCTTCAACTGGTTTGCTGATGAACTGGCAGCATAGAGATAACCTCCGTTCACTGCATCATACAATGTCCAATTGTCACCATCCTGGCCTAATGTCAACTCGAAGACACCGTCATCGTTTGTCGTGGCAGGTGTCACTGTGATGACGTTCTCAACAGGTGTCACATCAACAGCAGTTCTGTTGTTTGAGGCTTGTTTTCCTAATGCCTTGTAAGCCTGGCCCTTGATACCCACAACGATGTATTTGTCACCGGATATAAGAGCGTTTTCATTTGTGATCAGGGTATAGTCAGTCTCCTGCGCTGGTGGAATAGGAGGCACTATATTGATATTGTAAACAGCTGTTGCAATGTCGCTGTCGTTCAGGCCTTCCTTAACGGCAAATGCCTTCACTGTGGTTGTATCGTCGATGGCAATGGCAGCTGTGTAAGCTGTGCTGTTGACTGTCGGGTCGGTGCCGTCTAATGTGTAGTAAATTGTGGCACCTTCTGTAGCACATGTGATGGTTACATCCTGTGTTTCGGTATATGTGCCTTCTGCAGGTGTGAAAGTAGGCGTCGCAACCTGCTGTGTTGGTCCTACAACTTCCTCGAAGTCGTCAGCGCTGCGTGGAGCAATCTGCTGGGTCTGGTTGTTGCTCTGCCAATAAATGATAGAAACACCCTTCACAGTGTACTGCTTGCCTGCTTCCAATGCGTTGATCGGGTTCGGATTGAGGTTGAAGTTGTTGTACAGAGCTATTGAGTCGCCAGCCGCATCATAGAACTTGATTCCGTTATATGAGCATGTGCCGAGGTCGATGGCTGTTCCGTAGTTTCTGACTTCCAATGCGGCAATGGTTGTTGTCAATACAGGCATCTCTTGTCCTGATACGACAGTGAGGTCGCTGGCTTTGACACCCATTACTTCAGCATAATGGTTCTGATACATCATAACTTTGCAAGCCACAGTGCCATTCAGCTTGTCGCCTGCCACAAAGCCGTGACCGGATTGATAAATCACAAAGCCATATTGACCGTCTGATACGCAAACTTGCGAGTTCTTCACGCCAGTCACATACCAGTCGTTGAATGTCACATTGGCATTGGGCTGACTTGGAGTGCTGCTGCCAGCGGTAGCGGCAAACTCCCACAAATCTGCAATAGTTGTAATTGCAGGCATCTGCTGTATGGTGTATGTCGCAGTCGCCACACTGCTGTTGGTCATGCCGGCCTTCACACCCATGGCCTTCACCGTCGTCGTCTCACTTATGGCGATAGGGGTGGAGTAGACCGCACTTGATGTCGTCGGTGCAGTTCCGTCTGTTGTGTAATATATGGTCGCACCTGCTGTTGTGCAGCTTATCGTCACATTCTGGGCTTCATTGTATGTTCCTGCAGCCGGTGAGAATGTCGGAGTTGCCACAGTCGGAGTGCCGCTTGCATTATAATAATACTCAACTTTTGATACTGTCACTAAACCGTTACTTGAACCAGATGCACAGTCAAACTCGATTTTATAGTACAAGTTTGCGGCAGATGAAGCTATTGATACCGTCTGAGTGCCTGAAGCCTTGTCGAATTCGTCAATCTCTGTCCAAGAAGAATTGTTGCTGCTGCTGTAAAGCTTTATTGAATTGATTTTTGCAGCTGTGATAGCATCAATCGTCAATTCGACCTTGGTGATTGCATCTGAATAAGCACTGGCAGTCGTAATCGATCCGACCGAAGCGTTGTTCTTGCGGCCAAACTTGATATAACTCCAGCCGTTGTTGTTATTGTTTGCATTTTCAATGGTCCAACTGAAACTCCCATTTGTAGCAGTCCATGTTGAAGTGTAATTGGATACTGCTTGTGAGTTGTAACTTGAACCGAATAAACAGGTCGAATAAACCTCTTCATCTCTCGTCTGTCCCCAGGCGAGGCTTGTCATCATCAGCATAACTGCTGTGATCATCAATGTAAAGATACGTTTCATTGTACTAAAATTTTTTGTTTTTATTATATTTTACTATTCCTATCAATCCTATAAATCCTATTTAATCCCAATAATCCCACTAATTCTTTGATTATCAACAAAATACCGATCCTAAGTTGCCTTTACTTCAACTTACAAAAATACTAATTATAATAAATAAGGTGTAAAATACTTATCAACAAATTGTTGATAACTCGCGATTTTTTCAAAGTTATCAACAATTTTGGCTACATCAATTCCACTCCAAACAGCGCAAAATCATACTTCACAGGGTCCTCCTTATCGAATTCCCTGAGCCTTGCTGTCAGAAGTTCCACCGTCTGCCTGTCGTTGCTCTTCCTGTCAATCAGTCCCAACTCCCTTGAGACTCTTGCCACGTGTACATCCAAAGGTATCATCAAATCGCTGGGTTTCAATCGGTTCCATATTCCTAAATCGACAATGCCGTCGTTTCTCACAAGCCACCTCAACGCCATGTGCAGCCTCTTACATGCACTGCCTTTCTTGGGCTCATCACAGCAAGGATTCGAGATATGCTTGCTGGTTGCGCCATTTGCCTCCGCCATCAAATTCCTGAAATTCTGTATCCCTCTCCACACATCATGCTCCTCATTATAAAAAATGTCTTCAAGCCCATTAATCCTACCAATCCCACCAATCCTGCTCATCCAATAAATCCTGCTCAATCCCCTGCAATAATACTTCAAATCCCTCCCAAAGAAAGTCCTGTGCACACACTTCGCCTCGTCAATTTTCTCCCATCCTCCCGACATCACATAGTCGTATGGCGATTTGCCCATCATATCCAGCATTTTGTTGGCGTTGTTCAGAATCATCTTGCGGTTGCCCCATGCTATCGTCGCCACCAGAAACGACACAATCTCAACATCGCGCTTGTCACTGTATCTGTGCGGAAACTGCACCGGGTCGTCCTTAATAAAAGTCTCGGTGTTGTTCTTCGCCACCAACGCATCCATATAACCTCTCAAATCGTCCATAACAATTTTTTTTCGCAAAATTAAACAATTTCTCATCCCATTAATCCTAAAAATCCTATCAATCCTAAAAAAAATTTTTCTATCTTTGCAAAAAATTATTTCTGATGATAACTCTAAGCAACTATCCGTTTTTGCAGTCATTGAGACCCAACCGCTTCTTCCTCCTTGCGGGACCATGCGTCATCGAGGATGAGGAGTCGCCGTTCAAAATCGCCGAACGTCTTGTCAAAATCACGAAAAGCCTTGATATCCCTTATGTTTTCAAAGGCTCATACCGTAAGGCGAACCGCTCTCGTCTCGATTCGTTTCAGGGGATAGGTGATGAGCGCGCCCTCAATGTCTTGAAAAACATAGCGAAAGAGTTCAACGTGCCCGTCGTCACCGATATACACTCATGCGAAGAGGCTGCGATGGCTGCCGAATACGTGGATATACTACAAATCCCGGCATTCCTGTGCCGTCAAACTGATTTGCTTGTCGCTGCCGCAAAAACAGGCAAGACCGTTAACATCAAAAAAGGTCAGTTCCTCTCCGGTGACTCGATGCGTTTCGCTGTCGATAAGGTGCAACAGTCAGGTAATCAGTCGGTTATGCTTACGGATAGGGGCAACTTCTTTGGCTACCAGGATCTCGTGGTCGATTATCGCAACATCTACGACATGCAGAAAAACAACGTCCCTGTCATCATGGATTGTACTCATTCGTTGCAGCAGCCTAACCAGACAGCTGGTGTCACCGGTGGCAAGCCTGAGCTTATCGAACTCATAGCAAAAGCGGCTATCGCTGTAGGTTCCGACGGTCTCTTCATGGAGACTCATCCTAACCCGGCACAAGCCAAATCCGACGGCGCCAACATGCTCCGTCTCGATCTCATCGAAAATCTTTTGGAAAAATTAATAAAAATCAAAAATGTCCTATAAATCCTACCAATCCTACTAATCCTACCAATTCTATAACCTCTTCATCTCCGCACTTCCATCACCCCAGTTGCCGACCAGCGTCTCCTGGCCGTTCACCAGCTTTTTCAGCTTCTTCATGAACTCTCTGCGTGTTATCGGAGCCGCTCCCATGCGTCTCATGTGCGCCGTCTCCTGCTGAGCGTCAATGAGTTCGATGCCGTTACGCGTCAAAAACTGGCATAGGTTATATAGAGCCACCTTCGAAGCGTCAGTCTTGGTGTGGAACATCGACTCGGCACAGAAAACTTTGCCGACCGACACTCCATAAAGCCCGCCCACGAGCTCGTTCTCTTGATAAACCTCCACAGAATGCGCTATCCCCAAGTCGTTCAGGTCACAATAAGCCGCTATCATCTCCTCGCTGATCCATGGACTCGGCTCATCCTGGTCTTCCTCTTCCTCCAACTGGTCGTCGGTGCGCGGTATGGTGGCACACGCACGTATAACTCCCTCAAAATCAGCATCAAACGAACATGAGTATTTGTTCGACTCTATCGTCTTCCACAATGATTTCGTGACCTTGATGTCTTCCGGTCTCAACACCATCCTGGGGTCGAGCGACCACCATAAGATAGGCTCACCTTCACTGTACCATGGAAATATCCCCGATGAATAGGCGACGAGCAGCCTCTCGGGCGACAAATCTCCGCCAATCGCAAGCAATCCCTCTTTCGTCGACTGACTAACCGGCGGAAAATCATAAACCTCGTCTTTTAACATGTATACTGGCATGGTCTTACGATTTTAGAGGTTAAAATTCACCACAAAGATAAAAATAATTTTTCAATTATGCAAGCGTTTTGGCAAATTTTTTAATTTTGCAGTGCGAAAAAGTGAAATGAACAGGTATTTTTTACATCTGGCGTATAACGGAAAAGCTTATCACGGCTGGCAAATCCAACCGGGCGACATCTCCGTGCAGGAGGTGCTCGAAAAATGTATCAGCCTCAGACTGAAACAGGACATCTCCGTCACAGGATGCGGCCGCACCGACACAGGCGTCAACGCACGCAACTTCTACGCACATTTCGAATCGGAACCAATCAATGATTTGCAAATGTTTGTAAATCAATTGAATGTGTTTCTGCCAGATGACATTGTGGTGTTCCGTTGCTGGCAAGTCGACCCGTACCTCCATGCCCGCTTCGACGCCAAGTCACGCACATACCATTATTACGTCACTCGCACCAAGAATCCGTTCCATACCGACGACGCCCTTTACATCTATGGACCTCTCGATGTCGAGAAAATGAATGAGGCGGCAAAACTTCTCTTTGAATATCAAGACTTTACAAGCTTTTCAAAGCTTCACACACAAGTCAAGACCAATAACTGTAAAATAATGGAGGCTTGCTGGTTCGAACAGAACGACCTGCTCGTGTTTCATATCAAAGCCGACCGTTTTTTACGCAACATGGTTCGTGCCATCGTCGGCACACTGCTCGAAGTGGGGAAGGGAAAACTCACCATCGACGGCTTCCGCCGCATAATAGAACAAAAAGACCGCTGCTCCGCTGGCACCTCCATGCCCGCCCATGCTCTATTTTTAGAAGCGGTTACTTACTAATAATTTCAGGACAATATAAAAATCAGGCCTTGCGGTAAGTGCGTCAGCGCTTATCCAGACTGATTATTATATGTCCTGAAATATAAAACTATACAAATAATTATTTCAAAATAATAACAGCTCCACCACCACTAGCAAGCTCAATCTTTAATATATTATCTGTTATCTTTTCATCTATTATTTGATAATCCTCCGCGTTTCTCCCCGCATTAACCCCATCACAATAAATCTTGCCGCTCCCACTAATCCTACCAATCCTATTCAAATCTATCTCCACAGTTCTTGCTTCCCAATTCGTAATCGCACCAACATACCAGGTGTCACCCTTCCTCCTTGCAATAACCGAATACTCGCCAAGTCTCCCGTCCAACGCCACCGTCTCATCCCACACCGTCGGCACATCAGAGATAAAGTCGACACATTCCTGGTTCTGCATGTATTTCGTGGGACTGTCGCACATCATGTTGAATGGCGACTCAAATATAACATACTCGGCGAGCTGCCTGCACCTCGTTCCCTGACTCATCGGGTTGGTGTAGATAGCCCTGAAATGATGCTTGGTGGCGTTGTCCATCGCACCTTGAGTGTAATCCAAGTTGCCAGCCACCATCCTGATATAAGGTATCATGCATTCGTAGTTGACCTGATTGAGGTTGTCGTCCCATTTCGACTGTTCCAAACCGTAAACACCCTCGAAATTCAACACGTTAGGGTAGGTGCGGCTCAATCCTGTCGGCTTGTAGGCCCCATGAAAATCAACGAACAGGTGGTATTTTGCAGCCATCGCCGCCATCCTGTAATAGAAATCCACCACTTTCTGGTCATCCCTGTCCATGAAATCTACCTTGAATCCCTTGATTCCCATCTCGCTGTAGTGCTTGCACACATGCTCCATGTCTCTGTCGATGGCATAATAACCTGCCCAAAGCACTAATCCCACATTACGTTCGTTGCCGTATGCCACCAGCTCCTCCAGATCTATCTCCGGCACCACCTTGAACAAATCGGCTTGTTTGTTCACCGCCCAGCCTTCGTCCAAAATCACATATTCTATGCCGTTTTTTGATGCGAAATCGATATAATATTTATAGGTGTCGTTGTTGATGCCCGCCTTGAAGCCGACACCCCAGATGTTCCAGTTGTTCCACCAGTCCCAAGCCACTTTCCCCGGCCTGATCCAACTCACATCATCAACTCTCGAAGGCGATGCCAGTTTGTAAACCATGTCGCTGTTCATCAGCTCATAATCGTTCTCGGAAATCACTATCGCCCTCCACGGGAAATCCCTTGTCCCACTGGTCTTAGCGACAAAATCCTCACGTTCTTTCACTACCATCTGCAGCATGTTGTGCCCGCCTTGTTCCTCGACCTTCGGATATGTGGCCTGCACCGAAACCAAGCTGTTTCCTTCGCCTTTTCTGAAGAAAGTGCCAGGAAAATCTTCCAAGTCCGACTCCACAATCACCGCTTTCTTGCCGTCCTTAAGAGATATTAATAAAGGTGTGAATGCTATGCGCTCTGTGTCCATCTTCGAAATCGAATCTATAGTATACTGGCTCTCAAACGAAGTGAAAAACTGCTGCGTCAGAAAATCACCCTCTCCCTTGCGTGCGTTCACATACGGGATATACATCACGTAATCATCGTCAAAACAATAACTTACGCTCTCTTTCTTAACGATAATCGGCTTCCTGAAACTCGTCGAAAACCTATATGCCACACCGTCATCAAAAGCCCTGAAAGTCAGCTTGTAATTTCCTTTAAACTTGATAATCAATTCATTATAATTATTTTTAACCTCACTCTTCTTATAAAAATCAGCATGAATAGTCTCATCTACAGTGTTTCTTCCTACTTTTCCTACCACTCCTAATAATCCTAGTGTCTTTCCTCCCTCCAGCTCCATAGAAATAGCCGACTCATCAATCACCACCGTCTTCCCATGCATCACCTTATACATCACCGCATCGCCCACATTCACAGTCACACAAATCTTTTCGTTAGGTGACTTTAATTCATAATTCTGCCCCTTGAGCACATTAAACAAATTAACCCCAATGATTAGTAATAAAAACAATAGCTTTTTCATGATAGTTGATAATTTTTGTTTGAGATTTCTCGATTTCGCTTCGCTACACTCGAAATGACATAAAGGGATGGCGTCATTTCGACCGACCGGAGGGAGTGGAGAAATCACCGGCATATTTTTTACAAAAATATCAAAAAAAATCTTTCATATCAAAAAAATACTTAATTTTGTAGAAATTTTAAAAATGACAAACATGAGAAACTTACTATTAATCAGCAATTCAACGAATTTTGGTGAGACATATTTGGCTTGGGCAATGACCCAGCTCGAACAGTTTTTTGACAAGAACAAACTCGGTGCCGACAGCAAGGTGGCATTTGTGCCATTTGCGGGTGTCTTCATCGGTGGAAATCCTTATCCGAAGAGCTACGACGCTTATACTGAGAAGGTTAAGAAAGTCTTCAACGAGAAACTCGGCGTGAAAAAATTCCTTTCGGTTCACGAAGTCGAAGACAAAGTCGGTCTCGTGAAGACTGCCGACTGTATCGTCGTAGGTGGCGGAAACACCTTCCATCTGGTGGCTGAGCTGCATAAATTCGGTCTCATGCAAGCCATAGCCGAATGCGCCAACAATGGCACACCTTACATCGGATGGAGCGCCGGCTCAAACATCGCCTGCCCGACATTGTGTACCACCAACGACATGCCTATCGTGCAGCCGGCAAGCTTCAACACATTGAATCTCATACCGTTCCAGATCAATCCTCACTACCTCGACCCTCATCCTGAAATCGACAAGATGATAAAACACGGCGGCGAGACACGTCAGGACCGTATCAACGAATACCTCGCAGTGCGCCAGGATATGAAGGTCGTCGGACTGCGTGAGGCGACCGCCATCTGGGTCATGGGTGACAAATATTTCCTGAAAGGCGGCAAGAAAATGATGATTTTCCAATACGGCAAAGAGCCTGTCGAACTTGAACCGAACCAGGAAATAACAAAATTTGTTTTGTAAAAATTGCATTTTATAATAATAATGTATATCTTTGCAGGTTGAAAAAGTCAAAAAAAACATCAGATAACGACTAAACTATTGACTATGAAAAGATTAGCTTATATCCTGATAACGGCATTATTGCTTGCTGCATTGCCGGAAGTCGTGTCCGCACAGTCGAACGACCCGTTTGAACAACAGGTCACCCAGTCGAAAGGCGGCAAGAATGAAAAACGTAATAAAAACAGAAAGAAAGTCGCAACAGAAGAGGTCACACCAGCGCCGACACCGGCACCTCAGCCACAACAAGAGGACAAAAAGCCTGTCAGCGAGATGACGATCTCAAATCCTTGCAGCGACTGGCTCGACTTTGAACTCGTATCAATAATCGGCAGCAGAGGCGACCAGACTGTGAAATTGACAGTGAAAATCACACAACACTCCACAAACATGAGGATGAGCGTGGGCGGTGATCTGATGGCTTACGACTGCGATGGCAAAGAACACAGCCGCGGCTGGGCTAAAGGAGGCACATTCGACTTTTTCACCGATATACCCGTCAGCACCAGTTTTGACATACCTGACAAGATTAACCCGAATACAACCCAAGTGCTGCCAGTCATCAGCTTTAAAGTTGGCGACTGCCGCATCGAGATGCGTAAAGTTCCGATTGATTGGAGATAATAAAATTTTTGTAATATGAAGAAAATCAAACTGTTAATAATTGCGACACTTGTCTTGTTGACAAGTTTCACGGTCAAAGCTCAAGATATGTCATTTGAGCAAATGATACCTGTCCGCGTGCTCATGCCTGTCAATAAAGATGTGAAAGGCGATGCCCTCACAGTGTTGTATAATCGTCTGAATCAAGCAGTTACGCTGAACGGACTCGGCTCGTCGACAAACGAGAGCCGCTTCCTCATCGTCAGCTCGGTGACAGTACTCTCAAATGAGGCCACGGCATCGGTACCAGTGCAGTATATGGCCGAAGTGGAAGTGGCAGTGTATTTCGTCGACAACATCAATAAAATCATCCTCTCACAAGAGACGATAACCAAAAAAGGCATGGATGGCACCGACGACAACGCTGTCGGCAAGGCTATAAAACAGATTCAGGCTCGCGACCCTAAGTTGAAGAAACTCATCAAGATAGGTAAAGAAAGAGCTATACAGTATTATCAAGCCACCGAAGGCAAGGATGAACAAGCTGGCGAACCTGACGTGTCGTGGATTTTTGAACAATAAAATTTGACGTTATGAGAAAAATTTTGATAATAGCTCTGGCTCTGGCACTGCCGTTATGCGCCTGCGCACAGAAAAAAGGATTCAAACTTGCGGAGACTAATCCGACCGAAAAACCTAAGTGGGTTACGGAAAAAGAGCGTCCTGATTACATCTATGTGAAAGGCCAGGAAGGTTCGAACCTCGCTGATGCAAAAGCTGCTGCAATGAAAGTAGTGGTTGACGACATCTCACAGTCAGTGGCGGTGATGGTCGAAGGTGAAATCATTGACAAAACAGTGATGAGCGTCTATGGCGACAAGAGCGAATACAAACAGGAATATATCAACAACACCAAGACGAAACTGGCTAAAATGCCAGCCATTCAAGGCATTGCAATTCAGAAAGCCGATGTCTATTACGAGCATTTCTACAAAAAGAAAACAGGTGAAGAATATTATATGGTTTATCTCAGATATCCGTTCTCGGAATTTGAAAGAAGAGACCTTATCGATGCCTACAACGCTCATGAAAAAGAGATAGACGACAAAATCAAGCTTTATAACGATGAGATTGAGACCGTCAGCAACATCGAGGATATCAACAAGAACATCTCGCTCCTGAACGGATTGAAAAATGAACTTGGTGAAGAGGATTCCCGCATTCATCAAATCAACACAATTATTGGTTTGTATAACGACATATTCAAATCCATAATGGTTGAGATTGTGGAAAACAAACCCGGTCACATGGCGGTCCGCATGGTGTATAAAGACCGTATGATAACGACATCACAAAAACCCAGAGTGACATCAGCGTGTGCCATGAGTTTTGATGTGAAATACATCAACGGCGTTTGCCATGTGAATTTTGACAGCGAATACTGCTATCCTCAAGATGAACCGACAGTGAAAATCAGCTTCAGGGCAGGCAACAGTACTCCAAACAAAGAAATTAGAATCAAGTTTTAATAATATGCGGAAGCCGAAAAGCTAGAGTAGGCATAAATGTTTAAAAAAAATTTACTATGAAAAAACTTACTTTATTAGTTTGCGCAGCATTGCTCGGAATGTTTGTCGTATCATGTGGCTCAAGCAAAGAAGTCGCTAAAGATCCGGAAAAAGAAGCATGCGCACAGTGCTTGTCAACGAAAGACGCCATCAGAGCTGAAGGTTCATTCATGGCTCAGTTCGAGAACCAGATCCCTAAGGCAAAACAGGCAGCAGCCAACAACGCCCGTCAGGAACTCGCCCGTATTATGGAAGTTAAGATCAGCAGCGTGATCGAAGACTATTCATCAACCTACATCGATGGCGACGCCCAGGAATTCAAACAGAGTCTTAAAGACTTGAGCCGTACAGTCGTTCAACAGACAGTGAAAGGCGCTCTTCCAGCTATTCCAGGTTGGTCAGAGAAAATGAAGAACGGCACAATGTACTATGTCTGCCTCGAAATCAGCGCAAACAACGTCCTTGACAACATCAAAGAAAAGGTTTCTAACGACGCTAAGTTGAGAACTGACTTTGAATATGAGAAATTCAAACAGATTTTCGACAAGGAAATGGAAAAGATGGAATAATAAACAGTGACTAAAAAATTACTATACGTAATTGTCGCTATTACTTGTTCGTTAGCAAGTATGAACCAGTCGTATGCGGGGAATGTGCATTCTCCCGCATACGCTGATTATAAAGAACTGCCATCGTGGTTTTATAATCCGTACGGCGTAATTGGCGTGTCGGATATGAATCTCGATTCCGTGACAGCTGTAAATCAGGCTGTCGTGAGAGCCGTGTTCATGCACGCCATATCACAAAAATTGAGATTGTCGTCAGTGTACGAGCTTTATTACCACATGGAAAATGACGGAAATAACAATATCGATGACCAGAAATCACATTGTCTCGCTGAATTTGAAACCTCAATAAGCAGCTATGGCTATGACATTATTGACATCTGTTTTACCAAATATGACGAAGCCATAGTTTTGCTGAATGTATATAATGATTATGACGAAAATAACGAAAAAACAGCCGATTTCAACGGCTCGTATATGTTCTTTTTTGATGGAACAATAAAAAATCCGGAGTATGGCGACACTTTTATGCTGAATATGACCACTTCAGGCGAGAGTGTTAATGATTTGAAGTGGGTGTCGAGAACCGAAGGCCGTTATTCGGTTCAAACATCAACGATTGACTCTGTGACTAATAACGTGATTGAGAGATATTACAGTTATGGGACAGGAGGGGAAGTGCCGGACAATGTGGTCAACCAAAACACAAGACATGGACTGTGGCACAGCATCGCAGACACATTCATGCAGGCTATGACCAATTTTATCCCACAAAAAGCAACAATAAAAAGTACAAACAGAATGATATCCGATTATCAGTCACTAAACCAAAGTGCTGATTATCGTGACAAAGTGCAGGACATAGTAAGAATGACATACAAAACGGATCTGTCGTGCAGAATCAACGGCATCAAATGTGACAACGGCGTTATGTATGTGGATTGGGATGTGTCGGAATTGAACAGAGTTGATGCGTGTTCTTCAGAACAACCCAATTACATTTATGAGTCGCATGGCTATCAAGCTGTGGTTGGATATGATAAATCCAAGGCGCGAAACGAGTCAAGACGTATCGCTTTGATAAGTGCCGAAAACGAGATAGCCAAGATGGCTAATTTCAGAATAAGTGAGATATCCAACGATTTCTCAATAAGCCAGGATAACGATTATTATCAAAGATATACCGACACTGCACAGATATCGACAAAACTGGTCTTGAAAGACGTCCAAGAGATTGTGGTTTCAGAACCTGAACTGCAAGACGGAGTTTATTGTTCGAAGATTAAAGCTAAGATAAATAAAAATTGTATTATACCGTTAGGTGACAAATAGTGGTTTTGTTATATTAAATTATGAAATATCAAGGACTTGATGCCAAACAGGTTGAAGAAAGTCGTGCCCGACACGGCTTTAATGTTCTCACTCCTCCAAAGAAGGAGTCACTTTTTTATCAGTATATCTGCAAGTTTAAAGACCCGATAATACGTATACTGCTTATCGCCTTGATAATGTCTGTCGGAGTGGCTGTGTATCAATATGTTAGCACTGACGAAGGTGTCAGGGTGCTGCTTGAGCCACTCGGCATTTTTATCGCCGTTATGCTGGCCACTGGCGTGGGATTCGCCTTTGAAGTCAGCGCAAACAAGAAATTCGACATCCTCAACAAACTCGATGACGAGGAGAAGGTGAAAGTCATCCGCGAAGGCAACGTCACCCTCGTAGAACGTCGTGAGATAGTGGTGGGCGACATCGTGGTGCTCGAGACTGGCGACGAGGTGCCTGCCGACGGAGTGCTGCTCGAGTCTTTCACGATGCAAGTCAACGAAGCGGACCTCACAGGCGAGCCGATGGCACGTAAGACAACGGATGAGGCGGAGTTTAACCCCGAAGCCACCTATCCGTCAAACTGGGTGATGCGCGGCAGCAAAATCATCGACGGCCACGGCATCATGCAGGTGGAACGCGTGGGCGACGCCACCGAATGGGGTAAGGTGTACAAAGGCTCTCAGATAGATAACAACATCAAGACACCTCTTAACATACAGCTCGACAAACTCGGCAAAGTGATATGCTATGCAAGCTATATCATAGCAGCACTTATCATAATAGTCCGAGCCGCCATGTATTTCGCATATCTCGACGATATCAGCGACGGCATGGACTGGCTGCTCTTCGCAAAATATATGCTCGGCACCATCATGATGGCTGTCGCTATTATTGTCGTGGCAGTGCCCGAAGGCCTCCCGATGAGCGTCACACTCAGCCTCGCCCTCAGCATGAGAAGGATGCTGTCGACCAACAACCTCGTAAGGAAAATGCACGCCTGCGAGACAATGGGAGCCGCAACGGTGATTTGTACCGACAAAACCGGCACCCTGACAAAAAACCAGATGAGCGTGAACGATGTGCTGTCTTATTGTAAATCAGACGAATTGCTCTATGAGTGCATCTCGGTGAACACCACGGCTTTCCTCGACTATACCGACGGTAACAAAGCTAAAGTGATTGGCAACCCGACAGAAGGAGCGATGCTGCTGTGGCTTCATAATCAAGGAGTTGACTACCTCGACTATAGAGAAAACATGAAGCTCTGCCAACAAGTGCCTTTCTCCACAAAGTATAAGTTCATGGCCACGGTGGTTGACTCACAGACATTCAACAAACCGATGTTTTACGTGAAAGGCGCTCCGGAGATAATACTGAAGCACTGCAATAAGATACGTACTGACAACGGCCTTGAAGATATTGAAAAATATCGCAAAGAGATTGAAAATCAATTATATGCGTATAACTGTAAGGCTATGCGTACCCTCGCGCTGGCATACAAGGAGGCTGACCCTAATGAACAGTCGTTCGACAGGCAGACCGACGACCTCGTCGCCAACAACCTCATATTCCTGTGCGCTGTGGCAATCTCCGACCCGATACGTCCCGATGTGGCTGAAGCCGTGCAAAGCTGCATGAATGCAGGCATCGACATCAAGATTGTGACGGGCGACACTCCTGCCACTGCCATCGAGATAGGTCGTCAGCTCGGACTGTGGAAAGACACCGACCAGAAAGACTTCAACCATATCTCTGGCCGTGATTTCGAGGAGCTCTCCGATGCAGAGGCTCTGCGTCGCATCCCTTTGATAAAAATCATGTCACGCGCCCGTCCTATGGACAAGGAACGTCTCGTGCGACTGCAGCAGTCGGTAGGCGAGGTGGTGGCTGTCACCGGCGACGGCACCAACGACGCGCCGGCACTGAAGGCTGCACAGGTGGGACTCTCGATGGGTGACGGCACCTCGGTGGCGAAAGAGGCATCCGACATCACCATACTCGACAACTCGTTCCGAAGCATAGCACGCGCCGTGATGTGGGGACGCTCGCTCTACCTCAACATCCAACGTTTCGTGCTGTTCCAGATGACTATCAACGTGGCGGCATGTCTCATCGTGATGATAGGCTCACTGCTCGGCACCGACCTCGTGCTCACCGTCACCCAGATGCTATGGGTCAACCTTATCATGGACACCTTCGCAGCACTCGCACTGGCATCACTGCCACCAATGGAAGACGTGATGAAAGAGAAACCGCGTGCTAAAGATGCCAACATACTGACAAAACCGATGATTTACTCCATCTTCATCGTCGGTATAGCCTTCCTCCTCGTGATGTTTGGCTTTGTGCAATATTTCAAACATAATGATGTTCAATCACTTACGGGATTCTCGCTGAACGCCTATCTCCACGACTTCTTTAACTTTAAGTTCGTGGAAGACAAGAACTACACGCTTTACGAGCATACACTCACGTTCACGATATTCGTGTTCCTGCAGTTCTGGAACCTCTTCAACGCCAAGGCTTTCCATACAGGAGCCTCCGCTTTTATCAACAAATCCAAGTCGTTTGGCGGATTTGAACTCGCTCTGGTGATAATACTCATCGGACAGTTCCTGATCGTCACGATAGGAGGGGAGATGTTCAACGTGGTGCCGCTCTCATGGCAAGACTGGCTGATATGCCTCATCGGCACAAGCCCGGTGATAATCATTGGTGAGATAATCCGACTATTCATCAAAGATAAAATTTGATTATGAAAATATTGGTTTTAAACGGTCCTAATCTGAACCTTATCGGTCGTCGTGAGCCTGAAGTATATGGCACCCAATCACTTGACGAATTTTTGGACACTGTCAAAAAACGGTTCCCTGAGCATCATATCGACACTTTCCAGACAAATCACGAAGGAGTGTTGATCGACAAACTGCATGAGGCTATGGACCGTTACGATGGCGTTGTGATGAATCCTGGAGGCTATTCGCACACTTCCATTGCTTTGGCCGATGCTGTCAGGGCTATTGCTATCCCAGTGGTGGAGGTCCATATCTCAAATATTTATGAACGAGAGCCATTCCGCCACCATTCCTACACCGCCGACGCCGCCGTGAAAACCATCGTGGGACACGGCCTTGAAGGCTATGCCGAAGCTGTTAGCTACTTGTTGTCATTCCGAGCGTAGCGAGGAATCACCGGCAATCAATTAATTCAATATCATACAAATGCCGGAGATTCATTCACTTAGGTGAATACTTTTGCAGAAAAACAGTAACATACAGATAAAGTTTTAAGTCATTAATTATTCAATCTTCGGCTTTCGCAGAAAGGCGGCAATTGAATAATAATGACTTAAAGCGTATTCTATTCTATTCTATGTTATGAAAAATCTTTCTCGTTTAATTCAGTGTACAGCTTTTTCTTCTCCAGGAAATGCTTGAACACGATGTTTTTCTGATAAACCATCGACACATGCTTATGCGGCAGCGCTCTGCGTTTCTTTCTTAACACATGCAGATGCCTGTAGAAGCTCAGGTGAGCCCTCGTCACAGCCCATAAGTCGGCGAAACTGCCGTCAAACAGGAACTTAAGTCCAGCCACCCAATCTAAAAGTATGCGGTATGATATGGTGGTGAAGACAGAGCCATTCGGGAGGTTTTTCATCAGCAGCGACAGGTTGTTTCGGAAGTTGAGATAAGTCTTCCGTGCCGAGCTTTTTGGCAAGGTGCCGCCGCCTATATGGTACACCTTCGATTGCGGACAGTACATCACCTTGAAGTCGTTGTTTTTCACTCTCCAGCAGAAGTCGATCTCCTCCATGTGGGCGAAGAAGCTGTCGTCCAAGCCGCCGAAGCGGTGATACACGTCGGAGCGCACAAACATACAGGCTCCCGTGGCCCAAAACACCTCCTTCACATCGTCGTATTGTCCCTCGTCGTTCTCCAGATGCTGAAACACCCTGCCGCGACAGAACGGATAGCCGTATTTGTCGATGAAACCGCCGCCGGCACCTGCATATTCAAACTTCGCTTTGTCGTTGTACGAGAGTATCTTAGGCTGGCAGGCCGCTATCGTCGAGTCGCTGTCCATCAGCTCTATCACAGGCTCAATCCAACGTGGCGTGACCTCGATGTCGGAGTTCAAGAGACAGTAGTATTCCGCTTCAACTTGTCGTAAAGCTATGTTGTAGCCTGTCGAAAAACCGCCGTTGTAATCATTGACAATCAATCTGATAGAAGGGAAGGCCTCTCTCATGAAAGCCACGGAGTCATCGGTAGAGGCATTGTCGGCGACGATGACATCAGCCACCTCGCTGCTGTGCTCTATCACAGTGGGAAGAAACTTTTCCAGAAAATTCCTGCCGTTATAATTCAATATGACTACCGCAACTTTTTTCATGGCGACAAAATTACGATTTTTTTACTTTACATGGTCTTACTTATAATATTTTTTTTAAAATAAACATTCACACCGTCATTTTGAGCGGAGTCGAGACCTGAGCTTTGCGAAAGCAGAATAAATCACCGGCATTCGAATAATCCAGAATCAATTGATAGGCGGTGATTGACGATTATGAGAAAAAACGATAAGGGGTCGGATTGCTCCAAACCCCGTTATCAAACAAAGTATGTGTGGTATGTGGTATGTTTAAAAATTACTCTATCTCGGAAGGTCGTAGTAATCCTTGGCCTTGTCACCGTATGACTCAGGATTGGCGGCACCGTCAACACCATAATCGAAATATGTGCCGTATGTCCTTTGGTAGATCTCCGTGGTCCATCTGAAGTTGTTGATTTCGCCAATGGCATCAGAATGGATGAGCTGGAAGTCGTTGGTTGCCAAATCAAGCGTCATGAACACGAATTTCTTGTTGCGCTGTGAGCCGAGCGTGTAATAATGCCATATCTCGTAAGGGTAGGCTCCCGGCTCGTTGTAGCTCTGGACTATCCTGTCTGGCGCACCGTATTTCAGGAACACTATGCCTCTGTCGGTGTCATAGCCTTTGCTGTTGACAGAGTTGAACGAGGCGTTGACTCTCAAGACCTGGGCGTAATAGTCGAGCCATGCCTGCTCAGGTGTCACCTTGTTGCGACTTGCCCAGAAAGTGTAGAAATACTGCTGCATGGTGGTGATGTCAGCGGTTCTTATGAGCTCCTGGGCATATTCTTTCTCAACCATGGTTGAAATAGGGTTGATAGTCCTGATATACTCACGGATAGTGTCGATATTGTTGATTTTTCCAGTGAAAACGCTTGAAATGTCAATGTTTGCCATGATTGACTCGTCGACCTGATAGTAAGGATTGCTTCTCTGGAAGAAATAACGGTTCAAACCTATGACCTCATTGTTGCGGTCGCGCGCCTCAAGCACGAGATAATAGTTGCCTGAAGGCAGATTTGTGATATCCATGTTGTTGATAATCACATCGATATCCTTGGCACTCATCCTCTTCGTGAAATAAAAGTTGTTTAACTTTGTGTCGCTCTCAAACGTGCAGATGTATGTGTTAAGAAGATATTTCTCGTTTTCGCCAAGCTGTTTCTTTGCGTTGTAAATCTCAGCATAGAACGACAGTTTGTTAATGCTCTCAGGATAGAAGGGCATCATCATCGGGATTATCTCATAGCCATGTCTTGCTGTGCTGCTTCCTTCCGTAGCCTTTGAATAGCTTTCCAGACCGATGATGTTGGAAATCGAGAACCTGTTGGGGTAATCGACCACAAACTGCTCTTCGACTTTAAACGGACTCACATCCTTGTTGTTCTCGTCTTCCAAAGTCACCTCCATGGTATAGTTGCCATTGTCGAGCGAGTAACGTTGCATGTCCAGGAAAAAACCGCTGATGGCGGTAGTGTCGGCGACAGAAGGACTTGATAACGAATATTTTCCGAAATTCTTCACCGATTCGCCCTGCTTGAACATTATAGTGATGTTGACGGTGGCGTTGAACTCGCCGTTGGCACCTTTTGTATATATAAGACTGCTCTTGTCGAAAGTGATGTAAGTCTCTATATATGGAGTGGTGTTTTCACCGGGATTGTCAAAAGTGGCGTATGAGATATATGAGTTTAACGCTTTTTGCTGCTGGGCGTTGACTGTGATTCCGACCAATACCATTAAACTGATAATAAAAAGTCTTTTCATGATGCTATAAGATTTGTTTCGAGTGCAAAAGTATAATAGGAAATGAATTTTGTCAAGGTTTTTGGCCGTGTTTTTTGTGGAAAAATGTGGAAGAAATCCGTGTAACTATATGAGTTACAATAAATTACGCTATGCCGATTTTTAGTATTTTAAAGTGCTGAAGAAGCCTGGAATAAAATGATCCAACTCGAGCTGCGTGTCGAAAATGGCCTCTATGCGGTTGCCTCTTTTGTTGGCTGCGCTATACGACTGCTTCAATAAAACGGCAATCTCAAGGTTGGAGAACCCCATGAAACTCAAAATGATAAACCTGAAGTCGGCTTGTGTCAAATCGGGATAAGTTGTTGCTAATGAGTGTGTTAGGTTTGGAAATGCCTCGTTAAACGTCGTGGTCAACGCTACAATCTTATTGCGAGTGAGGGCGAGCCTTGGGAAGTCACCGACAGTTTTTATAAGTATCTCTTTGCCCTCCATCGATTCCTTTATCTCTTTGTAAATCTTGGAGTTAGCAAATATCTCACAGCTCTCTTCAAATGTCCTTTTGGGCGTTTCAGGAGAGGGTTCAACAGGCGTAATTATTTCTGAGGTGTTCTTTTTTGCATGTTGATAGAATAACACCACACCTATTATTAATATGATGATCACAGCTATCAGTATCCAAACCAGACCATTGACATTCTTTGAGTTATCTTTCGATTTAGGACTGTTTTCGGCTACGAAACTCTCGTATATATTGTCAAGTTCCATTTTCACCGGAGTGAGTCGGGCCTCTGCCGACTGTGCCTTAGCCTGATATTGCGCGTAATAAAGCTCTTTGTCGTGGTTGTTGAGCGAGAAGTAAACGCTGGCAAGCATTTCAGCGGCATCGACCTTCATCTTTGCGTCGCCATTGTCGAAACATTTCAGCAGATGGGGCAGGGATGCAGCGAAATTATTGTTGTAATAAAAATGACATGCTGTAAAATATTGGTACTCAATTGATTGCAGCGATTTTGTCCACATTCTTCCATATAGCGAATCGGCGGAATTTACGTCAAAAATGTCGTATAATGCTATTCCTTTCTTGATTTGGATGATGTCGTACTGTTCTTCGGTGAGGTTTTTCTTTTCCTCGGCGGTCTCGTAGTTAAGCAGCGCGATATTTGAGATGTGGTTATGCCGGTACATGTCGCCGATTTTCAGAAGCATGTCGATGACCTCGTGTTGGCGGTTGGCGTTCTCAAACTGTTGCAGTGCCTGGTCGTAGAAATACGATGATGGCTTCACGCTGTTGACATCGGAATACACGTCGCCAATGTTGTCGAGAATCTGTCCGAGATAGTGACAGTCGTCGTTGTCGGCTGTTTTCTTCAGTGCAATAAGGGCTTTCTGTGAATTATATGATTTTATCAGCGAGTTGACGGCTTCCAGATAGTCGCCTTTTTTGCGTTCGTTGCGTCCTTTTTGATAGAAGATTTGTGATTTTTTTTCAAGAAAAAGCGGGTCGTTGGCGTAAAATTCAGAGCAGCTGTCGGCTAATTTTGACAGATTTTCAAGATATTCGTCAGGGTTTTCATAAGTGTTTTTGAAATCCGATATCCCGGCAGGGATGGATTTCTTGTTACAGGTAAAAAAGCATAATGCCATGAATAACAATGCAATAAAAGCAATATGTCGCTCAAAACTCTTCATAATCGGATACAAAGATAGGGCATTTTCCCGAAATGATAAAAAATTTTTCAAAAAAAGTTTGTTGCATTGAAAACTTTTGTATTTTTGCAGCGGAGATATGGCAGAGCGGTCGATCGCGGCGGTCTTGAAAACCGTTATACAGAAATGTATCGGGGGTTCGAATCCCTCTGTCTCCGCTGAGAGCAACTCACAAGGGTTGCTTTTCTTTTATAAAAGGTTGGGGAGAGATGCCAGAGTGGTCGAATGGGGCGGTCTCGAAAACCGTTGAACGCTTTCGCGTTCCAAGGGTTCGAATCCCTTTCTCTCCGCGAGTTTTAAGCAAAATCAGAGAATGTTGTCAGAAATGATGACATTTTTTTTGTTTTTTATAAATTATTATTTATTTTTGCAATTTTATAATATACTTTGCAACTTTAATTAATAGCTGTTTGACAACACATCGTTTAATTTAAGGTAGTTTTTATAGTTTTGAACGTTATTTTACAAGATATGAAAAAGCTTTTTTTACTGATATCCTTGATAATTCTTGGGTTTTCGGCGATTGCACAGAACTCGCCTCTGAAGATGGTGAATTTCCACAAGCTCCCGAATGAGATTGCCGATTTGAAGGCGTTGAAGGACGAAGCAGGTCGTGACTGCGACTACGATGGGAATAAAGCAGCGTTGATAAGGATGAAAGCTCAGGGCTTCAGCGAAAAAACCATGCTTGATTTCAACACCTTCCCACGTCCGGGCATTGAGATTATACATAAAAAATACAAGGACGGCGAGATGTGGCTGTATGTCTCATCAGGATGCCAAGGCACCATAGTGATTAAATACATGGGAGAGTATGAGTTCAAGCTGCCTAGCAAACTCGATGCGAAAAGCGTTTATGAGCTCGTGTTAGGAATGGAGACAGCAACATTGGTGATAAGGACGATTCCTTCGGAAGCCGAGATTTTTATTGATAACCAGAAAGTTGGGACAGGATACGCCAGTAAATCGGTGTCTATAGGAGTGGAGCATCACTACAAGGTGCAGTGCACCGACTATTGGCCGAAGGAAGGACAGGTTTATTTCGACCAACGCGATGAAAAGCAGATTGACGTTGTGCTTGAGGCCAATTATGGTTACATTACCATTAAGACTGAGCCTGATGGCGCCGATGTGTATGTTGATGGTAAGAAAGTCGGTGTTACGCCTTATATGTTGGAGAAGATATCTTTCGGTCAGCACCGCGTTGAACTTCAGAAAGCAGGCTATGAGAAATCTGTGAAGGTGGTGGTAATTAATCCTGAAGAGCTGGAAAACACTCAGCTCGCAAAAGTGGTTCTCGTAAAAGACCCGAACTATAAGGAGCAACAAGTTGCAGTGACTTCGGTAACTCCTGCGATCCCTACGACTCCTACTACATCCTCTTCAGGAAACCGCACCTTCACCGTAAACGGCGTATCATTCGAGATGATAGCTGTTAAAGGCGGCACGTTCACAATGGGAGGAACTTCCGAACAAGGCAGTGATGCTGAAAGTAACGAAAAACCGACACATAGTGTAACTTTGAGTGATTATTACATTGGAAAGTTTGAAGTGACACAGAAGCTGTGGAAGGCTGTAATGGGAAGCAATCCGAGCTATTTCAAAGGTGACAATCTCCCTGTTGAGAATGTCAGTTGGAATGATGCCCAGGAATTTATCAGAAAACTCAATCAGCAAACAGGCCAGAACTTCAGGCTGCCGACTGAGGCTGAATGGGAGTACGCTGCAAGAGGGGGAAACAAGAGCAGGGGATATAAGTATAGCGGAAGCAATAGTATAGATGATGTGGCGTGGTACACAAGTAACAGCGGAAGCAAAACCCATCAAGTTGGTACAAAATCGCCAAACGAACTTGGGATTTACAACATGAGCGGAAATGTCTGGGAATGGTGTCTCGACTGGTACGGCAACTACAGCAGTGCAAGCCAGACAGACCCTATGGGACCTGGTTCAGGCTCGGGCCGCGTGTTTCGTGGCGGTAGCTGGGGCACTAACTGTCGAGTCTCGGATCGGAACTACAGCACTCCAGGCCGCCGTGGCAGCGGTCTTGGGTTCCGCGTTGTTCTCCATTAGTTATACTATGGCATAATCCGAACTCATATTAAGCTGAAAGAAAACGGTTTATTATAATGAAGCGGAGCAAGCCGCGAAATGTAGAGACGTACGGATGTACGTCTTCGAAATGAAGAGGCAAGCGAAGCGGAATAATAATAAACCGTCGGAAAAAATTCTGTAAATCTTGTAAATCCAGTCTAATCACATCATCATCCCGATTACGTCTTCAGGCAAAAAATGATTGCCCTGCTGCTCTTCGGGAAGATTCTTCAAAAACAGCTTGATAATCACATTCTTGCCTTGGGCAAATGGCAGATTTAGTGCGATTTTCAGCAATCTTTCTGTTAAAAGTCTTGCGTTTTCCTGTCTCGTCCATTTGCATTCCCCTATGAGAATTGTCTTTTTGTCAATAGATTCCGATACAATATCCAACTCCACATCCTGTGGCTTTCCGTCAATGACAACGTTTCCCCACCATCTGCTGGCTTCACTGTATGTGTTGCCATCAATGATGTTGCCTGTCACGGCATCCCGACAAATTTTTTTCCACCAACCGCCAACGTATGTCGAAAACTGTTCGTTAAAATATGAATACACTGGTGCAAACCGTTCAAGCTCAATAAACGAGCGCATTGGTGCAACAAATTTAAAATGGAAGCTCAAAAACGGGTCGCAAATCCTGTAAAGACTTTTTTTAGAGCTTTTGGGGGATTCGCCGAAAGGAATCTCTCGCTCAATGTACCCCAAATCAATGAGTTTTGCAATGGGGCGTGTCAGATTTGTGGCTGGCTCTTCGCATCTTGAAGCGATTTCCTTTAGCCTTGTCGCTCCTTTCCCTATCAACGACATGATTGTAGAGGTCTTGACTATATCGTTGATGTCATTGTTGAAAAGCCTTTGTGGCTCTTCGTATAATATGCCTTGGGATGAAAACACATTGTCGCTTAATGCGTTGTCTTTGCTTCCGCTTTTCTCGCGCAACACCCAATAACGAGGAACGCCTCCCCATAATGCATACTCTTCAACGGTTTCTTTTGCACTGATACTCAAAGCTTCCTGAAGATATGGCAACTTAATCGGATTCAATCTAAAGTCGGAGTCAGAACGGCCATAAAGAGGTGACGACTCGTCGTAAAGAAGACTGTACATCATGGTTTGGGAGGAACCGCAAACAATAATATTGTATTTCAACCCGCCGCTGTCTATCATTTTTTGAATAACAGACGGCAATTCGGGACTAACTTTCAC
The DNA here is from genome assembly GCA_902787095.1 of uncultured Bacteroidia bacterium. Lineage (GTDB taxonomy): Bacteria > Bacteroidota > Bacteroidia > Bacteroidales > F082 > Limimorpha. Next base: position 25,665 of record CADAFC010000006.1, read on the forward strand.
CAAATAAGGAAACTCATCCAAACATAGCGTTATTTTCTTATCGACACGGTAGTTTATGGCATTAAACAATGACTCCCACGAAGGATAATTGACACTGTCAATGCCCTCAAAAACATGAGCCGCAATTGACGCAAGCAATGCTCTTTGGTTTGGAGCTTCCGTCTTGTCAGCTTCATAATAAATATCGGTTTCACTTAACACACGTTTTATAAGAGTCGATTTCCCCAACCGTCTTCTTCCTCTGACTACAACAAAACTCGGTGACTCCATATTTAGAATGCGAGTCAACCGCTCAATTTCCTTTTTCCTGTCAACGAATTTCATATTTATTATGTTTTATAAACATTATGTTTGTTATGCATAATTATATTTTGCTGCAAATATAATCAAAAACTATGAAATAATCATAAAAATTCTGATTTTTTCATAGTTTTTGATAAAATTGTATTTTTTGTTAAAAATCTTATCAAATAGGCACAAAAGGAATTACGTCGAGAAATAGAACAACAAAAGGAGTCCTTTGAGTTACAAAAAGGTAGGTAAAATGCCGATAACGATGTGTCTATTAGATTATCTGATTTCTTGACTTCTCGTAAACTTCCATCTTTTGGATGTCGCATCCATTGATTTGGAATCTCACCATTGTCATGATTCGGTGAAAACCGCTGTTACCTGCCGCACCTGGGTTGATGTGGAGCAGGTTCAGGCTGTGGTCGTTCATCACCTTCAGGATATGTGAGTGCCCGCTGATGAAGATGTTAGGTCTCTCTTTGATTATCAGTTCTTTGATGCCTGGTTCATAACGGTTCGGGTAGCCGCCTATGTGTGTCATCATCACCTTCACGTTCTCGACCGTGAAGACCTGAATCTTTGGAAACATCAGGCGCACATCCTGTCCGTCGATGTTGCCGTAAACAGCCTTCAATGGCTTGAATGCCAATAACTTGTTGGCGACATCGGCGGAGCCGATGTCGCCAACATGCCATATCTCGTCGCAGTCTTTGAAAAACTCAAAGACCGCCGGATTAAGCCATCCGTGTGTGTCCGACAGTAATCCTATCTTTGTCATCGATTACGGAATCTTGTATGAGATGCCAATGCTCATCACCTCCTTGAACTGACGGAAGGTGGTGCCAGGATATGAGCTCAACGGAGCCACATCCTCGTCGTAGACCAAGCGTGCACTGATGTTGCAGCTCAGCCAGTCGTTGACCTTCATGATAAGCTGGTTGTCCCAGTCGAAGTCGACAGGGCAGGTGTATTTCTCGCCAAGAGCGTTAAGATCTGATGATTTGTGAAGATAATCGTAGAATGCGATGAGTTTTGAGCTGAATGTCACATTTTTGAAAATCTCATAGTTGAACTCGGCGATGAGCTGAGCACCAAGTTCCCAACGGATTTTCTCTCCGTCTTTGGTCTTTCTCTGGAAAGTGATGGTGTCGGTGCCGATGATCTCGGTAACGTCTTCATACTCAGCCTTCTTTACGCCGAATGCGCCTGCGTCAGCCAATTTCTGGTCGGCGACGATGGTCATCTTTCCAGTGATAGGAGCGAGGTTGACTTTGAAATGCTCGTTTGGAACCCACTGAACACCAAGACCTAACGTGACGTAGCCAGGATTCATGAAACCGGAGATGCGGTTGGTGCTGTCGACAGCGTAGTTGTAACCGTCGGCAAACTGGCTCTGGAATGTCAGGTTGGCTGTGGCGAACCATTTCTCGTTTTTGAGGTTGTAGCCGTACAACGAGCTGAGGTAGATGCGGTCGTCAGTCTTTACAGGCTTCTTGTCGAGGTTGTAATAGCTGTAGCCAAGCTGAAGATCGATGTTGTTGTCCCATTTGTGGTTGTTTTTTTTGAAGTTGATGTCATACTTCACAAGGCCCAGGAAGTTGATGTTGTCCTGACCACCGGCTGACCAGTTGTCGAAATGGCTCTGTGCGATGTTTAATCCTACGGTGCCGCCATGAACCCATGGTGATTGGATCTCATTGTCTTGCGCGAATGCCACATTCACCGAAAGCAGCAACGCGATCAAAGGTAAAAACAGTTTCTTCATATTTTTATAAATTTAGTTAGTAAATCAAAAACACACCGCAAATTTACAAAAAAATAATATGATAAACAAAAATTTTATAATTTTGTTGCCGCTCGTCATTTCGACTGAAGCGAAGCGGAATGGAGAAATCACCGCCTATCAATTGTTCAGAAATAAAAAAAATGCCGGTGATTTCTCGACTCCATTACATTCCGCTCGAAATGACAAATTGTAAATTTATAAACAATGAATAATAATTTCAATAAAAAAGAGGATTCAAACATGGTTTTCGGCGTGCATCCCGTCGAGGAACTGATAAAGGCGGGGAAGGAGCTGGAGAAGGTTTTCGTACAGTCGGGTTTGCGCTCGCCACAGATATCCGAGATTGTGAGATATGCCAAGGAACACGAGGTCCCGGTGCAGTTTGTGCCAATCGAGAAGCTGAACCGTCTCACACGCAAAAACCATCAGGGGATAGTGGCATTTGTGTGCCCGATATCGTATCAGACCATCGAAAACGTGATACCGATGGTTTATGACGAAGGCCGTATGCCGTTTGTGGTCATCCTCGACCGTGTCACGGATGTGCGTAATTTCGGCGCCATTGCCCGCACATGTTACGCTGCCGGTGTCGACGCCATCGTGATTCCGTCACGTGGTAGCGCCTTGATAAACGGCGACGCCATGAAGACCTCGGTTGGGGCCTTGTCATTAATCAATGTATGCCGTGTCGAAAACATCAAAGACACCATCGATTTCCTTAAGGCGAGCGGCCTCAAGGTGATAGCGTTCTCCGAGAAGGGCAAGCAGACCATCTGGCAGGCCGACCTCACAGGCCCTATCGCCATCATGATGGGGTCGGAGGAAGACGGCATCAGCGAGGCATATCTCAAACGTGTTGACAATCATCTGGTTATCCCGATGCCTGGCGACATCGACTCGCTCAATGTCAGCGTGGCGACCGGTATCGTGACGTTCGAGGTCGTAAGACAGAGAACCCTGTAGGGACGGACCGCGTCCGTCTCCCGATAACAAAAAAATAACGTCCTGCTGCAGCAAGACGTTATTTTTTTGATTTCCAAGTAGAATCTTAGTTCTCTTTTTTCTTGAGCACTTCTTTGATTCTTGCTTTCTTTCCACGGAGACCTCTGAGGTAGTAGATTCTTGCTCTGCGGACTGCACCTTCCTTGTTCAGCTCGATGCTGTCAATCATTGGGTCGGCGATAGGGAAGATTCTCTCAACACCGATGTTGTTCGATATCTTTCTCACTGTGAAAGTTGCACTCTTGCCCTGACCTGCGCGCTGTAACACAACACCCTGGAATTTCTGCAAACGTTCCTTGTTTCCCTCAACAATCTTGTAAGTAACGGTGATGGTGTCACCTGACTTGAACTGTGGAAAATCTTTTACTTGTACTTGATCTTCAACAAATTGGATTAACGCGTTTTTCATTTCTGTTGTATTTTTTATCCTATTTATTATCCTCTAAAAAAGCATGCAAAAATACAAAACTTTTCAATACCCGCAACAATTATTTTATTTTTTTTATTTTTTCATACATCTCAGGTCGGCGAATCTTCGTTCTCTCCAGTGCCTGCTGGTATTTCCATTCGTTGATGACCTGGTCGTTGCCCGACAGGAGCACTTCCGGAACGGCCCAGCCTTTGTATTCTCGCGGTCTCGTGTACACCGGTGGCGACACCATTCCGTCCTGAAATGAGTCGGAAAGTGCTGAAGTCTCATCACTCAAAGCGCCGGGAATAAGGCGCACCAGGCTGTCGGTAAGGACGGCAGCGGCGAGCTCTCCGCCGGATAAGACATAGTCGCCAATAGAGATCTCTTTTGTGATGAGATGCTCGCGGATTCTCTCGTCGATGCCTTTGTAATGACCGCAAAGCATGATGAGATTCTGATTTAGAGACAGTTGATTTACAACAGGTTGCGTAAGCAATTCTCCATCCGGACTCATGTAAATCACCTCGTCGTAGTCGCGTTCCGATTTGAGATGTGTGATGCAGTTGTCAACGGGTTCTATCATCATCACCATTCCGGCACCAGCCGAGAAAGGGTAGTCGTCGACACGCTTATGCTTGTCGTTGCTGTAATCGCGGAGGTTGTGAAGATGAATCTCCACCAAGCCTTTGTTTATGGCGCGTTTCACTATCGACTCCGTGAACGGGCCCTCGAACATTTCGGGAAATATTGTGATAATGTCTATTCTCATCATTATTTTCGTTTACATAAGGATTTCTCGACTTCACTTCGTTTCGCTCGAAATGACATCTGTGTTATTCTCATCATTATTTTCGTTTACATAAGGATTTCTCGACTTCACCTCGTTTCGCTCGAAATGACGGCTGTATTGTTACCATCATTCCGACAGAAAGCCGTCAGCTTGGTTTTGTCATTTCGACCGAAAGCCGTCGTTTTGTCTCCGTCATTTCGACCGAAGCCGTCAGGCGTAGTGGAGAAATCTTATTATTTTGGTTGCAAAAGTATAAAAAAAACCAACACGAAATATCATTATATTAATAAAGGTGTCCTAAAAATCTATGTCATTTCGCTATAATATATTGATTATCAATTTGTAAAAAATTTTTTAAAAAATTTGTTCAACGTATTGAAAAATGCTGTATTTTTGCAACGCTTTTCGAAAGGGAAGCAGAAACCCTAGCCCAGGTGGTGAAATTGGTAGACACGCTACTTTGAGGGGGTAGTGACGATTGCGTCGTGCAAGTTCGACTCTTGTCCTGGGCACTCAAGGAATCCAAGAAATTCCACCCAAAGCCCATGTGGTGAAATTGGTAAACACGCTACATTCAGGGTGTAGTGAGCGGACGCTCTTGGAAGTTCGAGTCTTCTCATGGGCACGATATAAAAAATAACCGGTTCTTGCGACCGGTTATTTTTTTTAGCCATTAGCCATTAGCCAATAGCCATTAGCGCTGTTCTTCCTAATGGCTAATGGCTAACGGCTAATGGCTAATAGCTAACGGCTAATTTCTGTGTTCGTACGTTGTTGCCTGTCAGCCTGAAGATGTAGACACATCTGGGCAGTCCTGAAATGTCAATCGACTGATTGTCAACGATTTCCTGACGCATCACCAGACGTCCCGTCACATCGTAAACTTGCAGCAGACCGCTGCCATTCACAATGATTTCATTGCCATTTTGGTAAACGAATGTCTCTGACTCGGTCACTTCGCCTGTCGAAGTGGCATTCAGCCTCACGACAAATCTCGCCTCGCTGTCGCTCGGCGAGCCAACGAACGTATATTCTTCTTCCTCAAGCATATCAACATCCTCACCTGTGATTTTGTCAATGAGATGCAGATAATCGAAATCGCCGTCAGCATTGATGACAATGGTGTAATGACCCAATGTCTTCGCCTCAAAACCGAGGTTTATAACGTCGGTGCCATCATTCATATCAGCGATAGCAAAGCTTTCGCCGTCGTTAATCACATAAAGCATCGGGATGTCGGCGTTTTTGTGCTCTATCTTATTCAAGCCATGGCCTTTTTTGAAGAAAACATACGCAGCGTCAGAATATTCAGCGTCGCTGACAGTGATGGCAATGCTTTTTTCCATGTTTTTTCCGGCAGGGTCAACATAGCCTGTGGTGACGTCGCTCATTGTCAGAGTCTGTCCGTCGGCTTTCGGTTGGGCTTGAACCAAGATGCCTTCGAGTGGTTTTATCGGGGTCCCGTTGTCGATGCCTGCCACCCATCCGCCGGCAGTGGAGAGGGTGTAGAATCCGTCCTGAAGGTAAGTGTTCGGAATCGCGCCGTACACATTGCCTTTGTCACCTTTATATATATTATGCGAATACGGGTTTCCGATAAGGTGGAAGCCTGCGAGATTTCCCGCTGAAGCGGTGTATGAAAGCTCATAATCCACATCGCCGACATTCAAGTCTCCGTGGAATAGCAGTGCCTGACTGTCGTTTTTGCGATAGAGATAACCGCGTCCGTTTTCGAGGGAAGAGAATTCATTGCCGCTGTCTTTGCAGTTCTCCCATGTTGTCGTTGCCTCGTTATATCTGTAAACGTTGTTTGTCGCGCTTGTCAGGTAGAGGATGTCTGGGAAACCTACCTCGTTGACCGCTGAGGATATGGCGTGCCAGCCGTTGTCGGGCGATGTCGTCCATTGTGTAATGTTTTTATTAAGATAGGCCTGGACGCCGGTGTTGTTTTGTATGAGCTGTCCGCCTTCGACGATGGCTATTCTCCCGCTCTCATTTTCTGTGATGGCCCCTGATACTGTAAGGGTTGAATTGGAAAGGATATACAGGTCGGTGTATCGGTCGATGGTGAGCGTGTTGACGGCGGCGTCTTCGTCAAGTTCAACTACCGCTTTGATGGTCACATCAGACGAAACGTCGGGTTTTACCTTTGAGATCCAGTTGTCAGCGACGCTCCATTTGTTGTCGGTGGCTGCCGTGAAATAGTATTTTACCGTTCCAGAGCTTAAGTCGACAGTGTATGTGTCGCTGTAATTGCTGCTGATGTCGGTCTTTTCGTAGAGCACCTTGTCGTCGGTGGTCATGATGAAAAACTGTGCCAGCTCTTCGTACAGGCCTTGGATCCATGAGAGGCTGATGATGCTCCCGTCCGCCACTTTCCTTGTGAAACTGGCGTTAAAGCCGTCTGTTAAGGTCAGATGTTCGGTCAAAGAATTGGCGTATGTCACTGACAAATAGTTGGAGAACCAGCCGGAGCCGTATTGGTCCTGAAGCTCAAAAACGATTTCACATAACGTGGATGCGTCGGCGAACTGAGCCACCAGGTCGCGTTGATACTCTGCTTTGAAAGAGTATTCGGCATCAGCCGAGACGATCAAGCCGTTTTCGGTCCAGTACATGAAGTCATAGCCGGCGTTTGGCGTTGCGGTTACCGTCACCTCAGTGCCGTTGGAGTAGGGGCTGGTGTCTGATATCGAGACGGTGCCGTATGTGGCGTCGTTTGATGTGGCAGTGATGGCGTAACTCGTTGTTACTGTTTCATTATTAGGACGGAGATAGAAGATGCCCAAGTTGCGTTTGTTGAATCTATATGAGCCGGGGTTCAATGCGCTGATTGGGAAATAGTTGTTGTTGCTGCCTTTCCAACCCCAGTTGAAATGCAGATTGTCGTTGGCGTCATATCCGTCGCACACGAAAGCGTGGCCGCCTTTCCCGTTGACATCGTTTCCTGTATAATAGACAGGACATGCAGGATGCGAGTCGAGGCTGGCTTTGACTTTTTTAAGCCATATCTCATCGGTGTAATGCTGTCTGTAGTCATAGCTGGCGCATGTGTATGAGAAATAGTCTTGCATGGCTTGTGGGACCAACAGAGAGTTGGCTCCTGAGTCGTTTGGGCCGTAATCCATATCAACGGCGACGCCGCAATGATACAATAATGTGGCTACTGCATCGGTTTGCTCGGCTGATGATGTTGAGCTTAAGGCGTCAGGCATCTGTGCCCACTGGTATGTGGTCTCACCGAAATTGGCCGATATTGTTCCATAGGTGCCGTGGACGTATGAGTGTTCTCCAGTGCCATGTACCGGGTATCCCCAATATCTCATGATTTGCCCCATGGCGGTCGCCACACAACCTGTGATAGCCTGAACGTTGTTCGCGTCTTTCGGACAAGAAGCGTTATAATAAGGGCTTTGTCCCCATGTGCTCGTCAACAATGGCGACACCGATTGGGCATCTCTGTTATCGTTAGTTCTTCCTGTGGTTTTCACCAACTCCCATTGACGTATCGTCTTCTCGTCTTTATATGTCTCATGTTCGATGCCGTATTGTATTTCCTCAACGAAATCGTTAAGATAATCTTGCATCTGGATCGGCAAATCGTCTGTAACAAATTGACCCTCAGTGGAATAGCCGAGAATAGGGGTGGCACAGTCATCGGCTGCCACTATGACAAATCCGTTCTCGGTGTTGAAGACGTAAAACGCGTCGTTGCCGTCACTCGTTTTATATGAGGTGACGAGCTCCAAGCCGTTGACGTCGACGTTTTTCATCTCTGTCGAGGCTTGCAGGAACTTGGCGCCGATGTTTTTTGCGGTTTCCTTGTCAACGGGATTACCATTTAAAACAATATGAATGCCAAATAAAACCGCAATAAGTAGCAGTAATCTTTTCATTTGCATAATGATTAACACGTCATTTCGAGCGAAGTCGAGACCTGAGCTTGCGAAAGCATACACCTAGGTGAATGCTCGTGCTTCGCTCGGGTCTCCGTTCCGCTTCGTTGCGCTCGAAATGACGTGGTGTGTGTTATCTTTATTTCAGATATGTATCAAGCCAGTTCTTAAACCTTCTCTGCCACAGGATTCCGTTCTGCGGTTTCAGCACCCAGTGATTCTCATCCGGGAAGTAGAGGAACTCTGCAGGGATGCCGCGCAAGACCGCCGCATTGTAAGCCTGCATGCCTTGGGTGTAAGAGATTCTGTAGTCCAAACCGCCATGGATGACCATGATAGGCGCAGTCCATTTGTCGACAAACAAGTGCGGTGAGTTGGAATATGACCACTGAACCACAGGGTTGTCCTTGTCCCAATATGGTCCGCCGAGATCCCAGTTCACAAACCACATCTCCTCGGTCTCAAGGTATTGTGCGTCGAGGTTAAACATGCCGTCGTGGGCGATGAGGGCCTTGAAACGTCCGTCGTGATGACCTGCGAGCCAGAACACCGAGAAGCCGCCGAAACTGGCGCCGACAGCGCCGAGTCTGTTTTCATCGACAAACGGCTCTTTTGCCAAGGCGTCGATGGCTGAGAGGTAGTCTCTCATGCACTGTCCGCCGTAGTCGCCGCTGATTTCCTCGTTCCATTCCTGACCGAAACCAGGCAAGCCGCGTCTGTTAGGAGCCACCACGATGTAGCCGTTGGCTGCCATCTGCTGGAAGTTCCAACGATATGACCAGAACTGGCTCACTGTGCTTTGAGGACCGCCTTCGCAATAGAGAATGGTAGGATATTGCTTGTTTTTATCGAAATGCGGAGGGTAGATGACCCATGTCAGCATCATCTTGTCGTCGGTGGTCTTGATCCATCTCTCTTCGACTTCAGCTGTCGTCAACTGCTTGAAAATGTTATCGTTAACGTGTGTTAAGACTTTGAAGTCGCCATTGTTTGGGTTGACGCTGTAAAGCTCTGTCGGGTGTTTCATCGACTGCTGTCCGCCTATGAGTCTGTCGCCTGCCACTGCCAACGACACGAAGTTGTGCATGCCGCTTGTGATCTGGCGGATATGGCTTGTGTTGAGGTCGAGCTCGTATATCTGGTCGGTTGCCTTGGTGTCGCTGATGAAATAAATCTTTGTTGCGTCGTCCGACCATGTCAGGTTTGTAGAGTTTTGGTCGAATGCGACGCTGTAGTCTGTTTTCTCGCCGGTGCTGAGGTTCATAACGTAAAGACGTTGTTTGTCAGCCTCATAGCCGTCGCGTTCCATGCTCTCCCAAGCCATCATGTTGCCTTTCGGGGCCACTGAGAGGTTGAGGTCGTAACCCATCATGCCTTCGGTGATGTTGGCGGTCATGTCGGCGGCGATGCTGTATCTGTAGATGTCAGTGTTTGTTGAGGTTGCGTAGTCTTTGCCTTCTTTTTTGCGGCAGCAGTAGAGTATGGCGCTGTCGTCTTCGGTCCAAGCCACTTGTTCCATGCCGCCCCAAGGTCTCACTGGGGATTCCCAAGGCTCGCCTTTAAGGATGTCGTGGCCTTTTTTCACCATTCCTTCCCCGATTTTCGCCACGAAGAGATGGCTGTAGGTGTCAACCCACTGGTCCCAATGACGGTACATCAGGTCGTTGTTGATTCTTCCCGACGAAAGAGGGAGGTCAGGGTAGATGTCGGCGACGGTCTCTTTCATCTTCACCTCGGCGGAATATACGATGCGCTGGCCGTCGTTGCTGTATTTGAAACCAGTGATACCGTCTTGAATATCAGTGATTTGCTTGCGTTCTTTTCCGTTGATGTTCATCTCCCAGAGCTGCATGTCGCCCGATGCTGCCGTCATGTAGGCGATGGTGCCGTGAGGCGTAAACACAGGGCTGTACTCGCTGAAATCGCCTTTGGTGAGGCATTTCACGTTCTTGCCGTCGATGTCCATGATGTAAATCCTTGAAAAACTCTTGTTTTCATCGACATAGTAATCAGAGACGTTGTAAACGACCTTCTGGGCGTCAGGCGACACCGAGAATTCGCCGATACGCCCCATGCTCCAAAGCACTTCAGGAGTCTGGATGTCGGATGTGAGTTTGAGTTTTTCGCGAACAGGAGCCTTTTGCTTCGAGTTGTCGCCGCATGACTGTAACAATAACAGTATCAATGCGATAGGTAATAGTAATCTTTTCATATCAATTAAAATTTAATTTTCGAATTAGTTTTGCAAATGTACAAGATTATTTTTAACTTTGCAAAAAATTTTGCTATGAAACACATATTATTAATATTAGCCATCTTTGCGTCGATGATGGTTTCGGCGCAGCAACGCCTTGTGTATCAGTCATATATGCTCGGCTCCGACAGCGGCGACACCACCTTCCGTGAAGTCCTGCGTTATAAAAACCAATTGAAAATAAATGATATTCAAGAGTTTGAAGGCGAACTGATTCAAGGATTGTCGACAGATTACACTTTCGTGGATTATGACGCCGATTCGGCTTATTTCCAAATGAATTATCAGGATGGCGAATCGTATTTTTATGCTTATCCATTGAAAACCAATGATATAGAGTTCGAAGAAATCGGCTCGGAGAAGGTTAAAGGCTACAATTGTAAAAAATATAAGACGTCAATAAACTCAAACACGATAGAGGTCTGGATGACGGAAAGCCTTGGCTATGATGCATCTCCGGTGACATCACGCGGCTATCTGAAAGGCGTGATGGTGCGTCAGGCGATAAACGGCAACCGCATCATGGACCTTAAGTCGGTTAAGAAAGACAAGAAGCTAAAGAAAAGCTTAATCCCTGATAATCTTGGAGTTAGGAAGAGTGGGAGAGAGCTTAACAACATAAAGAAGGAGAAGCTGATTATCCGCACCAAGATTTTCGATGACGACCAGATTCATTTCGTGAAGATGGACAAATTCCAGGGCGAAATCCCGTTCGACACAGTGATTCATTTCTCATGGGGGACGATTATTCTGAAACGTGTGAATCTGCCTGTTTTGCCTGAGCATTACCAGATTTTTGCAGAGCTTCACCAGCGCTCCAACGGCGACGCTTACGACCGCTCGGGCTCAGTCTTCGTCATCCCGATGGACAGGAAGCTTTCGTTGTGCAATGCTTTAATCGACAGCATTGAAGTCATTCCTTGTCAATTGGATAAAAATGGCAATAAATATCAAGGTATACGCCTTGAAGACGACTACATGCCTGTTGTCGAGCTGATGCGTTTCTTCACTCCGTTTGGCGTGAATCATTTCAACGACAGGGTGCAGCTCGACGGTCTGGAATGGGCTGACGAGGCATATTACAAGATGGAGGTTTCGGAGCTTTCCGACCGTCTCCAGGGTGATGTCCTGATAGGCGCTTTCATCGGCAACTACGACGGTGGAGGACATAAGGTTTCATTGGATTTGGTGGCATATCCGCAGGATTACGACGGCGATGTGTCGAAAAACAGCCGTTGGAGTATGCCATTGTTCAACACCTGCAACGTGATGGAGATGTCGGGGCAAAACTACGGCAGGTTGTTCCAGACCGACAGTCTTACGGTAGAGTTTGACATCCCTGAAGGCGTTGAGAATCTGAAGCTTAGGTACATCACCACTGGTCATGGCGGCTGGGATGGAGGCGACGAGTTCAACCCGAAGGAAAACACCATCATCATTGACGGTGAGAAGGTGCTCAGATACACTCCATGGCGTTGTGACTGTGCCACTTACCGTGAGTTGAACCCTGTGTCGGGCAATTTCTGGAATGGAGTGTCATCGTCCGACCTGTCGCGTTCGGGCTGGTGTCCGGGTACGGCGACCAATCCGGTTTATTTCGACTTAAGTGACTTGAAGCCGGGGCATCACACGATAACAGTGGCCATCCCGCAAGGAGAAGACGAGGGCGGCAGTTTCAGCCATTGGATGGTGAGCGGGGTGCTGGTGGGAAAAAAATGAAAATAATTTTTGAAGAAACGAAAAAATCGTTATTTTTGCACCGAACTTAAGCATTACCAGATTTTGGTAATTGGTTTTTGGTAATTGTGTGTAAAAATGATATAACATCATGTAGAGAGAAACACAGACATATAAAAAAATAGCGTTTTTGCTATTCCTTGAATCTCAATTTCCACAAAGTCTTAACGGCAAAACCAATCAATGGGGAGTTCACTAGTAACATTGATTTAATCCTTAGAAACCTCACCGCAACGATATGGTGAAAAAATAGTGTTTGTCAAGGAATAAATTGTAAAATTATTTTCACAAAATTTATTAAACTTCTAAGCTGATAAGCTACTAAGCTATGAAAATGAAATGTTAAAAATTTTTAACAATTTATTTCTTTTTTGTATATTTGCAGCTTTGACAGTGTCATGAGCATGGAATTACCTAAGCAGTTCGACAATATCAATAGTCGTGTTATAGACGACCTCAAAGTCTCTTTGCGTAAAGGCTCTAAAGTGGCTGTTGCAGCTGCTTCGTTTTCAATTTATGCATACGAGGCCCTTAAGAATGAACTTGAAGATGTAGACGAGCTACGCTTTATTTTTACTTCACCGACATTTAACAAACCAGAGATTGGTAAAAAAGAAAAACGGGAGTTTTTTATCCCGAAACTGAATCGTGAGCGAAACCTCTATGGCTCGGAATATGAAATCCGACTGAGAAACCAGCTTTCACAAAAAGCTATTGCAAAGGAATGCGGCGAGTGGATTCGCAAAAAAGTTCGTTTCAAAACCAATGTTACCGAAGGTAATGTTTATACCCAAGCCACTGTCAGAAATAAGGATGACGAGCAGAGCTATATTCCGTTTAACGACTTTACGACCAGTACGTTAGGAATTGAAAAAGGTGCCGACGTTTGCACAAATATCATACGTCTGGGCTATCCGATGACCACTAAGTTTGTGGCTGATTTCGACAAGATGTGGCAGAATCAGGAGCAGTTTAAGGATGTCACCGAAGCTGTGCTTGAAAATATCGAGAATGTCTATCGTGAGAATCCCCCGGAGTTTATATATTTTGTAACATTGTACAATATCTTCAACGAGTTTCTTGAGGATATATCTGAGGACGTTTTGCCCAATGAAGCTACAGGCTTCAAAGACAGCTGTATATGGAACAAACTTTACGATTTCCAAAAAGACGCAGCGCTGGCCATAATCAACAAACTTGAAAAGTATAACGGTTGCATTCTTGCTGACAGCGTTGGGTTGGGTAAAACCTTTACGGCTCTTGCAGTTATAAAATATTATGAGACTAGAAATAAAAATGTTCTGGTGCTCTGCCCGAAAAAGCTGTGCGATAACTGGATGACTTATCGCAACAATTACATCAACAATCCTATTGCAGCCGATAGATTGGGCTATACTGTTTTGTTTCACTCCGACCTATCTCGCGACGGCGGCCAGTCGAACGGCATTGATTTGGACAAGATAAACTGGGGTAATTTCGACCTTGTGGTGATTGATGAATCGCATAACTTCCGCAATGGCGGAAAGCTTACACGCGACGACGATGACGACAATCCTCGTGAGAATCGTTACCTTCGCCTGATGAACCAGGTGATTCGTACAGGAGTGAAAACCAAGGTTCTGATGCTTTCAGCTACACCTGTCAACAACCGTTTCAACGATTTGAAGAACCAGCTGCAGCTGGCTTATGAGGGCGAAGCTGAGCGCATCGACACTTTACTTAACACGAGTTCATCTATAGATGATATTTTCCGTAATGCGCAGAAAGCCTATAACCATTGGGCAAAACTGCCTAATGCCGAGCGTACTACTGACAGACTTCTCTCCATGCTGAGCTTTGATTTCTTTGAAGTGCTTGATTCTGTGACAATAGCCCGAAGCCGCAAGCATGTTGAGGCTTATTACAATACAGAAGCCGTTGGAAAATTCCCGAAAAGGCTTCAGCCGCTATCGCGCCGTCCGTCGCTTACCGACCTTCCATCAGCAATAAATTATAATGAGATTTTTGCCCAGCTGCAAAAGCTTAATCTTGCAATTTACACGCCTTCCGCGTTTATTCTGCCCTCCAAAATCAAGGATTATGCACTTGATACCGAAACTCATGGGTCTGGACTAACATTAGTCGGTCGTGAAATGGGTATTCGCCGATTGATGTGCATTTTGATGCTGAAGCGACTGGAAAGCTCCGTCAATTCGTTCCGACTTACTTTGGGTCGCTTGCTAAAGCTTATTGCAACGACTATAGATAAGATTGACAAGCATGAGATGTTTATCGATGTCGAAGATGTCGAAGGCTATGATTTGGATATCGATGATTCGGAAAACGACGCTTTTATCGGCACAAAAAAGAACAAGATTGCTCTTGAAGATATCGACTATATAAGCTGGCGCCAGTATCTTGCAAAAGATAAGGAAGAACTTGAGCTTACACAGCTGATGCTCAATGATATAACTCCAGAACATGACAGTAAGCTTATCCAGTTAAAAGATGACCTTCGCGAAAAGTTCGCCCATCCTATCAATGGCGACAATAAGAAAGTGTTAATCTTTACCGCTTTCTCCGATACAGCTGTTTATCTGTATGATAATCTGGCAAATACTATCAAACAGAAATATGGTATGGATGTCGCTTTGGTAACTGGTGACGTGGAAGCTCGAAGCACTCTGAAACTTAAGGAAAAGCTTGACTTTAACAAAGTGCTGACGCTTTTTTCGCCAATTTCAAAAGAGAAAGCTGCGATATATCCAAATATAAATGAGGAAATTCAGGTGCTTATCGCGACCGACTGTATCTCTGAAGGCCAGAACCTGCAGGATTGCGACTATTTGATAAACTATGATATTCACTGGAATCCGGTTCGCATTATCCAGCGTTTCGGACGTATTGACCGTATCGGCTCAAAGAATGAGGCTATCCAACTGGTGAACTATTGGCCTGATATGACGCTTGACGAATACATCGACCTTAAGGGTAGAGTGGAGGCAAGGATGAAAGTTTCGGTGCTGACTTCCACGGGAGACGATAATCCTATTTCTCCAGAGGAAAAAGGCGACCTTGAATATCGTAAAGCCCAACTCAAAAAGCTTCAGGAAGAGGTGGTTGATATTGAGGAGATGAACAACGGCGTTTCCATCATGGACTTGGGATTAAACGAATTCCGTTTGGATTTGCTGGAGTATATGAAAACCCACGAAGATGTTGAGCATACGCCATACGGGCTTCATGCTGTGGTGGAACACAATGAGTTCACCGAGCCGGGTGTGATATATGTGTTGAAAAACCGCAACAAAGGCGTGAATATCGACAAAAAGAACAGACTGCACCCATTCTATATTGTTTATGTCCGCAACGATGGTTCTGTCGTCATTAACCATCTGGCACCTAAAGAGTTGCTCGATAAGTTCCGCAGTTTGTGCAAAGGCAAGAATATGCCGCAAACAACTCTTTGCCATGCTTTCAACAAGGAGACCCGCGACGGGCAGAAAATGACGCAGTACTCGAAGCTGCTGGGCGATGCTATTGGGAGCATCATCAATGTTAAAGAGGAGAGCGATCTGGATTCATTCCTTGAAGGTGCGCAAGGTTCGCTCTTTACCAAAGAAATAACAGGTCTCGACGACTTCGAGCTTATTTGTTTCCTCGTAGTAAAATAGATTGCTTATGCTGGGACTTCCGAAATCTACCGAATTGTCACAAGCCCTTCCCAAGGCTCGCATCTATGCTAAGTTTGAGTTGAGCTCAACACAGAAAGAGCGCTTCGATGAGGATGTGTCGAGGATGACAATTGTGAATGTGATTTCGGAGCGAACAGTGCCGGCACTTCATGCTGGTGAAAAGGTTGAGTCGATATATGTGCTTGAGGTTCAGCTCAAAAAGAAAGACTACGACCTGAAAAAAATACAGCTGCTGTCGAAACTGATACCTCAGAAATTGTTGTTTCTGTTGAGATATAATGATGAGACGCAGCTCGCCATATTCCACACCAAACTTTTGATGAGCGACTGGGGTGCGGAACCAGAGATAACGGTATCAGGCTTGGATTTGGATGATGTGTGGGACAACATAGTAAAAACAATTGGCACTATCGAAGTTGAGGAAGGCAACACTCTCGTTGAGCAGATTGCCATTGATGATGACAGAGCCAAACTCAAACGCCAGATAGAGCAGCTTGAAAAGAAAGCAAGAACGGAAAAGCAGCCCAAAAAGAAGTTTGAAATATATAAAGAAATTATAGAATTGAAAGAATTTTTACAAAATTCGTAGTTTTTTTACAAAAATCGACAAAATATTTTGAATTGAATCAAATTTTGTATTATTTTTGCAAAAAATAAAAAGTTAAAAATATGATTAGAGAATTTTGGGTCGAGAACTTCCTGTCAATTAAGGAACGGCAAACACTTAACTTCGAAACAAAATCAAAGGAGGATGATTGGGCTTCTGTTGATATGGGAGGTGACAAACGCATTAATAAAATTGCGGTTATTTATGGTGCAAATGCTTCGGGAAAATCAAACATGCTCATGGCCATACAGAATGTTTTTGAAATATTGTTTTACCCAAGAACCAATCGGCAAAAATCTGTTATGACTAGAAGACCAT
>CADAFC010000007.1 GCA_902787095.1 uncultured Bacteroidia bacterium
GTAGTCGATCTCTGAGATGTGGAGCAGACCGTCTTTGCCAGGAAGGATCTCGACGAAAGCGCCGAATGGCATGATTGACTTCACTGTGCCGTCGTAGATTTCGCCAACCTCAGGCACTGCCACGATAGCCTTGACTCTTGCCTTGGCTGCCTCGAGGTCGTCCTTGTTGGTGGAAGCAATCTCGACCATGCCGCATTTCTCGTCTTCAGTGATGACGATTACGGTGTTAGTGCTCTTCTGAATCTCTTGAACGACTTTTCCGCCAGGTCCGATAACGGCTCCGATGAAGTCTTTAGGAATGACGATCTTCTCGATACGTGGCACGAACTCTTTGTAGTCGGCACGTGGCTCGCTGATGGTCTTGGCCATCTCGCCGAGGATGTGCATTCTGCCTGCCTTTGCCTGTTCGAGAGCCTCGCTCAACACCTCGTATGAGAGGCCGTCGACCTTGATATCCATCTGGCATGCTGTGATGCCGTCGACAGTACCAGTGACCTTGAAGTCCATGTCGCCGAGGTGGTCCTCATCGCCAAGGATATCTGACAAAACAGCATATTTGTCATTGTCAGTGATCAAACCCATTGCGATACCAGCGACTGGCTTTCTCATCTTCACGCCGGCATCCATCAATGCCAATGTGCCACCACATACTGAAGCCATCGACGATGAACCGTTTGACTCAAGGATATCAGATACCACGCGGATGGTGTAAGGATTCTCCTCACCGCCAGGGATCATGTTCTTGAGAGCTCTCTCAGCGAGGTTTCCGTGGCCGATTTCACGACGGCTGACACCGATTTCACGACGGCTGACACCGCGGCTGGCCTTGCATTCACCTGTTGCGAAGCTTGGGAAGTTGTAGTGCAGCATGAAGTTGCTTGTGCCTTCAACGACAGCGCCGTCGATGGTCTGTTCGTCGAGCTTGGTGCCCAATGTCACTGTCACCAATGCCTGTGTCTCACCACGTGTGAAGATGGCTGAGCCGTGGCATGAAGGCAACACGTCGACTTCTGTCCAGATAGGACGTATCTGGTCGAGCTTGCGGCCGTCGAGACGTTTGCGCTCGATCAGGATGGCGTCGCGCACCGCCTTACGCTCGATGTCGTGGAAGTAACGTTTTGCCATCGAGGCCTTCTCTTCGAGTTCCTCTTCGGTGTATTTTGTCAGATAATTTTCAAGGATTGCAGCGAAAGCGTCCTCGCGCTCGTGTTTGTTGGCGTTGCCGGTGAGAGCGAAGTCGTAGCATGGCTTGTAGCAGCATGCCATCATGTCAGCGCGAAGGTCTTCGTCGTTGACTTCATGGCAGTACTCGCGCTTCGGGTTGGCTTTCTCGACTCTTGAAGCGAGGTCGAGCTGTGCCTGCACCTGGCCTTTGATGGCCTCGTGAGCGGCTTTCAAAGCTCCGATCATCTGTGCCTCTGAGATTTCTTTCGATTCGCCTTCCACCATGCAGATGTCTTTCATTGTGGCACCCACCATAAGTTCGAGGTCAGCGTTCTCAAGTTCGTCGGCACGCGGGTTGATGACGTATTCGCCGTTAATCATGGCGACGCGGACTTCTGAGATAGGACCGTGGAACGGGATGTCCGACACTGCGATAGCTGCTGATGCCGCCAATGCCGCGTAAGCATCAGGCAACACGTTCTGCTCGCCTGAGAGCAATGTGATCTGCACCTGGATTTCTGCGTGGAAATCGTCAGGGAAGAGTGGACGGATGGCGCGGTCAACGAGACGTGAGATCAGAATCTCATAGTCTGATGGCTTGCCTTCGCGTTTGAAGAAACCGCCAGGGAACTTGCCTGTGGCGGCGTATTTCTCTTTATAATCAACTGAAAGCGGCAGGAAGTCGACGTCGTCCTTGGCTTCCTTGGCTGCCACCACTGTGGCGAGAAGCACTGTGTTGCCGCATTTCACCACCGCTGCGCCGTCGGCCTGCTTGGCCAAACGTCCGGTCTCGATGATGATGGTGTCTTTACCGGTCTGTATTGTCTGTTTGATTCCTTCTGGACCCATAATAAAAATCTTAATAATTAATAAATAGGAATTAAAAGTGTATAGCAATGCAAAAAAAGGCAATCCAACGTTGCCTTTTTTTGCACGCACATTGTCTTAACAATGCTATTATTTTCTTAAACCTAATTCCTTTACGATGTTACGGTATCTCTCAATGTCAATCTTCTTGAGGTAATCGAGAAGCTTTCTTCTCTTACCAACGAGAGCGACCAATGAGCGTTTTGTTGCCAAATCTTTCTTGGCACCCTTCATGTGCTCAGTCAAATTCTTGATTCTGAATGTGAACAATGCAATCTGTCCTTCTGCTGAGCCGGTATCCTGTGCGTTCTTACCGTACTTTGTGAAAATCTCTTGTTTCTTTTCTGCAGTTAAATACATATCTATTCTTTTTCTCTAAATTTTTCGGACTGCAAAATTACAACATTTTTATTTACCAAAAACATATTTTTTCAAAAATTTTTAAAAAAAATATTGACCCGCCGTATTGAAATTTTTATTACATTTGAGCAAAATATTTTTAAATTTGTGATAATTTATAACTAATTGAAAATCAATATTTTAAAAATATGAAAATTAAGCTTAAAACAATTGTGGCCACTTTGTTGGTCTTGTTGATAGCGATTTCCACCTTCTCCTGTAAGAAAAATAAAGTGGAAAAAATTGCTGTCGACAATCAGTTTGCCATTGCTTTGTTTAGCGATACTGTCGCACTGAGGCAGATTATTAATGACATGGACAGCACAACTCAGAACTGGTTGCGCGTGAGAAACGACTCGATTTTCGTTTTTTACGTCGACACAATCAAAAATGTGCTAAAAGCGAGCGATTTGCTAAGCAATATCGAAGACATGTCATTTAACACAAGCACGAGCTTCGCAATGCCGCCGTTCGACCCGACACACAACCACGACACGGTTATCGACGTCGACCGCTTCATGACAGTGCCGTTCCATTACGACGGCTATAATATAGAAGAGGTGTTGCTCCGTGGCGGTAATTTGAATTTCAATTTTGTCGTCACTCCGCAGATTGAGCAGTTGAAACAAATCGAGATTTACTCGAATCAGCTCCTTTCACCGGATGATTTGCCGCTCTCGATTGTCATAGATTATTATAGAGGTGACCGTCCGAGCGTGGATCTTGCCAACTACCGTGTGGTGCCTGAACAAGACACCGTGGCATTCGGAGCCCGCGTCACCATTCATGTCGACCATGGCGTGTATGATGGCGGCGACTACACCTGCGACCTCACTGGAGGACTCACCGGCGTGAAGTTCAAGACAGTGCACGGCACCATCGACAAACCTCTCGACTCAATCTATAACGACCAAACAGCAATCGATTTCGGTATTGCCGGACTGTCGGGAAGTGCAGTGTTGCCTATACCTACTATTAATTTAGACTATAGCAACACTTTCGGCTTTGGCGCAAGAGCGGATGTTACAGAATTGCAGTTTGTGAATGAAAACACAGGCCTGGTGACCAATCTGCTCGCAAGCGACGTGGTTGAGGTCACGGTGAATCCTACAGAAGGCGAATGGTATCATACCAGAATAGATGGTCTCACCGAGACTATTGACGCTCTGGCAGGCTACACACGTCTCGACTTCGCAGGCGAGGTGATGATGAATCTTAACCCGGGCAACGCTTTCTCAATCTCCGACACATCGACAGTCGACATAGCCGCTGATATTGAGATGCCTTTCTCATTCAAACTCACCGACTTGTGCTATACCGACACCATCCCAATCGACCTGTCGGAGGCAAGCAATACAACCGACCAGGTTGACAATTACATCGACGAGATAGAGTTTTTCATCGACTATAACAGCAAACTCAAAATCGATTGCGATTTGCAGGGCGTCTTCATGAAAAACAACACCGTTCTTGACTCATTGTTCAGCAACGAGCATGTGGTACACTACTCGACAGGCGACGAAATATCAACGATTTCTGTCGTGGTGAATGGTAGAAAACTGAATAACGTGCTGAGGTCGAACCAGTTGATTCTGCGCCTGGGCGTTTCGACTGACGCCATCAGCGATGAACCGGTGATGATGATGGATACCGACGCTATCTTCTTGAGAATGAGAGTGTTGACTAAGACTTCAGAAATTAATGTAGGTGGCAATAATTAAAGGGAGGTTGATATGAAAAAGTTATATAAATATTTGATTGTCATAGCTTTAGTTTGCTCATCATTCGTATCTAAAGCCCAAAACGACGGTATCGGGTTCACGTTGCTGCCACAGATACCTTATGGAAACTACTACAACCCTGGTATCAGAGTGGATAACCGTGGCATGGTAGGTGTCGCCTTCTCAAACATCAACTTCTCGATGTATAACTCGAGCGTGAAGTATTCCAACCTTTACGGCAGCGACAAATCCGTTATCGACGCTGTCAAATTTGTCAACAGCCTGAAAAATGACAATGTCATTAATACAAATTTCTCGCTTGACCTGGTGAATGTCGGATTCAGAGTTAAAAACCTGTTTTTCAACATCGACTGGCGAATGAGAATGACTGGCCAGTTTAACTACTCGCAAGATTTCGTGGGATTATTCGTCCTTGGAAATGCTCACTATATGGGTGCTAACAATCCTTGCGACTTCGGCCTCGGTATGGATTTGTCATTGTATCACGAGTGGGGTATCAGCGCACAATATAATGTCAATGACAAACTTACCGTCGGTATCCGTCCGAAAGTGTTGAGCGGTATTGCCAATGCCACTGTCGAAAACAAACAGACTAAGATTTACACCGACCCGACAACATACGCTATCACTGCCGACGTTGACCTTAACATCCACATGGCGAGTCTGCTCGAAGGTAATGTGCAGAAGATAGAAGACGTGGGCAAGATGATCGACTCGGTGACGTCTAAAGACCTGCTCGATTTCGGAGAGAACATCGGTTTCGGTGTCGACTTTGGCGCATCGTATAAAATCGACGAGCATTTTGGTGTGGCGGCAGGCGTTTACGACCTCGGCTATATCAAATGGACCGACGCCAAAGTGAAGAGGGTTGAGAAAAGCAATGTCACCCTCAACGACGCTTTGTTTAATGACTACAGCCAGCTTACCACCTTCGAGATCGACTATAAGTCGATGGTGCAAGATGTTATTGATGAGGTGTGGGGCAACGAAGTGCTTGAAAACGGTGCCGACTACAAGACATATCTCAAGACACGTCTCATGATTCAGGGCTATTACGAATTGAATCCTATGGTGCGTGCCACTGCTATCGGACAGCTGTATTTTGATAAAGGCAAGGTGCATCCGGCCTTGACAATCGCTTATAGCGGCTGCTTCTGGAACCATCTCAACCTTACGGTGAACTGTACAATGTCAAAGTACACAGGAACAGGAATGGGAATCGGCATCGGAGGCCATTTCGGACCGTTCAACATTTACGCCGTTACCGACAACTTCCTTAATGTGACAAAGATTGGCGCTCCTGCATTGGAACTGGCCTCGTCATTCCGACAGGCCAACGCGAGGTTCGGAATCGTTTGGTCATGGTAATAAAAAAAAGCGGCTCGCATGAGCCGCTTTTTTTATTGGTTTGAATTAACCTTTGTAGAAAGGTAATTTCACAACTTCAGCCGAGATGAGTTTGTCTCTCACCTTGATGAAGATCTCGCTTCCGACCTTTGAGAACTCTTTCTTCACATAGCCCATGCCGATAGCTTTCTTCACTGATGGAGCCATTGTACCTGAAGTCACCTCGCCGATGTGGTTGCCTTCAGCGTCGCAGATCTCATATCCGTGACGTGCGATGCCTTTGCCTGTCACCTCGAAAGCGACGAGCTTGCGTGTCACGCCTTCAGCCTTCTGTTTCTCGTTATAAGCGCGGTCGATGAAGTCGTTGCCGTCAACAAACTTGGTGATCCAGCCGAGACCGGCCTCGATAGGAGAGGTGGTGTCGCAGATGTCGTTGCCATAGAGGCAGAATCCCATCTCGAGACGGAGAGTGTCACGAGCACCAAGGCCTATAGGCTTGATACCGAACTCTTTGCCAGCTTCGAGAACCTGCTTGTAAACGTTCACTGCTTCTGCATTCGGGATGTAGATCTCGCATCCGCCAGCACCGGTGTAACCTGTTGTTGAGAAGATGATGTCCTTTACGCCTGCAAACTCAATGATTTTGAAGGTGTAGTATTCCATATCTTCGACAGATGCCTTTGTGAGCTTCTGCATAGCCTTGAGTGCGAGAGGGCCCTGCACTGCGAGCTGTGACCACTGGTTGCTCTCGTTGATGAAATCGACGCCGAGCTTCATGCCCATCTCTTCAGCGACTTTCGACATCCAAGCCCAGTCTTTATCGATATTGGCTGCATTAGGAACCATGAAATACTCGTCAGCTGACACGCGGTAAACGAGCATATCGTCGACGATGCCGCCTTTGCCGTTCGGGAGACAGGTGTACTGGACCTTGCCGTCAACCAATGCCGCCACGTCGTTTGAGGTGCAGCGCTGTACCAAAGCGAAAGCCTTAGGACCCTTTGCTCTGAACTCGCCCATGTGAGAGACGTCGAAAACACCAACGCCCTTGCGGACTGTCTCGTGTTCAACGTTCACGCCTTCAAACTGAACAGGCATGTCGAATCCTGCAAATGGAACCATCTTGGCGCCCATTTCATAGTGCATTGCGTTCAATGCAGTCTTTTTCAATGTGTTTTCCATATTTATAATATTTTAAGATATTTTCATCGTATTCGTCATTTCGACTGTAGCGAAGCGAAATGGAGAAATCACAGCCATAAAATCATTCAAAAATTGCATGCCGGTGATTTCTCGACTACACTTCGTTTCGCTCGAAATGACGACTTAGGTTTTATTTCAATCTGCAAAAATACAAAATTAATCATTCAATAACACAAAAAATCAAAAAAACTGATGGCTAATGGCTAATCGCTAATGGCTTTTTATTATCTTTGCATTAAATTTCAATAAAGATGAAAAATATTAAACGATATGTTATCATATTGATAATCATGATGTTGGCGGTGCCCAAAATCTTCGCAGCCTACATTTTGATTCCGATGGATGAGACGCAGACCAACCACTTGAAGGCGTACGGAGTGGCTTATTGGGTGCTTCAACGCGAGGTGGAGATAAGCTGGCTCCTAAATTATAAAGGTGGCAGCTACCTGATGCCATATCACGACATGTTTGAGCGCGAATGCAAGCTCCGCAACGTGTCGTATCAGGTTATCGCCGACGTGCAAGCCCAAGGTATTCTTGCTGAAATCGCTGACCCGGGCGCGAATATGGATGAGATGAAACTCCAGAAAGTGCCTCGTCTCGCAGTCTACGCCCCGAAAAACATACTTCCGTGGGACGATGCGGTGACTCTGGTGCTCACATACGCCGAGATACCATACGATATTATATATGACGACGAGGTCTTGGACGGTGTTTTGCCGACATACGACTGGCTCCACATGCACCATGAGGATTTTACAGGGCAATACGGCAAGTTTTGGGCACGTTACCGCAATTATCCTTGGTATAAAGAAGATGTCCAGAAACAACAGGAAACAGCGAGGAGGCACGGATTTACAAAAGTTTCTCAGCTGAAACTCGCTGTCGCTAAAAAGATTCGTGACTTCGTGGCTGGTGGGGGATACCTCTTCGCTATGTGTTCGGCTCCCGACAGCTTCGACATCGCTCTTGCAGCCGAAGGCCTCGACATCTGCGACGTGATGTTTGACGGCGACGGCATCCGTCCGGGTGACCCCAACCGATTAAACTACGATAACTGCTTCGCCTTCGCCGACTTCACCGTCTCAACAAACCCGCAGGAATACGAGGTTTCTAATATCGACGTTACTTTACGCAGGCCAAAATCGGTTCGTGAAGGCAACGATTTCTTTTTGTTGTTCGACTTCTCGGCTAAATGGGATCCTGTGCCTACGATGCTCACGCAATGCCATGAGAAGCTGATAAAAGGCTTCATGGGCCAGACTACGGCTTTCGACAAGAAATACGTTAAGCCTACTGTCGTTGTTCTCGGCGATAACGCAGCATTGGAAGAAGACCGCTATATCCACGGTGACTACGGCAATGGCTTCTGGACCTTCCTCGGCGGACACGACCCGGAAGATTATCAGCATCTTGTTGGCGACCCGCCGACAGAACTCGACATGCATCCTAATTCACCTGGATATCGGTTAATATTAAATAATGTACTGTTTCCAGCAGCAAAGAAAAAAAAGCAGAAAACTTAGTCATTAGCCATTAGCCATTAGCCATTAGATATGTTCTGTATACTCGCTAATGGCTGTTGGCTCATACCTAATGGCTATTTTTTTTAATATTTAATAATAACCAAACATTTTTTTTATTATTTTTGCGCCCGAAAAATAAATTTGTAATAATATGGGAAGAGCATTTGAATACCGCAAGGCGGCTAAGATGAAAAGATGGGGCCACATGTCAAGAGTGTTCCCGAAACTTGGAAAAATTATCACTATCGCAGCAAAAGAAGGCGGTCCCGACCCTGATATGAACCCTAAACTCCGTCAGGCAATCTTGAACGCCAAGGCGGAAAACATGCCAAAGGACAACATCGATGCAGCTATCAAACGTGCTACAGATAAGAGCACAGCTGATATGGTTGAAATCGTGTACGAAGGCAAAGGCCCTCATGGCGTGCTCTGCGTCGTGGAATGCGCCACAGATAACACAACACGTACCGTTGCTAACGTCCGTTCATATTTCAACAAGGCCGGTGGCGAGCTTCTTAAGACAGGTCAGCTTGAATATATGTTCACACGCAAGGCTGTGTTCCAAATCGAAATCCCTGCCGGAATGAGCAAGGACGACCTCGAACTCGAGCTTATCGACGCTGGTCTCGAAGAGATAGAAGAGACAGAAGACGGCACATTCGCTTACAGCGACTGGACAGCTTACGGCACAATGCACGAGGCTTTGGAAGGCATGAAAATCAACATCGTGAAAGCCAACCTCCAGCGTTTCGCCAACAACCCTGTCGCTTTCACCGACGAACAAATCGAAAGCATCATGAACTTCCTCGACAAAGTCGAAGACGACGAGGACGTACAGGCTGTGTATACTAATATGGAATAATGTTCCATCGAATCTGAAAAATAAAAATCGGATAAACTTTGTTTTATCCGATTTTTTTTATTATTTTTGCCACATAATATCACTGGTCCGATGAAAAAGCTATTTGTCATATTGTTTTGGGCAGTGTTTGCGATGTGTCCCGTTGCAAAAGCGGTGCCTGTATCTCTTGGTACAGCTGCTGATGTGGCGGCTAAATTCATGAGAACCAATGAGTTGATATTGGTGAAAACATATTTTATAAAGGATTATATTCCTGCTTTTTATGTCTTTAATACCCCAAACGGCTTCGTGATTATTTCAGCCGATGACTGTGAAACGCCTGTTTTGGCTTATTCCAATGAAGGCATATTTGATAACAACAATATTCCGGTTCAAATGGAAGAATACCTATTGGGTTTTGTCGAAAATATCCAATATGGTGTTGAAAATCATATTGTTGCAGACGCAACCGTGTCAAAACAATGGCAGCTTGTCAAGACTACAGGCAGGCTTGATGATAAAAACGGTTCAGAGGTCGTCGAGCCGCTTCTGACAACAAGATGGGGGCAGGGGTGTTATTATAATGATTTGTGTCCGGAAGATGAGAACGGACCTTGTAGTCATGTGATGACAGGATGTGTGGCAACGGCTATGGCACAGATTCTTCATTATTGGAAATATCCAGAATGCGGTTATGGAAGTCATACCTATAATTGCCCCGGATACGATGCCATCTCGGCTGATTTTAACACATGTTACCAGTGGAACATAATGCCAGATACATTGAGCGCATATTCTTCCGACGAAGAAATCGCCGCTGTTGCCACTTTGATGTTTCATTGTGGCGTTTCTGTAGATATGGGCTATTCGGCTAATAGTTCGGCATCGACCATTGGAGCGGCAAATGATGCGTTCAAAACTTATTTTAAATTTTCAAAAGATTTGTATATTGAGAGTAAAGGAGATGACAATGCTGCTTGGTTCAATATGCTGAAACTGTCACTGGATCACGGCTGTCCTGTATACTATTCAGGACGATGAACCTCTGGTCATGCTTTCGTATGCGATGGCTATGACGCTAATGGCCTTTTGCATTTCAACTGGGGCTGGAATGGCGACCATAATGGCTATTACGCCCTGGGATATCTGAATCCTGGTAATTCATATAACAATAATAATAGGGCAATATTGGGAATATCCCCGTATGAGTCATTCTATAAGGTTGATGCGATAGCAAGTCCTTCAACTGCTGGCAATGTTGACGGCGGAGGTATGTATTGGGGAGGTGATACATGTAGTCTGAGAGCTGCTCCCAATGGCATGTTTGATTTTTTGTATTGGAAAGATGAAAATGGACGAGTATTATCATTTGAACCATCATATAGCTTCCCTGTTAATGGTTTTTTGTCGGTTAATGCTGTGTTTTCATATAGATATGTTAATAATGTTAATATCGGTTTTGTTGATATAAATAATCCTGATAGTTCAGATGTGGTTGTTGATTGGGGGCGCAGAAACGGTGTCGTAGGTGGCCTCCTGAAATCGTTCAATTTAAATAATAATAATGAATATGGCGTTGCCACTGATGGCAATTACATCTATACAAGTTTGTATCAAACTAATGCCTATTTGTTTGCCAAATATAGTATGGATGGTGTTTTTGTTGGAGGTTTCAAAATCGATGGATGCCAGTATTTGTATGATATGACATACGACGGAACCTATTTTTATTGTGTATATGGGAATAAGATTTATTGTATGAATCTTATTAATAAACATCTCGTGAATATAATAAATACTGATTGCCAAAATATGATATCTTGTTCTTATGATTTTGTGCATGATGGTTTTTGGGTTGGAGGTCGGACGAATAGTTTAGTGCTTGTTGATCGTAATGGCAAGAGAATCAAAGAGATTAAGCAAACAGTGTATAATAAGGCATCAGGATTCACCGTGGATGCGGATAATATACCTCATCTGTATTTGGTGAATATGGATAATGAGCTATATGATTGTCCTAATGGTGTGATGCAGAACACTTTGGCATCTTATGAGGTGTGTAAAGGCGTTTATATCGGCGATTATAAAGGTGTTGAGGCTCTGTATATGGTGGGGCGTAATAGTATTGATATCTATGAGTTTAACCCGATAAAGTCCCAGTATACAAAGTATAATGTTTATCGTTGTGATAATTCGGGTGATATTATAAGGCTTGCAGAGGATTATACATCGTATTCTTATAATGATACCACTTGGAAAAGCCTTCCAGATGGCTTATATAAATATGGTGTCAGTATGATTTTGGAAAATGGTTCGGAAACTTATGTTATCTGGTCCGAGATATTGAACAAAGGTGATGTGCCTGTTGTCATAGATAAAGTGACGGCAGATTTGTCACTTTATCCTAATCCGGCGACAGATTGTCTTATTGTCGAAAGTGAAAAGACAATTGTCAAATATCAAATATTCAATGATCAGGCTGGGCTTGTTTTTGAAAATCATACAAATTCAAAAATAATAAAAATAAATGTAAGTACCTTGCAATCAGGCACTTACATTATAAAGTTGACAACAGAAGACTCTGTTGGGACAAGAAAATTCATCAAGAGATGATTCCACAAAGGTGGTACAGCACTCTCGCCCCGACATTGCCGTCCCACTCATCATCCTCACCAGGAGAGACCTCGCACAAATCAAACCCGATAATCTCTTTTCCTGACTCCTTGATTCTGTTGAGTAAATACATCAGTTCTTCGTATTCCATGCCGCCAGGGACAGGAGTGCCGGTATTCGGACATAGTTTCGGGTCCAATCCGTCGATATCCACTGAGATATACACCTTTTCAGGCAATGCGTCGATTATATCATCGCAGATCTGTTTCCATTTAGCGCCTTCGTACATCCTGCGGCGGTTGTCACGGTCGTAAAACACCTTCACGCGGCCGTTTGAATCCTGTACCAGCTGCTTCTCCTGATGACAGTAGTCGCGGATTGCCACCTGAACAAGCTTCTCGACATTCTCAAGTTTCAACACATTGTAAAATATGGAAGCATGCGAATATTCGAAGCCTTCGAAGCGCTCGCGCAGGTCGCTGTGAGCGTCGACGTGCAGAACGCCGTATTGTACACCTATATTATTAAGGTATTGGTGATAGGGCAGGGGCGTGCTGTGGTCGCCACCCAGAAGCCCCACCTTCTTTCCTTGTTTCTTCCAATATGCGATGCGCTCGCGCAGCCATGCAAACATCTTCTCGAAACCGTCCTCGATGGCTTTGTATTTGCTTTCATATTTCCACGGAAACTCGTCGACATCGCCGTTTTCGATGCCTTCGATAATCTCTTCGCTGACAGGTGCCAGCTTGTCGTGAAGTTTCCTCAATTCCTTTGGAAACTCATCCATCCAGATGCCGCGTTGCCATAAATCAGGGTAGTCGTGATGGCAAAGGTCGACCTGCATCGAGCCTTCGAACACCGCACTCGGACCGTCGACAGTGCCGCGGTTGTAACTCGTTGTCAACTCCCATTCCACAGGGATGATAATTATTTCAGCTTCCTCAGCCGTGCAAGGCAGTCCGTAAATGCCGGAGCCTAAAGCCGCCGCCGCATTGGGGTCAAAACTTTTTTCCATTTTGCTAAATTTTTGCAAAGATAAAAAAATTTTGTTTTTGAATTTAAAATTGTCTAATTTTGCAATTATAAATTAATCATTATTAAAACGCAATAGTATGAAATTATTTAAAGTAATGACATTGATTGTCAGTGTGTTGTGCTGTGTGAAATTGTCAAATGCACAAGATGTTATTGTAATGAAAGACAATAAGACTATTTTGAGTAAAGTTACAAAGGTCTCACAAACAGAAATCGAGTACAAGAAATGGTCCGATCAGGATGGGCCAACGTACATTATAAATAAATCGGAAGTGTCAAATATTAATTATGAAAATGGAGAAAGGGATATATTTGACAGCCAAACAGGGCATCCGGACGCAGCAAAAACAATGATGAGGGTTGGTAGGAATTTGATGTTAGATAATAAGTTTCTGACAGATGAAGAAGTAAGAAGTATGTTCGGAGAAAAGGGTTATGCAACTTATATAAGTGCCAGGCGACAAATGGACGCAGGATCATTTTTTACAGTAATATTTATGGCCTCATTGTGTTGGGATTTTATATGTGTTTATGGTGTTCTTTCAAATGCTGTTATTTCAGAACCTAATCCTTGGGGGCTACGTTTACTTATAGGCGGGTTGGTTACAGATATCAGCCTGCCGTTGATGTGTGTGTTTGGGGGTATTGGCAAAGGCAGATTAAGCTGGCTGGCAGATGAATACAACGAACAACATCAGGGCTATTCATTGAACCTTTCACCGTCAGTGATTCGGTGCAGCACACCGCAATCGCAAAACAATTATGGTTTAGGTTTTACGTTAAGTCTGAATTTTTAGTGTATTTATACAATATGGTAATCGCTCTTCAGCCAAGTCGGTTGGAGAGCGATTTAAATTATCTTGTCAATCTTGTTAATCCTGTCTATACAAAAAACAAGCCCCGTCGCATGCGACGGGGCTTTCTCTAAAGACTAAAGACTAACGTCTAAAGTCTAATGTCTTATTCCAATGTGTGAATCACAAGACCTGATCTGAGTTTAGGCTCAAACCATGTGGTCTTAGGTGGCATGATGTTGCCGGTGTCAGCAATGTCGATGATCTGCTTCATTGAGACAGGATACATTGCGAATGCGACTTTCATCTCGCCATTGTCAACACGACGTTTCAACTCGCCGAGACCGCGGATACCGCCGACGAAGTCGATGCGCTTGTCGGTGCGGAGGTCCTTGATACCGAGGATGTTATCCAACACGTTGTTGCTCAAGATAGTAACATCGAGAACGCCGATTGGGTCGCTGTCGTTGTATGTGCCAGGTTTTGCTGACATCTTATACCAGTGACCGTCGAGGTACATCGAGTGCTCATGCAACTTGGCTGGCTTGTAGATCTCTGTTCCCATGTCGGTGACATCGTATGTCTTGCCGAGGGCCTTGATGAACTCGTCCTTGCTCAAGCCGTTAAGATCCTTGACAACGCGGTTGTAGTCGATGACGTTCAGCTGGTTGTCCGGGAAGATTACTGTCATGAAGAAGTTGTATTCCTCTTTGCCTGTGTGGTGCGGGTTGTGCTCTTTCTTCTCCTGTCCGACCAATGCTGCTGCTGCGCTGCGGTGGTGACCGTCGGCGATGTACATTGCAGGGACTTTCTTGTCGAAGAGTTCAACTAACTTGGCGATGGTGGCCTTGTCGTCGATGACCCAGAAACGGTGTCCGAAGCCGTCTTCCTTGGCGATGAAGTCGTAGATCGGCTTATCGTGGCGGACGATGTTGTTGACGATGGCGTCAATCTCGTTCACTGCAGGATATGCGAAGAACACTGGCTCCACGTTGGCGTTGGTGATGCGGACGTGTTTCATACGGTCCTCTTCCTTGTCCTTACGTGTCAACTCATGTTTCTTGATGACTTTGTTGATATAGTCCTCGCTCCAGGCGCATGCCACGATACCATACTGCCAATGTGCATTGGCGTCTTTCGGGTTCATGCTCTGAGCGTAGATGTACAGCTTCTCGTCTTTGTCCTGGACGAGCCATCCGTAGTCTTTGAACATGTTGAAGTTCTCGACAACTTTGATGTAAGTCTCAAGGTCGCTGTCTTTGTGGCCTGCCGGAAGGTCGATCTCGGCCTTGGTCACGTGGAGGAGGCTGTAAGGGTTGCCTGCGCATTCCTCGCGTGCTTCCTCGGTATTCAAAACGTCGTACGGTCTTGAAGCTAATTTCTCAACGATATCAACCGGTGGACGATATCCTTTGAAAGGTCTTATAACTGACATTTTCTTGCGTTTTTAATTTCTATTACTTATTATTGTTTATAGCTAATGGCTAATGGCTAATAGCTAATGGCTATCTACTTGTTCACTTGGAACTTTGTGCATCCGTCTTTGAAGAAGCCCACGATCTGGCGAGCTGCTGCAAGACCTGCGTTCATGTTAGCCTCAGCTGTCTCAGCACCCTGTTTCTTAGGCGTTGCGAAGAAACGTGGAGCGAACTGTGCCAATGCCTCTGCGTTTGCCGGAGCGATGTCTGTCACATACTTGAAATCTGTACGTTCGGCGAGCATCTTCTCCATGTCGGCCTCGTTGATGACTTCTTTACGGGCTGTGTTGACCAGGCAGCCACCCTTTGGCATCTTTGAAAGAAGAGCGTAGTTGATGCTGTTCTTTGTCTGGTCGTTTGCCGGGATGTGCAGTGAGATATAGTCGCAGTGTGCGTAGAGCTCTTCGAGTGTTGCAGGGACGTGGACGCCTTCAGCTTCCATCTTCTCTGTCGGTACGAATGGGTCGTATGCCCAGACTTCCATGCCGAGGGCCTTGGCTTTCTCAGCCACGAGGCGACCGACGTTACCGTAAGCCTGGATACCGACTCTCTTGCCCTTCAATTCGCAGCCTGTGCCAGGTTTGAATGTGTTACGGGCCATGTAAATCATCATGCCGATTGCCAATTCAGCAACAGCGTTTGAGTTCTGACCTGGTGTGTTCATTGCCACGATGCCTCTTGCTGTGCAAGCTGCGAGGTCAAGGTTGTCGAAACCTGCGCCGGCGCGAACCACGATCTTGAGGTTCTTGGCGTGGTCGATGACTTCCTTGGTCACCTTGTCTGAACGCACGATGAGAGCGTCAGCGTCAGCGACTGCATCGTAGAACTGCTGGACGTCGGTGTATTTCTCGAGTTTTGCGAAGCTGTAACCTGCTTCTTCTGTTATTTTCTGGATTCCATTGACAGCTGCTGCTGAGAATGGCTTTTCTGTTGCAACTAATACTTTCATTTCTATGCTATTTTAAATTTTTAAAACTTTAGACCCTAATCTAATGACTAAGGTCTAAAGTCTAACGTCTAAAGACTAAAGTCTAATTACTTGTTAGCTTTTTCGAAGTCCTGCATGCACTGGACCAATGCCTCAACTGACTCGATTGGGCAGGCGTTGTACAATGAAGCGCGGAAGCCGCCGACTGAACGGTGACCCTTGATACCGACCATGCCGCGTTCTTTTGCGAATGCCATGAAAGCGTCCTGGAGGTCTTCACGACCTGGAGCCATCACCCAGCAGTGGTTCATGATTGAACGTGAGTCTTTCTCTGCTGTTCCGACGAACATTGAGTTGCGGTCGATTTCTTCGTAGAGGAGGTTTGACTTCTTGACAGCGAGTTTGTTCATAGCCTCGACACCGCCGATGGTGTTCTTCAACCATGTCAATGTCTCGTGCATGACGAAGATAGGAAGTACTGGAGGTGTGTTGAACATGCTGATGTTCTTGGCTTCTTCTGCAGCGTGTGTCTTATAGTCAACCATTGTTGGAAGTGGGTTCATATAAGCGCGGTCGCCGATGTTGCCGAGGAGGTCTTTACGGACGATGACGAATGTCACGCCAGCAGGACCGACGTTCTTCTGGGCGCCACCGTAGATGAGACCGTATTTCTTCACGTCGACTGGACGACTCATGATATCTGATGACATATCAGCGACGAGTGTCACAGGGCAATCCATATCGGTGCGGATCTCTGTACCGTAGATGGTGTTGTTTGTTGTGATGTGGAAGTAGTCAGCGTCTGTTGGGATGGTGTAGCCCTTCGGGATGTAAGTGTAGTTCTTGTCTTCTGATGAAGCGACAATCTCGACTTTACCGAACAATTTAGCTTCTTTAGCGGCTTTCTTTGCCCAAACACCTGTCTGGAGGTAAGCTGCTTTTGTCTTCATAAGGTTAGCTGGCACTGTGAAGAACTGTGTGCTTGCGCCACCACCGAGGAAGAGTACCTCATATTCTGCAGGAATATTGAGGATGTCGCGCCATAACTGACGTGTTTCTTCCATGATACGCTCCCAACCTGGAGTGCGGTGTGAGATTTCCATCAAACCGATGCCAGTGTTGTCAAAATTGCGAATTGCGTTGATAGTTGATTCAACGGCTTCTTTTGGAAGGACGCATGGTCCCGCATTGAAATTGTGTTTCATTACGTTTATATTTTAAGTTAATATTACTGAAATTTCTCTAAAAAATCATGCTTTTTCTGCGTTGCAAAGTTACTAATTAATTTAATATAAAACACAAAAGAAAAAAATCTTTTTATTTTCATGATTTTACTTGGAAATTTGTGGGTTTTACCGTAATTTTGCTCGTTTTTTTAAAACTTAAACAGAATAATATGATTTTACGCATTGCCGACAGCGAGAAAGAACATATACGTTCCGTTATCGATTCGGATGACGTGTGCTTTTTGCCAGCTATGTCACGGGTTTTTAAAATGATTCCGGTGTTCAACATAATATATCCCTTCTGGTCGGAAAACAACGTCCAACTTGACACTGTTTTTGAAAGTCTGAAAAACTGCGATACGCTATTGCAAAAGCTGCAAGATCTTGAAAATCAAGGGAAAACGCATGTTATATCAGGCCTTGTCAATATCAATGAAGAAGCTGGAGTCATTGCTATTGAGCCTTTGAAAGATATGCTCGTGCTTTATAAAAAATATCGTGACAAAGCTGAAATAGAGCTCAAAGACACCGATATGACTTTTGTTCAAGAATATTTCCACGAGTTTGTCAGGCGTATGTGTTATCCCGAAAAAACAGGCAGGTTTAGTGCGGTGGCATTCTATGAAAATCTGGGTGTGGCAGATGAAGCAAATAAAAATTACGGACGAAAATTCGGCGGTTTCTGCGAAGTGGAAACTGTGACAACGAGAAGCCTTGACCGCTATGATCTGCGCTGGCTCACTGATGTCAGACCGACCTGTGTTTTCGAAGAATTTTTCGATGCCGTGAAAAGCTATTGGAATGGAGAGATGACGGAGAGTCCGAAAATTGAATATCTTTTTTCGGGAAAATATATGCTGAAAGAGATGGTCTGATATCGATTCCCTATATATAATAATGTGTGTCGTTTTTGTAAGCTGTTGATTATCAATTCAAGAAAAAATTTTAAAAAATTTTTAAAAAAATGCGTGGTGTATTGAAAAAAGTCGTAATTTTGCGGTCCGAATTGAAGGAAAATTATACAGCAATGAAAAAAGACATACATCCAAAGAATTACAGACTGGTCGTGTTCAAAGACATGTCAAACGACCAAGCATTCATGTCACGTTCCACCATCAACACGAAGGACACTATCGTTTGGGAAGACGGTAACGAGTATCCATTGGTGAAACTTGAAATTTCCAACACATCACACCCGTTCTACACAGGTAAGATGAAACTCGTCGACACAGCAGGTCGCGTCGATAAGTTCAACAACAAGTACAAAAAATTCCAGGATGCCAAGAAAAAATAATCCAAGAATAGGTTTGTTAAATTTTTCATAATGAAGTTTTGCCCTTGTCAGAAATGATGAGGGCTTTTTTCACATTTTAACTTTGGCACGATTTTTGATGGATGTATTTTCGGAAAACAGTTTTATATGGATAATAAAGTGAACCCAGAGATAATACTCAGCGACATCATCGAAGCTGATACAGAATATATACCGCTGTTCTCGCCGGAAGACGAGCGGCGCATGAACGACGCACAACTGCCGGAGGAACTGCCAATTATGGCATTGCGTAACGCCGTGCTGTTCCCGGGCGTGGTCATCCCGATAACTGTCGGCAGAAATAAGACCATCCGTCTCGTGAAGGACGCATATAAAAAAGGTATGGACATAGGCGTCATCACACAACGCGACGCCAATGTGGAGGATCCGCATCAGGCCGACCTCTTCGAGATCGGAACAATCGCTCAGGTGATGAAGACCTTACAGATGCCTGACGGAAACACAACCGTCATCATACAAGGCAAACGCCGCTTCAGACTGGAAGAGATTACCGAGACGGAGCCATATCTCAAAGGACGTGTCACACCATTCGGTGGAAACCAGGTGGTGCCTCGCGACCGCCAGTTTAAGGCGTTGATACAGAGCGTCAAAGACATGGCGATGCAGATAGTGCAGAAGTCGGGAGCAGTGCCGTTTGAAGCCACTTTCGCCATCCGAAATATCGAGAGCCCTTGGTTTATGGTCAACTTCATAGGAAGCAACCTCGTGGCTAACATGGAAGACCGCCAGAAACTCTTGGAAATAGAAGATATTACAGAGTTCGCGACGGCATTGTTGGCACTTCTTACCAAAGAGATGCAGATGGTTGATCTGAAACATCAAATCCAAAGCAAGGTCAAGGAAGATATGGATAAGCAACAGCGTGAATATCTTCTGAATCAACAACTTAGGACCATCCAAGAGGAACTCGGAGGCACGCCAAACGAACAGGATGTGAAAGATCTGAAGGCTAAGGCGGCAAAGAAGAAATGGAGCAAGGAAGTGGCAGAGGTGTTTGAAAAAGAGCTCCAGAAACTGCAGCGTATGAATCCGCAAGCCGCCGATTACGGCGTACAGCATAACTATCTGGAATATCTTGTTGAGCTTCCTTGGAACGAATACACAAAGGATAATTTCGACCTCGAACACGCTCAGAAAGTCCTGGATAAAGACCACTTCGGACTTGAGAAAATCAAAGACAGGATAGTGGAGCATCTGGCGGTTCTGAAGCTGAAAAACGACATGAAAGCCCCTATTTTGTGCCTCGTCGGACCTCCTGGCGTGGGTAAGACCTCCCTTGGCAAGTCGATAGCTAAAGCATTGGGACGCAAATACATACGCATGTCGTTGGGCGGCGTTCGCGACGAGTCGGAATTGCGCGGACACCGTAAGACATACATCGGCGCCATGCCTGGCAGAATCATTCAGAATCTGAAGAAAGCGAAGTCGTCGAACCCTGTCTTCGTGCTTGACGAGATAGACAAGGTGAGCGGCAACAACATCAACGGAGACCCGCAGGCCGCATTGCTCGAAATCCTTGACCCTGAACAGAATAACACCTTCAACGACAACTTCATCGAGCTCGATTTCGACCTCTCGAAGGTGATGTTCATCGCCACGGCAAACAACCTGCAGACAATACATCCTGCCTTGCGCGACCGTATGGAAATCATTGACCTGAACGGCTATCTGCGCGAGGAGAAATACGAGATTGCACGTCGCCATCTCATCCCTAAACAGCTCAAGGAACACGGTCTGAAAACAAAAGACGTGGTGTTTCCTGATGATATAGTGTATAAAATAATCGACGACTACACTCGTGAAGCTGGCGTCCGTTCGCTGGAGCGCAAAATCGCCGACGTGATTCGCAAGAAGGCGAAAGCTATAGTGATTGGCGGCGATTATGAGAAGAAAGTCAGCGTTGAAGACCTGAAGAATGCCCTTGGCGTGCCTATGCATCATGATGAGGACGAGGTGAAACACACCATGCCTGGCGTCGCCATCGGATTGGCATGGACACCAGTAGGCGGCGAGATTCTGTCGATTGAGGTCAGCTTGAGCCGCGGTCACGGACATCTGAACATGACAGGCAACCTCGGCGACGTTATGAAAGAGTCGGCGACGATAGCATACGAGTTTATTAAGGCGCACGCTAACCAGCTGAATATCAATCCGATAGTGTTTGAGGAATGGAATGTCCATATTCATGTTCCGGAGGGCGCCACACCTAAAGACGGACCATCAGCAGGTATCACCATGCTGACAGCGCTTACGTCGGCATTGACGCAGCGTCGTGTCAAGGACAATCTCGCGATGACAGGCGAAATCACGCTTCGTGGCAGGGTGCTGCCAGTGGGAGGCATACAGGAGAAGATGCTGGCTGCCAAGCGCAACGACGTGACAAATGTCATTTTGTCACGTGACAACGAGCGCGACTTCATGGATATTAAGAAGGAATACATCGAAGGATTGCAGTTCCATTTCGTCGACAACATGCTCGAGGTTCTGGACCTCGCATTGGAGAAGGAACAAGAAGTCAATTCATTGGATTACAATAAGTTCCTGGTGGATTCACACAAGAAAGTGGCTGGGTTTAAGGCGTAAAATATGATGACGAACAAATAAAGTGTTTGTCATTGTGAAAAAATATTTATCTTTGCCCAGTCTAACTAATACTTTTTTAACTATGAAAAGATCTGCTAAAGTAATGACTGTTGTAATGCTAATGACAGCGTTGGTTTTCACTGTAGGATGTAAAAAAGATAAGAATGATGTACCAGGCGGTGGAGGTGACGGTGCCGACACTCGTGAATACGTCGACCTCGGATTGCCGAGCGGTCTTTTGTGGGCTACTTGCAACATCGGTGCACAAACCCCAGAGGCCTACGGCAACTATTTTGCCTGGGGTGAGATCCAGCCTAAGACCAATTACAAATGGAGCACATACAAGTACTGCAACGGTAGCTACAACACCATCACAAAATACTGCTATGACCCTCATTGCGGCTATGAAGGCTATACCGACACTTTGACTGTTCTGCTACCTGATGATGACGCCGCAGCAGTCATATGGGGTGACGGTTGGCGTATGCCTACCTATGAGGATTGGGACGAATTGCTCCAAAATACAACTTTAACAAGGACGACCCAGAACGGCGTGAATGGTGTTTTGTTTACAGCCATAAATGATAGCACTAGTCTGTTCTTGCCTTGTGCCGGCTACTACCTTGATGGCGACCTCATGTACGCTGGCGAAGAAGGTTACTATTGGTCGAGTTCTCTAAAAACTAATACCGCGTATGAGGCAAAGGCCCTCGTCATCTATTCGGATTACTTTACCTACTCCAGCAGTCGCGATGCCGGCCAGTGTATCCGACCTGTGCGATCTGCCAGGTAGTAATATCAGGCACTATAATTCCTGTTAATCCTGTAAATCCTGTCTGAATAAAATCTTGTCGGAAGTGTAAACTTCTCCAGCTGTGGTCTGGATGACAGCTTCAAGTTTTAAGTCTGGGGTGTCTTTTGCGAGATATTCCAGGCTTTCCATTATCTCGTCGAGGTGGTAGCGGCGGGCGTGGGCACCACGGTATTTGCCGTTAGGCTCGAAGTCGCTGTCGATCTCGTCGTATTCGAGGCGGAAGAAGTCGGTGCCGTCGTCGAGAGGGTGGGAGAGCTTGAAAAATGGCTCCTCAAAAGAGATGTCGTAACTCTTTGAATACCTGAAGTTTACGTCTAAAACATAATAAGGCCACTCGGTGAGGATTTTCTTCGCCTCCATCTTGATTTGCACCTTGTGCGACGCCGCATCGGCAAGACTGTCAATCACTTCCATCGGGAAGAGAGGCACGTTGGTGGCGTTGGAGCGCATGAAACTTAGCAGCTTGTCGCGGTTGTTCAATGGCACGATGATGGTGTTGTCGCCATAGTCGGTGATGACGAGGACTCCGCGGTCGCTTCTGATATTCCTTATGCGCATTTCGTGAAAAATTTTTGCAAAAATAAGGATTTTTTTAATTACTTTTGCAGGAGATTTCTCCGTTACGCTTCGCTCCAGTCGAAATGACGGGAAAAAGGGGGCGCTCCAGTCGAAATGACGGGGAAAAAGGGGCGCTCCAGTCGAAATGACGGATGGGAGCGTACGTCCAGTCGATAAGACAAGGTGTGAGTACGTCATTTCGACTGGAACGTAATGAAATGGAGTGGAATGGAGAAATCTCCGGCAAAAAATGAAAAAGTTATTATTCATATTATTCGTTATTCTTCTCGCCTCGTGCGGAAAGAAAGACCCGGATGCTGACTTGAAGATTTTCAAGTACAACGAGGCGGCGGGAATCCTCACTTTGGACCCGATTTATGCCAAAGACCAGCCGCATATCTGGGCTTGTAACCAATTGTATAACAGCCTCGTGGCCTTCGACAACGAGATGAACGTGATGCCGGCTGTGGCTAAGAGCTGGGACATCTCCGAAGACGGGAAAACATACACTTTCTTGCTTCGTGACGACGTGTTTTTCCACAACGACAGCTGTTTTAACGGACAGAGCAGGCGAGTTGTCGCTCAAGACTTTGAATATTCATTTAACAGGTTGATTGACAGGAAGTTAAGCTCGCCAGGCTCATGGATTTTTGCTCAGGTGAAACAAGATGACAGCGGATACGCATTCAAGGCGTTGAACGACTCGGTTTTTCAAGTGGAGTTGAAGGAGCCGTTTCCGGCGTTTCTCGGCATATTATCAATGACTTACGCCTCGGTGGTGCCGCATGAAGCGGTCGAGTTTTACGGTGAGGATTTCGGCAGGTATCCGGTGGGAACTGGTCCGTTCAAATTTCAATATTGGAAAGAAGGAGTGCGCCTCGTGATGCGTAAAAATCCTGATTATTTCGAGTTTGAAAACGGTGAGCGTTTGCCATATCTTGACGCTGTTTCGGTGAGTTTTCTCATCGACAAGCAGGTGGCTTTCATGGAGTTTGTGAAAGGGAAAACCGATTTCATGTCGGGCGTCGATGCGCGTTACAAAGACGAGCTCCTGACTCGCGACGGCTTTTTGAGAAACAAATATGAGGACAAGTTTTATCTCATCCGCGAGCCTTATCTGAATACCGAATATCTTTCGTTTTACATTGATACTCAAGAGGAAAGAACTGATAAAGAACGTGCTGTGGCGTTGCGTCAGGCGGTGAATTATTCCATCGACAGGGAGAAGATGCTGCGTTATTTGAGAAACGGCATCGGGACGCCTGGAAACGGCGGAATCATCCCTGCTGGATTGCCGGGATACGATTCGCTGGGGCAGATAGGATACGCTTTCAATCAGCAGAAATCGTTCGAGATTATCGGGAAATATCATCTGCAAGGAAGCGAGATAAAGCTTTATACCACTAAGGATTACATCGATTTGGCTAAGTTTGTGCAGTCATCTGTGACTGATGTAGGTCTGGTGTGCAAGGTCGAGGAGATGATGCCGGCGGCTTTGCGTGAGAAACGCGCCCAATGCAGCTTGCCGTTCTTCCGCTCGTCGTGGGTTGCCGACTATCCTGACGCGGAGAATTATCTCTCACTTTTCACGACCGAAAATTTCGCTCCGAAAGGTCCTAACTACACCCATTATTCAAACCTGAGATTTGATGAGCTTTACGAGACCGCAATCTCCACCAACGACTTGAAAAAAAGAGCCGAAATATACCACGAAATGGACTCGCTGATGATGACCGAGGCACCGGTAGTGATACTGTTTTACGACGAGGTGCTGCGATTCGTCAACAAAAGGGTGTCTGGATTCGACGGGAACCCCGTGAATTTGCTGAATTTGAAGACGGTTAGAATCGATTGAAAAATTTTTGATAATCAGTGAATTTCGTGTTAAAAAATTTTGTAATTTTGCAGCGCTTTTTGTGAAAATAATTTTGATATGATAAATATTACATTTCCTGACGGTGGTGTCAGACAGTTTGAAGCGGGCGTAACGCCAATGGACATTGCTAAAAGCATCAGTGAAGGCTTGGCTCGCAACGTGTTGTCGGCAAAGGTGAACGACAAGATGTGGGATGCTCTTCGTCCGATTAACGAAGACGCTAATATTCAATTGTTTACATGGAACGACCCAGAAGGAAAAGCTACGGTTTGGCACTCATCGGCACACCTCATGGCAGAGGCTATCGAGCAGCTTTATAAGGGTGTGAAGTTCGGCATCGGTCCGGCTATCGAGAGCGGTTTTTACTATGACATCGACACCGGTGACATGACATTGACTGAGGAAGACCTCGTGAAGATTGAGAACAAGATGCTCGAGCTCGCCAAGGAAAAACAGGCATTTGAGCGTGTGGACGTGTGCAAGGCTGACGCTTTAAAATATTTCACAGAGAAAGGTGATGAGTACAAGGTGGAGCTTATCAATGAGCTTGAAGACGGTACCATAACATATTATAAATCAGGAACTTTCACTGATTTGTGCCGCGGACCGCATATCCCGGACACATCGTGCATCAAGGCGGTGAAGCTGACATCTATCGCTGGCGCTTACTGGCGTGGCGACGAGAACCGCAAACAGCTGACACGTATCTACGGCATCACATTCCCAAAGAAGAAAGACCTCGAGGATTACCTCGTCCTTCTTGAGGAAGCGAAGAAACGCGACCACCGCAAACTCGGTCGTGAGCTTGAGCTTTTCATGTTCACCGACATGGTCGGCAAAGGTCTCCCGATGTGGCTCCCAAGAGGTACAGCTCTGCGTAACCGTCTCCAGGAATATCTCACAAAGATTCAGAAACACTATGGCTATGAGCAGGTTATCACTCCTCATATCGGAAACAAGAACCTTTACGTGACATCAGGACACTGGGATCATTACGGCAAGGACAGTTTCCAGCCTATCACCACACCTGAGGAAGGCGAGGTTTATCTGCTGAAGCCTATGAACTGCCCTCATCACTGCATGATTTACAAATGGCAGCCACGTTCTTACAAGGACCTCCCACTGCGCTTGGCAGAGTTCGGAACAGTATACCGTTACGAGCAGAGCGGTGAGTTGCACGGTTTGACACGTGTACGTTCGTTCACACAAGACGACGCTCACATCTTCTGCCGTCCTGACCAGGTGAAAGACGAGTTCCTCCGCGTGATGAACATCATCGAAATCATCTTCAAGGCATTGAAGTTCGAAAACTTCGAGGCACAGATTTCACTTCGTGACCCTAACAACACCACAAAATACGTCGGTACAGACGAGAACTGGGAGAGAGCAGAACAGGCTATCAAGGAAGCATGCGCTGAGAAGGGGCTTCCGGCAAGAGAAGAGACAGGCGAGGCTGCATTCTATGGTCCTAAGTTGGACTTCATGGTGAAAGACGCCCTCGGCCGTCGTTGGCAGCTTGGCACCATCCAGGTTGACTACAACTTGCCAGAGCGTTTCGACCTCACATATATCGGCAAGGACAACGAAAAACACCGTCCTGTGATGATTCACAGAGCGCCATTCGGCTCGATGGAGCGTTTCGTGGCTGTGTTGCTCGAGCACTGCGCCGGCGACTTCCCGTTGTGGCTCGCTCCAGACCAGGCCATCATCCTGCCTATCTCTGAGAAATATCAGGAATATGCGGAGAAGGTGTATGAGACACTGAAGAATGCTGAGGTCAGATGCTTGCTCGACGACAGAAGCGAGAAGATAGGCCGTAAGATCCGTGACGCCGAATTGAAGAAGATTCCTTACATGCTCATCGTGGGCGAGAAAGAAGAAGGCGAGGGCTTGGTGTCGGTGCGTAAGCGCGGTACTGGTGACCTCGGTTCGATGCCGGTTGCTGATTTCGCCAAGATGGTTGAGAATCAAGTAGCGGAAGAGCAAAAGGTTGAATATTAAATTTTGAATTTTAAATAGATTGTTAAATTAATATAGGAGATACATACCATAGCACTACCAGTAAACAACGGAGGCAATCAGAACAGACCTCCGAGAAGCAAGCAGAACGATGATCCGCACAGAATAAACAACAGGATCACGGCACCAATGGTGAGAGTCGTCGGCGAGGCCGGTGACAACGAGATACACCCGATTCGCGAGGCCATCAGAATGGCTGACGAGGCAGGTCTCGACTTAGTGGAGATTTCACCAAGCGCAAATCCACCGGTCTGTAAGATCATGGA
This sequence comes from uncultured Bacteroidia bacterium, assembly GCA_902787095.1. Taxonomy (GTDB): domain Bacteria; phylum Bacteroidota; class Bacteroidia; order Bacteroidales; family F082; genus Limimorpha. Next base: position 26,613 of record CADAFC010000007.1, read on the forward strand.
TTACAAGAAGTTCCTCTTCGACCAGAAGAAGAAACAGAAAGAAATCAAAGCTAAGGCTACCAAAGTGGTTATCAAGGAGTTACGTCTCGGTGCACAGATTGGCGACAGCGACTTTGAGTTCAAGTTGAACCACGCCAAGAAGTTCCTCGAGGACGGTGCTAAGGTGAAAGTCGATGTGTTCTTCCACGGACGTTCCATCGCCTACAAGGAGCAGGGAGAGCTGGTTTTGCTCAAGTTCGCTCAGGCTTTGGAGGATGTTGGCAAGGTTGAGTCGTTGCCGAAGCTCGAAGGAAAGCGCATGTTGATGATAATAGCTCCTAAGAAATAAGAAAGACACTCATTCATAACTTTAAAAAATAGTTTTAAAATGCCTAAAATGAAAACAAAATCCGCTGCCAAGAAACGTTTCAGAATCACTGGCACCGGTTTAGTCAAGAGAAAGCACGCTTATCACAGCCACATTTTGACAAAGAAGACCAACAAACGTAAACGCGCTTTAGGTCATCAGACAATTGTGGAGCAGGCCAACATGGCAGCAGTAAGAGAAATGCTTCTCATGTAATCAACAAAATTGTTTAACTCTTGTAAGAGCGGAAGAAAGTTCCCGGACAGATGCGGGGCGCTCTTACGGAATAAAATTAGAAAATTATGCCAAGATCAGTAAATGCAGTTGCTTCAAGAGCAAGACGCAAAAAAGTATTAAAACAGACGAAGGGACAGTTCAGCGCACGTAAGAACGTCTGGACAGTGGCCAAGAACTCTTGGGAAAAGGGTTTGACCTACGCCTATCGTGACAGAAAGGCCAAGAAACGTGATTTCAGAAGCCTTTGGATTGTACGTATCAACGCTGCCGCACACGAGTACGGTATGACATACAGTACATTCATGGGTAAGATTCATGCAGCCAACATCGACCTGAACCGCAAGGTTTTGGCCGACCTGGCTTTGAACAACCCGGAAGCTTTCAAAGCTATTGTTGAAAAAATAAAATAATGTTTTCAAAGAATGAGTGGTAAAGAAAGCCCGCCGTGAGGCGGGCTTTCTTGTTTATCCTTGATGCGTCTCCCTTAGCAAATCATTAACCGTCTTTACTGGGTTGAAGGTCAGAATCGGGACCTCGACGAAGATGGTGATCCAGTCGGCCATGGCACCATTCCAAAGGCCGGGGAGCTCCATGGCTTTCAGGTCTTTGCCGTCTTTCGACTTCAAGGAGATGAAGCCGGTCTCAGGGTCAACATATTCTGGGAGATTGAACGAGCGGCCCTTGAAATCTTGGGTGGCGCAGACCAAATCGACGGGGTTGAAGTGGGTGGAGGAGCGGAACATCGCCTCCTGCTTCTCGTTCTTGTGGTCTATCTGCGATGACTCGACAATCTGAAGCGAGATCTCGTCGCTGCTGTTGCGGGTGAAATATGGACCTCCGCCAGGCTCGCCCTCGTTTTTCACCATGCCGCATACGCGCATCGGGCGGTTGAGCTTGCCATAGAGGAAGTCGATTTTCTCGATTTCGTTGTAGGTGCTGAAGAAATCAGGGATGTCGATCATCAGCTGGTCTTTCGCGAAAGCGGTGATTTCGGCAAGTTCCTCGTTGGTGACGTCGCCGTCGTCAAGCAGCTGCAGATATTCGAACTGTTGCTGTTGTAGGCGGAAGAGGTAGCCACAAAGCACCTTTTTATATTCGTAGGTGGTCGCTTTGAAACGGTCGGGAACCACGTTGTCGATGTTCTTTATGAAGATGATTTCCTTGTGTAAGTCGTTGAGGTTCTGTATCAAAGCGCCGTGGCCACCCGGGCGGAACACCAGCTTGCCGTCTTTGTCGCGGAACGGCTCATTGTTCATGTCGACGGCGATGGTGTCGGTGGAAGGTTTCTGCACCGAGAAGCTGATTTCGTACTTGATGCCGAACTGTTTCTCGTATTTCGGCACGACATAATTCACAATCTTCTTGAAGATGTCGAGATGTTCTTGTGATACGGTGAAATGCAGCTGAGCCACCTCGCCGTTATTGCTGTATTCAGCGGCTTCCACGAGATGTTCCTCCACGGCAAGACGTGTCGAATAGCCATATTTGTGGAACTTCAGCAAGGCCTTCGGAAGGTTGCCGTAGTTCATGCCGTCGGCGTTGAGAAGAGTCTCTGCAATCTCCACTAACTCATTGTCATTCAACATCTTTTCGATATCTTTGCCTTTGGCTTGAAGCCGGCATTTCAGGTCGTTGAAGAAGGCGAAATCATGTATTCCCATGAAGAAATTCTCGACCGAATCGGGTTTGATCTTCTCTTTTTTGAGGAAATCGGCCGGAATCTCCTTGTTTTTATACTCTTCGACGAAGGCGTAGAGGTTCTTGAACATACGGCTTGCCGCGCCCGAAGCAGGCACAAACTTGATGATGTCGTAGTATTTTTTGTCCTCGTCGAACTGCCTGACAAGCTCTTTTATCTCATTTTCGTTGAAACGGACGATGCCTTTCCCTATTGTTGCAGGCGCGATAAGGTCGCTGAAAGCAAATCCGTTTTTAAATTGAACTATCTGATTTTCAACTTGTTGCGCTGAAATTCCTGAAGCTTCGAGTTGCTGTTTGTCGGCAGATGAGAATGTTGTCATAATACGAAAATTTTATCCTTACAAAGTTAAATTTTTTTTTCATAGGAAGAAAATATTTTTAAGAAAATTGATAAAATCAAAAATTATGTGTATCTTTGCAATATAAAAATGATGTTAAACTTTAAAAATTAATGATATGAACAAGAAGATTGAAGACGCTATCAATGCGCAAATTAATGCTGAGCTTTGGTCGGCATACCTTTATTTGTCAATGGGAACCAACTTCCGTGCTAAGGGTTTGGACGGCATCGCCAACTGGTTTGAGGTACAGTTCAAGGAGGAGCAGGACCACGCCATGATTCTTTACAAATACATGCAGAGCCGTGGCGCACGCGTGGTTTTGAAGCCTATTGCGAAGGTTGAGACGGAATGGAAATCACCAGTTGAGGCCTTTGAGGACACTCTCGCTCACGAGCAGAAGGTGACAGCCATGATTCACAACATCAACAAACTCGCCATCGAGGCCAAGGACTATGCCACACAGAACCGTATGGTTTGGTTCATTGACGAGCAGGTGGAGGAGGAGGAAGAGGCTGGTAAGAACCTCGATGCAGTGAAAATGATTGGCGACAATCCTCTCGGACTGTTTATGTTCGATAAGGAGTTGGGTGCCCGTGAATATCATCAGGCATCGGCGTTGAAATAAGCCATTAGCTGTTAGCCATTAGTAGAGCCGCACTGTCGTGCGGCTCTACATTTTTATCTGCACATTCTTTCAATCAGCTCGGAATGCTGGGGGTATTGCTTCAACAACTCTTTCTTATCAGCCAATTCGAAGTTCTCGAAAGAGAAAGCGGGGGCGACGGCGCATCCGACGAGCGTGAAGCCTTGTTTTGACGGGATTTCGGCGGAAAACCATTGCTCGGGTCGGATTATGACTTGCATCTCGCCTTCAGGCGAAAGATTGTGAACGAGGAGATTGCCGTCAGTGTCGATGACATATATGTTGAGCGGCTCGCCAGCGTGATAATACCAAATCTCTATGACATCGTGCAGCCGGTGAAACGCTGAAATGTCGTTGGCGGTCAGCATGTAATAGATGGTCGAGATGTCCTTTTTGCCGGATTCGTCGTTGCCGAAAAGCTGGCGGAAGTAGCCTCCTTCGGGATGCGGCTCGAGGCCGAGGCTGGTGATATAGTGTGCTGAATTGAGTTTGTTTTCCATGATGAAAATTTTTGCAAATATACATAAAAGTCGTTAGTCTTTAGTCGTTATTCGTTAGTTTTTGACAAAAAAAGAAAGGCTGTCTTGCGACAGCCCTTCTAAAGTCTAATGACTAAAGTCTAAAAACTAAAGTCATCCAATCGCCCGAAATCGCTCCAGCCTGATTGCATCTTTCCGTTATGGCAGTCGGCGATGAACTTTTTCAGCATTTTGAAGGCGTATTCTTCGCGTTTCGTGTTGTGATAATGCTGGATGCGGTCGACTTTGATGCGACGGTAGTTTTCAGGGAACGAAATATAGTTATTCCAAGCCTGTTTGTCGGCTTTGATTGCCTTTATAACCCAGTCTTCATAAACAAAATGAGAAGGGTCGATGTCGGGGATTACGGCGAGGCCTGCCGGTGTCATCTCGCCTGTTTTGATGAGTCGGCGGCAGCGCACGAGGTTATGCTCGCACCAGTTGCTTCTTTTTCGACGAGGAGTGAAATGCTGAATCGGCTTGCCGTCGTCGATGCGTTTCATGGTGCTGTCGATCCAGCCGAAGCATAGCGCCACCTCGACGGCGTCGACATAGCGTATCACGCCCTGACAGTCTGCCTCTGCGCGGTTGATACGCAACCAGAAATCGCCGACTTTATTGTGGTTTTCAATGTACCACTGATAAAGCTCCTCCCGTGAATGGATGTCAAGCAGGTTGGTGATTTCCATGATGAAATTTTTTGCAAATATACATAAAAGTCGTTAGTCGTTAGTCTTTAGTCGTTAGTTTTTGACAAAAAAGGAGGGCCGTCTTGCGACAGCCCTTCTAAAGTCTAATGACTAAAGTCTAATGACTAAAGTCTAATGACTAAAGTCTAAAGACTAAAGTCTTATTCGGCTTTTCCGCCTTTTTCCTCTTTCTCGAGGTTTTCTTTCAATGTTGCGAGAACATCGAGGTCGCCGAGAGTTGTGCGTTCAACGTTGTCGTTGATCTGCTTCACAGCGCGCTTGGTGTTCTTTGCAGCTTTCTCCTTCTCAGCTGACTCTGCTTCTGTTGCAGCGTTCTGCTTGTCTTCCCAGATGCGTGAGTGTGAGAGGATGATCTTCTTGTTTTCCTTCGAGAACTCGATGACCTTGAAATCCAAAGTCTCGTCAACCTTAGCGGTTGTGCCGTCTTCTTTCTTCAGGTGGCGGTTCGGGCAGAAGCCTTCAACACCGTATGGCAATGAGACGATGACGCCCTTGTCGCTTGTGCTGATGATTGTTCCCTGCTGGATTGAACCAACTGTGAAGATGCTCTCAAACACATCCCATGGGTTCTCTTCAAGCTGCTTGTGGCCGAGGCTCAAGCGGCGGATCTCCTGGTCAACGTCGAGGACCACGACATCGATCTTGTCACCGATCTTGGTGAACTCTGCCGGATGTTTGATCTTCTTCGACCAGCTGAGGTCTGAGATGTGGATCATACCGTCAACGCCTTCTTCAAGTTCGACGAAGATGCCGAAGTTAGTGAAGTTGCGCACTGTGGCGGTGTGTTTTGAACCCTTTGGATAACGCTCCTGGATGTTCTCCCATGGATCCGGGACGAGCTGTTTCATGCCGAGGCTCATCTTGCGCTCTTCGCGGTCGAGGGTGAGGATCTTGGCTTCCACTTCGTCGCCAATCTTCAGGAAGTCCTGAGCTGTGCGGAGGTGCTGTGACCATGACATTTCTGAGACATGGATGAGACCTTCAACGCCTGGAGCGATCTCGATGAACGCGCCGTAGTCGGCGAGGACAACGACTTTACCCTTAACGACGTCACCAACTTTGAGGTTCGGGTCGAGAGCATCCCATGGATGTGGGGTGAGCTGCTTGAGACCGAGGGCGATACGTTTCTTGCTGTCGTCGAAGTCGAGGATAACGACCTTGATCTGCTGGTCGAGTTGGACGATTTCCTTAGGATCGTTGATGCGGCCCCATGAGAGGTCGGTGATGTGGATAAGACCGTCGACACCGCCGAGGTCGATGAACACGCCGTAGTTGGTGATGTTCTTGACAACGCCTTCGAGAACCTGACCTTTTTCAAGCTTGCTGATGATTTCGCTCTTCTGCTGCTCGATTTCGTCTTCGATGAGGGCTTTGTGTGAAACGACCACGTTCTTGTACTCCTGGTTGATCTTCACAACCTTGAATTCCATTGTGCTGTTGACGAATACGTCATAGTCGCGGATAGGTTTGACATCGATCTGTGAACCTGGCAAGAATGCCTCGATGCCGAACACGTCGACAATCAAGCCGCCTTTTGTACGGCTCTTGACGAAGCCGCGGACGATCTCCTGGCTGTCGTAAGCCTCGTTGACGCGATCCCATGACTTGAGAAGGCGTGCCTTCTTGTGTGAAAGGACGAGCTGGCCGTTGATGCCTTCCTGGTTCTCCACGTAGACTTCGATTTTGTCACCAACCTTAAGGTCTGGGTTGTGACGGAATTCTGAAATCGGAATAACACCATCTGATTTGAATCCGATGTTGACGACGACTTCGCGTGAAGTCTTTGCGACAACTGTTCCTTCGATAACTTCGTGATCGCCGATCTGGCTCATTGTCTTCTCATACATTGCTTCCATGCGTGCGCGGTCTTCAGCTTTGTAGCTGTCGTGTTTCTTAGCGTCGCTGCTCCAGTCGAAGTCTTCTGATGGAACCGGTTTCACTTTCTGGATTTTTTCGGTGTTTTCTAATTCGCTCATTATAATTTTTACTTAAAATTGTACCCGACAGCTCTTCCGAATTGGGCAATCGAGGATTGTTAAACTTTATTTTTTCACTTCAAGTCATTGATTTTCAATTATAAAAACCAATTTCGGAATAAGGCTCGAAATGGACTGCAAAGATACAAAACTTTTTGATTCTCAATCAAATTTTTAATAATTATTTTTTTGCCTCACGCAGATATAACAGATTTAATCTACCACAGTCCGGTCTGCGAGATCTGCAGCTCGCGACGCGAGCGATTCGCGCAGATTAAATGTGAGGAAGAATAAAATTTCCGCGAAATCTGCGAGATCTGCGTGAGAAAATATTGTACTTTTGCAAAAAAGAATTTGTATGAACAAAATAAAGGTGCTTTTCATCTGCCACGGGAACATCTGCAGGAGCCCGATGGCGGAATATATTTTTAAGGACATGGTCGAAAAAGCCGGCAGGGCAGAGGACTTTGAGATAGCCTCCGCCGCCACCTCCACCGAGGAGATCGGCAACGACCTCTATCCTCCGGCGCGACGAATCCTGTTCCAAAAAGGTATCAAATACGGCTACCGCAAGGCACGCCAGATCACGCGCCACGACTACGGATACTACGATTACATCATCGCCATGGATGAGAATAATTTGAGAAATCTTAAGAAGCTCCTCGGTGACGATGTCGACAACAAAATCTCCCTCATGATGTCGCACGCCGGCTATCACCGCGACGTCACCGACCCCTGGTACACCGGCGATTTCGAGAAGACTTATAACGACCTCATTGAGGGCTGCACTGGATTTTTTAAAGAATTGGAAAAATAATCATCGCCGCCGCCATTAAAGGCCTTAACGCCCTTAATGCCGTTAATGCCGGCGGCAAATAATCTCTACTTCAAATACTCCACAAGCTTCATCGCATTGACATCTCTGTAAACCAAGATGTCAGTCTGTTGTTTGAAGTCAAACGGCTCGTATTTTAACACTTGAATCGCAATGTATTTGTGATTTTCAGCAAAGCGAAACACAATTTGGACGTTGCCTTCCTGCTGACGCTTGACAGTTTGCAAAACGGCGAAATTGTCGTTTTCAAAAGCCATCAAAATTGTCGGTAAGTCGTTGGGGCTGTAGTAGATACGGTCTTTTGAAACGACCGAACCAGTCTCCTGGTCGATATATTTTGTCCTCTGCCAAATCAGCATGAACAATGCTACGCCAAGTGCTATTACGCCAGCAAAGACTTCGGAGCCTTCAACCAAGTCGTTATCAGTGAAATACACCAGATGAAACATTGCTAATGCAAAGATTATCAATACAATGCTGATTATAATTGAAGTTTTGTTTGTTTTCTTTACCAATTCAGGTAACTGGAAATCGTTGATATTTCCATTATATGTTGCTGTTTTCATGATTATTTGATTTTATAATTTAATAATTCGTCATTTCGACTGTAGTGTAACGAAGTGAAACGGAATGGAGAAATCTCATGCAATTGATTGAGATTTCTCGACTTCGCTCGAAATGACAAGAGTCAAATAATCAAATGCCTTAAAACTACTTCATATCTGTCGCTTTTCGATATGAAACAATATAAAATCTGTAATTGGTTTTTAAGTGTAAATATTTTGAAATAACTTGATAATCTTTTGATTGTCAGGGTGTTGTTTGTGTTTTTCTGAATCTTTCTCGCAGATGTGAAATGTATCGGTGGAACGGTGATATGATTCACGAGATGCGGAACCATCATGTCACTGGAATGTGCCGACAAAACAGATTCAACACAATTATTTGCAGGCGTTTCTTGCGATAATGATGATTCTGTCATCTTGAAACCAAGATGAAACGCTATGGCGATTATCAGATATAACAAGAGTTTTTTCATTCTTCGTTATTTTCTGAAATCAACAGCAATTTGTCACCTTTTTGTAATAAAAGCTTGCCGTTTGGCACTATATATTTGTGATTTCTTTTGACAATCATCACCAAAGTGCCTTTCGGGAGCGGATAGTCTTTCAGAAGTGCTTCATTCTCAACGATTTGCTGGTCTAAAACTGTGTTAAGCTCTTCGGGTATCTCGACCCCGAAATGTTTCGGCTCGCTGTTGTCTTTTTCGCCAAGTTTGAGCCATTTTGCCATAAATGGAATGCTTGTCCCTTGGACAATTAGCGACAGTAAGGTGATGAAAAACACCACGTTAAAGATGGTTTCGCCGCCTTGAATGTCCTGCATCAACGGATATGTCGCAAATATGATAGGTGCTGCTCCACGAAGTCCGACCCATGACACGAAAACTTTGTCTTTTAGTCCCATTTTTCGGAAAGGAAGAAGGCTGATAAACACTGCCAGCGGTCGTCCTAGCAAGATGACAAAAACGCCTATAATGATTGCCGGCAATGCCATTTTCAGCATGTTGTGCGGCGTCACAAGCAATCCGAGCAAGAGGAACATAACGATTTGCACTAGCCATACCAAACCGTCGAGGAGTTTGTCGATACTGCGTCTCTCGATGACTTTTTTGCTTCCGAATAACGAGTGAGTTTTTCCAAAAACTTTGATTTGGCTGTCGGCGCAGCCTGCATTCCCAACGATAATGCCTGCGATATAAACCGCGAGGTAACCGTTGCCGCCCAGCATATCGGTTATCGCGAAGGTCATGAAAATAAAGCCGATAATCAGAATCTGGTACAACGCCTTGTTGTCGAGATTGAGTTTGTTGTGAATCCACACGTAAATCCTGCCAATGACGTAGCCGGCCAGCAAACCGATAGCGAATTGCAGGATAAAGGTGAACACAATGTGTGCCATGCTTATGTGGGCACCACTATCGTTTCTCACAATCTGAATCATCACGATGGTGAGCATGTACGCCATCGGGTCGTTGGAGCCGCTTTCAAGCTCCAAAAGAGGCCTCAAATTGTTGCGCAATGTCATTTTTTGCGATTTCAAAATGCTGAATACCGATGCCGAATCGGTTGACGACATCGTAGCGGCAAGCAAAATCGACATCGCAAGAGGTATCGAGAGCGCTTTTTCGAAAACAAAACCGACGTAATAGATGAAAAGTCCAGTAAACACAGTGGTTAACAACACGCCCATCGTCGCAAGCACTATTCCTGGAGCAATAACGGGGCGGATTTTCTCAAAACGAGTGTCCATTCCGCCGGTAAACAGTATGATGCTGAGGGCGATCATGCCGATAATCTGCACGAAGTTGTAGTTGTCAAAATGTATTCCGAAACCGTCTTCGCCAAAAATCATGCCCACAACGAGGAACACCAACAATGTCGGCACACCCATCTTGTATCCAATCTTAGTGATTAAGATGCTGAATATCAAGATAATAGCGGATATCAACAGTAAAACGGACATGACTTGTTTTTTATAAAAATATGTGTGCAAAGATAATAAAAATTTCTCAATTTTGCAAAAAGAATTTAGCCATTAGAAATTAATGGGAAAAAGCTAATGGCTAACGGCTAATGGCTTTTTAAATTATGAACAAAATAAAGGTGCTTTTCATCTGCCACGGCAACATCTGCCGCAGTCCGATGGCAGAATATATTTTTAAGGATATGGTCGAAAAAGCAGGCAGGGCAGAGGAGTTTGAAATCGCCTCCGCAGCCACATCCACTGAGGAAATCGGCAACGACCTCTATCCTCCGGCGCGACGAATGCTGTTCCAAAAAGGTATCAAATACGGCTACCGCAAGGCACGCCAGATAACGCGCCACGACTACGAATACTACGACTACGTCATCGCCATGGATGAAAATAATTTGCACAATTTGAAGAAATTATTGGGAGACGATATCGACAACAAAATCACCCTCATGATGTCGCATGCCGGCTACCACCGCGACGTCGCCGACCCCTGGTACACCGGCGATTTCGAGAAGACTTATAACGACTTAACCGAAGGCTGCAAAGCGTTTCTTTCAAAAATGGAACAAAAGTGATTTTTCCTTAATGAAATAATGTGTAAACAAATTTTTGTATTTTTGCAGTCTGATATATGATTGGCCTAAAGACTTTGGGAAATTTTAGGAAGATAAACAAGAGGTTGATATGAAATCTGAGGTTGATATGAAATCTGTTGCAAATTACATCTGCAAATTCCAACTGCATTATTGGCTTTTGTTGATTCTGCTTATTGTGTTTACCATCATTCGGTTGGCTTCAATAAACATTGGGTTTTGTACGGCTTGGGATGAGGCGTATTTTCTTATAAAACTCAAAGAGGCTTACGAAGGTTCATTTATAACAGGCAAATCACAATGGAATCTTATAGCAATCCATTGGTTCCCTTACCTTGATTTGACCAATCCGATACATTCGCGTATTGCAGTTTATTTGTGTGAGTTGTTTGCCACCATTGCTGCGACGTTCACATGTATTAGGGTTTATGGGAAAAACAGATGGCTGAAGTATTTTACTCTTTCCTATTTGCTGTTTTTCCAGGTTTCCAGTTCTTATGCCGGAAGCAGTCTGAACTATGTTCAAATGCAGGCGCTGCTAATGTGTTTGGCCTTATGCAGTTTTCATCTTTACTGGAATTCAGAATCCAAGTACAATTTTTTCTGGTTGGTTATAACGGGGATTTCATTAGGACAGTCTCTGTTTGTTATTTTGCCTTCAGGCATACTTCTTATAGTTTGTTTCGGATTGTTGCTATTGCTGAAAAAGGATGGGAAATCCATTCTGTGTTTTGGTGGAGGATTGCTGATTTCGCTTATCTGCATTCATGTTTTTGTGGCCCCTTTGTCTGATATTCTGGAAGCAATGCGATTCACCGCGACATATTTTTCCCAAAGCGGTTATCGTTATTCCCCAAAGGATTTTGGTGCCGCATTAGGGCTGTTGGCAAGAGACGTGTTACTGTGTCTGATTATATGCAGTGGTATTTATTATTTGACCCAACGGGTTTTGAAGTATAACAAGGTGATAGCTATGGTTCTTATGGGCATACTTACCTTATTTTATTATTACTATCAAAAATCTCCACAAACGGCAGTTTCCATTATTATATTTTGCTATTTGCTTATACAAATTATTGATAATCACATATTGAGTAATAAATGTTTTAACAAAATAAACAAGCTGTATTCATTATTGCTTGTCGCGTTTCCTCTTCTCGCATCCATCGGAACTAATACATATTTGGGTGACAGAATGATTTGTTTCGCTTTGGCGTGGTTTCTGTTGTATTTGGATTATCATGATTACGTAAAAGAGGAAAATAATATTCCGGTGGTTGAAACCGCAACGCTTCTTTTGCTGTTGACTCTAATTCCGAGGATATCGGGGTTGTTAAATAAAGATGCACATAGTAATTTCACAAGAGGTAATGCATCTTTTGCCAAAATATCTTTGACCACGGATCAAGTGGATTATTTTAACAAATGCCTTGATGTCATGGAAGAATACGGTTACAAGCCGGATTCGTCGGTCGTGTTTACTTCAGAGTACGATTATTCCACTGTATTTGCGATAGATGCGAAACTGTCCTCCAATTTTTATCAGAAACGAAACTTTTTGTATTTTCCGAAAGAAGAAATGCTTAAACCGGATTTTGTGTTTATGTGTGCTTGGGATAAAATGGAAATAGGAAAAGCGTTAAATGATATGCCTTGGGGATGGCCTCAGGAATTTGACAGTGTTTTTGTTGGCTCTCCTGAAGGGAAAGGTTTGCCATGGGATACAGATCGCTGGCTGTATTGTAGAAAAAAAGAAAAGTAATATCGCATCGCTGACGGTGAAATCTTCATGAAAGGCGTTGATTGTTTCACACAAAAAACAAACATACTCCTCCGACGCTCACAATAGCCCCGATGACTTCCCGCAACGTCACCTTCTGATGGAACAGGATGGCGGCTGGTGCAATAATCAATATCGGTGTGAGCGCAAAGAGCGTCTGTGCGATGCCGGCGGAGGTGAACTGCGTGGCAAGCAACGAGGCACTCACCCCGATGAACGGACCGAAGATGGTGGAGGCGAGCACACACCACATCGCTTTCCTGTCGCTGACGGCATGACGGAGCTGCTCCAAGCCGTCTTTGTTGAATATCACCAACGCCAGGAAAAAGCCTACAAGCCCGATATATGCGCGGATGGTGGTGGCGGCAAACGATATGCTCACACTGACGGGCAACTGAAACACTGCGCCGTCAAAAACGGTGTCTTGCGAGATGCCGAGAGCCGTCAATGCGGCATCGTAATGCTTTAATCCCACTTTGCTGAGCACTAAGCCGAAACCTTGGCAGATGCCAGCCATCGCCGCATAGAAAATGCCTTTCGCTGAATTTTATGCCATGTTTCTGAGAATCATCATTTTTTGATAAAATCGATAGCGCGATGCCGCTCAAAGTGATAACCATTCCGAGGATGGCTGTCGGGCGCAGACGTTCGCCGAGAAAGAGCAGTCCGGTGAGTGCCGCCGTAGGGGCTGAAAGCGTCATGAAAAGCTGTCCGAAACGTGAGCCGATGTGGATGTATCCCTGCATCAGGCAGTAGTCGCCGATGACGTAGCCGACGACGCCCGAAAGCAGCAGCCACGTCCAGGTGCCGCCGTCAGCGTAACGAGGGTAGGGGACTCCCATCACCAGCCAGAGGGTGACGACGAGAAATGCCAACGACATCGTCATCCTTACCGTGTTGAACGGCAACGACCCCATCCGCTTCGAGCCGACCTCCGCGAATAACGCAGTGGCAGTCCATGAGATTGCTACAAAAAGCGATATCAATTCACCGAGAAACATTTCTGCCTTTTCAATGTTATTTTATGGCGCAAAATTACAAAAAAAGTGTAAAGTTTAGAGTTTAAAGTCAGTTTAAAGTTTACGGTTTTCAAGTAAAACGTCCCAAGCTAACGGCTAAAATCTTTTAACTTTTATCTTTTAACTTTTAACTAAAATATGTATTTTTGCAAAAAATTTGAATTGCTATGGCACTGAACTGCGGAATTATCGGACTTTCCAACACTGGAAAAACGACCATATTTAATTGTATATCAAACACTAAGGCGGAGATTGGCTTCGCCACAAAATCGAATATAGGAATGTGCGAGGTGCGCGATGAGCGTCTCAAACTCATCGACAATATCTCACATTCGAAGCGTATCGTGCCTGCCACCGTCGAGATTGTGGACCTCCCGGGTCTGAGTAAGGGCGGTCAGGGCGTCGGCAACAAACTCCTCGCCGAGGTGCAGACTGTCGATGCTTTGATACACGTTTTGCGTTGTTTTGATGACCCTAACATTCCGCATAGCGAGGGCAGCATCGACCCGGTGCGCGACATGGAACTCGTCGACCTCGAGCTTCAGGTGCGCGACCTCGACCTCGTGACACGTAAGCTGCAGCGCGTCGAGAAACTGCTCAAAAACGGCGACAAGGACAACAAACGCGCCTTCGAGGTGCTCTCGATTTACAAGGAGTGTCTCGAGAACATGCAAAACGCCCGTACCGCCAACGTGCCTGAGGAAGACAAGAAGTATATCCAAGATATTCAACTGCTTACGGTCAAGCCGATAATGTATGTCTGCAACGTCGATGACGCCTCGGCTCTCACTGGAAACAAATACACCGAGGCTGTGAAAGCCGCTCTCCATGGCGAAGACATGATTATCCTTGCAGGAAAACTCGAGTCGGAGATTGCCGAACTCGACGAGGCTGACCGCGCGTTGTTCATGGAAGATGCAGGTCTCACCGAGCCTGGCGTCAACAAGCTGGTACGCCTCGCATACAGCACCTTGAAGCTGCAGTCGTTCTTCACCACCGGTCCTGACGAGACACGTGCCTGGACCATCCATGTGGGCGACACCGCTCCTGAGGCTGCCGGGGTGATCCATAGCGACCTCCAGCGTGGCTTCATCCGCGCCGAGGTGATGAGCTGCGACGACTTCCTGCACTACGGCTCAGAACAGGCTGTGAAAGAAGCCGGAAAATTCGCCGTCGAAGGAAAGAACTACATCGTCAAGGACGGTGACATTATTAACATTCGATTCAATGTTTAATTATGCCCGAATTCGTAGTATTAGTTGATAATCAAGACAATCAAATCGGTTTGATGGAGAAGCAGGCAGCTCACGTCAACCCGACGCTGCACCGTGCCTTCTCGATTTTCGTCTTCAACAGCAAAGGGGAGATGCTGCT
>CADAFC010000008.1 GCA_902787095.1 uncultured Bacteroidia bacterium
CTGCCAAAGTAGAGTTGGTGTCGCCATAAAGCACAAGGTAGTCTGGCTTTTCCTTCAAAAGTATCTCTTCGATGCCTTCAATCATCTTGGCTGTTTGCACGCCATGCGAGGCCGAGCCCACACCTAAGTTATAATCAGGTTTTGGGATGCCCAGCTCGTCGAAAAACACCTGCGACATGTTGCTGTCGTAGTGCTGTCCGGTGTGCACAATTACTTCATTCACCTCTTTTTTGAAGTGTTCCTTGATGGCTCGACTCAACGCCGCCGCCTTTATTATCTGGGGTCTTGCCCCTATTACCGTCACTATTTTCATAACAATCCTGAATCTGCAAAACTAAAATATTTATCGATACCAACGATAATATGATCCAAAATTTTTATTTCGAGCAGTTTCCCGCCATTCACGAGGTTGCGTGTGAGCACTTTGTCGTGGTCGCTGGGCAGCACGTTCCCGGAAGGGTGGTTATGGCAGAGCATCATGCCAGTGGCGTTGTTTTCCAAGGCGATTTTGAATATTCGCTTCGGGTCGGCTGTCGTGCCGTTGACGCCTCCATCGCTCACTTTTGCCATTTTTATGACCTTGTTGTTGGAGTTGAGCAGCAGCACCCAGAACTGTTCGTGTGATATGTCAGAGATTCGCATGTAAAAATACTCGAAAGCGTCTTTGCTGTTTTGGATATGCGGTTGCTGCGCCGTCTCTGAGAAGCGCCGACGCCGACCGAGTTCAAGCGCTGCGGCGATGCTGATGGCTTTTGCCTCACCAATGCCTTTGTAACACATCAACTCATTGATACTCATTTGTGAAAGCAGTATGAGGTTGTCGTTGGCATCTTTTAGGATGTGTCTCGACAGGTCAACTGCCGACTCGTCGTTGTTACCAGAGCCAATGAGTATGGCGATGAGTTCTGCGTCGGAGAGGGCTTCGCGTCCTTTCTCGAGCATTTTCTCGCGCGGGCGGTCTTCTGTCGCCCAGTTTTTTATCGACTGGATTGCTTTTGGCTTCATAATGTTTCGGTTTAAACGACAAAAGTTCTCCCTAAAAATAGGAAGAACTTCGTCGATATTTTTTAATAAAATTATGCTAATTTAGCTGTGAAGTGTGCAAGTTTTGACTTCAAGTTAGCGGCTTTGTTGCGGTGGATGATGCCACGTTTAGCCACGCGGTCGATAGTCTTGTACATTTCTGAAAGCTTTGATTCAGCTTCGTTCTTGTCTGTTAAAGCTCTGAAGCTTCTAACGGCTGAACGCATCGCTCTAGCATAGAAGCGGTTGTGTAAACGTCTGTTTTCTGTCTGACGGATTCTCTTTAATGATGACTTGTGATTTGCCATTTTATTATCTTAATTTTATTCTTTTTTCCTTACTATTTTTTCGGACTGCAAAATTACAACAAATATTAATACAAATTACAAAAATTTTAAAAATATTTTTTTAGCCGTCATTTCGACTGAAGCGAAGCGGAATGGAGAAATCTCAAACGATTGATATGGAACGTTCGATGTCGGAGATTTCTCGACTACACTACGTTGCGCTCGAAATGACGCATCGTGGCTACCATTTCCGAATTGTCACCTTTGTTAATAATATCCTCCAAAATCACGCTGACAAAGGTGTTTTTCTCCAAGTTTTTGCCTTTCAGCCTTAACGGGATGTAGTTCTCGCCATAACCGCGTGCCGTTCCGTCCGCCATCACACGTTCGATGAGCATTCTTTGCGGTTTGCCAAGCATCTGGCCAAAATAATTCAGTTTGTTTTCCGCCGAAATTTGCCTGATGATGGCACTGCGTTCGGTCTTTACCGTTTCAGGAACCTGATTCGGCATCGTCGCAGCTTTCGTTCCCGTCCTGATGGAGTATTTGAAAGTGTGTATGTGACTGAAACCTATATATTTGCACATTTCAGCGCTTTCAGCGAAATCGGATTCAGTCTCGCCGGGGAAGCCTACGATGACATCAGTTGTGATGTTGAAACTGGGTATCGCCGCCTTGATTCTGTCGCACATGTCCTTAAACTGCTCGGCAGAATAGTGCCTGTGCATGTCTCGCAGAGTGTTGTCAGCGCCGCTTTGCAGGCAGATATGCATGTGTGGGGCGAGTTTCGGGTTCTCAAACAGACCCAAGAACCTGTCGCTGAAGTTGTCAGGCTCGATGGATGAGATGCGTACCCTATAATCACCTTCTATTTTTAAAATGTTTTCGATAAGATGCTCAAAATCAACGTCTTGTGATTTGTATCGGCCCATGTTGACACCTGTCAAAACCACCTCTTTGAAGCCGTGAGCCACCACGTTTCTGATGTTTTCATAGATCTCGTCGGCTGGACGGCTCGTCGCTCTGCCTCGCACGTTAGGGATGATGCAATAGGAACAGAAGTTGTTGCATCCGTCATGAATCTTTATCAAGCTCCTGGTGTGGAAGGTGCTGTAAGCCGGACGGTAGCTGAACAGGTCCTTGTCGAAGCCCTCAGGGTCAACGGCTTCGCCTTTTACATGGCTGTCGATGATGCTGAAAAGCGCGTATTTGCGTTCATTATCAATGGCATAGTCGATGACACCAGAGTCGAGCATCTCTTGTTTGCGGTGGTTCACCATGCAGCCCATGGCAGCGATGATGGCGTTTGGATGTTCGCGTCTTATCTGGTTGATCGCCTGCCGGCATTTCTGATCGCTCTGGTTGGTGACGGTGCATGTGTTCACGACGTAAACATCAGCGTTTTCGTCGTTTTCCACTACGTCGTAACCCGCCTCCTTGAACTGCGACGCTAAGGCGTCTGTCTCGTAGAGGTTAACGCGGCAACCTAATGTCTTGAACGCTATTCGCATTTTAGTTTAGAGTTGATAGTTTAGAGTTTAGTGTAGTTCTTAAGTTTAGAGTTTATAGTTGAAAGATAATCTTGTAAATCTTGTTAATCCTGTCTTAATTTGTTTTGCTATTCTTGTCCAATTAATTCTCCTTCTATAGAAAGAGCGGTAGCACTTGTCACTTTCACTGTCACAATCTGACCGATGAGGCTCTTGTCACGCGATTGGAATCTTATAACGATTTTTCCTTCGGTGTGGCCTGTCAGATAACCGTTTTTGCGGTCGTAGCCGTTCACAAGCACTTTCTGCGTCTTGCCGATAAGTCCTTGATTATAAACGAGGGAGTGTTTCATCAGCTCGTCGGTGAGGATGTGATAACGCTCGCGTTTCTTGGCTTTAGGCACGTCGTCGGCCCATGATGAGGCCACTGCGCCAGGTCGCACGCTGTATTGTGCGATGTAAGCCATGTTGTATTTGAATTCCTCCATGGCCTTACGCGAGTTCTCGAACTCTTCTTCTGTCTCGCCGGTGAAACCCACAATGATATCTGTGAAAATCGTTGCCTCAGGCAGTAACCTTCTGATTGTGTGTATGATATGACGATAGTCATCCAAAGTGTGGCGGCGGTTCATGCGTTGCAGCATGTTGTCGTCACCCGACTGTATCGGCAGGTGAATCTGCTTGCCGAGGCATTTATATTGCGATATGACCTCTATCACCTCATCGCTCATGTCACGTGGGTGAGGGGAGGTGAAGTATACCCAAAACTCCTTGCCGCTGGCATCGCCGTATTCGCCAATTCTTCTCAGCAGTTCAGCGAAGTTTATCTCTTCGCCTTTCTTGTCAAGACCATACGAATTGACGTTCTGTCCGAGCAAAGTTATTGATTTATAGCCTTTTTCGACTAGTTCCTTGAGCTCATTGATGATGTCTTCCGACTTTCTCGAGACCTCGCGGCCACGTGTATATGGCACTGCGCAGTAGGTGCAGAACTTGTTACATCCGTTTTGAATCGGGATAAACGCCTCGAAATCAGAGAGATGGTCGGGGTCGATGACCCAGAAGCGATCCATGTTGGCCGACGGGTTGACGTTCCTGTTGATAGGCATGCCCACCACGCCGTATTGCTGGATCATATCAGGCAAATCGGGCAGCTCGTTCATGGTGAAGATGAGGTCGAACAGCTTGGCGAAACGCTCGCGGTCGGCGGGAAGTATACATCCCGACACGAAGGTGACGCAGTAACGGTTCTGTTTCATCTCGTTCCATTTCTGGATACGGGAATACACCTTGTCGATGCCTTTCTGGCGCACCGAGCATGCTATCACTCCCAAAATGTTGGCTTCTTCCTCCTTGTCGGTCTCTGTATAACCCATGCCTTGAAGCACGGTACGCACTCGTTCCGTGTCGCTACGGTTCATCTGACAGCCCAATGGCAGCAAAAAATATTTCATTTTCTTAAATTTGGCTGCAAAATTACAAAAAAATATTATTCGTTATAAAGAAATCCCTTGCGGGGAATTGTTTGGGGGTATAATCTACCGCGTTTTATTATTTATTTATAGGAAACTCTTAATATATTAAAGAAATGATGTCTTTCGCGACCTCGTTTTGACCGTAATCAGGGGCTTTTTTGATGCTTGCACCTATTAATAATTGCTCGGTCTCGTCAATCAGGTCGGGCTCAAGACCGTCGGAGGCGATGGAGACGCTCTCGATGACGCCTTTTTCCTCATTGACTTGCATGTCGAGTTCCACCAGACCCCATGCAAACTGTGCGCTCTTCTTCGCATGGAAGTTGCGCCATTTGCCGAAAAGATATTCGTCAGAAGCGAATAAGTCTCTGGTTTTCAACACCTTATCGGTAAGAAGGTCGTTAAATTCAATAACGGTTGCCTTTGCTTCGTAAACTTCTTCGAAAGCCCTTGAGAGATAAGGGGTTATGCTGTCGGAAGTGATGTCGGCGACCTCTGAGAGGTTGATGATGCGGCTTGCCACCGATTTCACTCCGTGTTTCTGCAGCTTGGCGGGGTTCACTTTCAGATATTTCGACAGTTTTTCACCATCGGTTTTTATCAAAATGGTGCCGTGGTGCAATCGTCTGTCTTTGTATATTCCAAAGGCGTTTCCTGAGAATTTACGTCCCTCGAAGAGGATGTCGTTGCGGCCTGAGACTTCGGTTTTAAGTCCAAAAATCTCCAAAGCTTTCTGTATGACGCTCATCTGTTTTGCGACGTCATAATGCTTCTTGTTTGCCACAAATGAGAAGTTGAGGTTTCCCAGGTCGTGATATACCGCGCCGCCGCCGGTACGGCGGCGGGCGGCGAAACCACCCTCTGATAATAACAACTCGACATTGCATTCCGTAAACGGATTCTGGTTGTAGCCATAGACCACCGTCTGCTGGTTTCTCCACAAAAACATGGTCACGACGTCGGCGTCGCCTTCGTCTAACAAAGAACTCTCCACAGCCAAGTTGAGGTGCGGATTGTATTGATTTCCAATGATTAACTGAATCTGCGGTTTCATTTATTTGAACATGTATCCAACGCTGACTTGTACGTTGATATTTTTATTGCTGCCAACGTTTTTCACCACGTCGATGAAGCCGAAATAGGCTCTCAGACTGACGAAAAAGTGGTCGCTCGGGATGAAATTCTCGGTATAAACACCCATGATGAGACCCATGTCGAAGCTGTTGTAGCTGTCTTTGCCGAAACCTACGGAATGCCAGCTATCGTTGCCGATTTTCGACTTCAGGCTTCCTGCCATGCAATAGCGTAAGTTCAAGCCGCCTTCGATTCCAAGAATATCGGTGAAATAGTATTGGTATAGTATGGGCAGGCTTAGGTAATGCAGGGTGTATCTGTTGTAAATCTTGACTTGTGCCTCGTTGTTGTCGACCCATCTCTGTGACTGCTGACCGCCTGTCGAGTAGCTGAGTTCCACGTCGATGCTGTTGTTTTCGTCGAAGATGAACTTTGTGTAGCCGCCTGCTGTGAGTCCGAGCCTAAGACCGTTGTTCTGGAATCCTGTGAGGGTAGACATGCCCACGCCACCGCGCAGTCCGAAGTGGTAGCCGAACTCCTGGGCCTTAAGCGTGCTGATGTTTATAAACGAAAAAATCATGACAGCCATCAAAGCTATAACGCTCTTGATTGTCAATGATTTACCTTTAACAGAGAGAGTCTTGCTCATTATCTTTCTTTCCGTTTATAAACTGAAAAAGCCAGAACTACAAGCATTATTATGCTCATCTTTCTGACCTCGTTTTCTTTTAGTTTGTAGTCTCTCCGGGATTTGAACCCGAGTTACCAGGATGAAAACCTGACGTCCTAACCAGACTAGACGAAGAGACCTCCCAAGTTGAAAAGTTTGAAAGTTTTTAAAGTTTGAAAGTCTGCTTTATAAACTTTTTAACTTTACGAACTTTTAACTTATTTTAGGCGGTGCAAAGATACAACTTTTTCCTTTACAGGGGAAGAAAAATTTTTAAAAAATGAAAAAATATGATAATATATTGATAATCAATATCTAAGATGATATAATGTCTGATTATTCAAATGTGAGTGACACTTGGAATGTGCGGTTTTGGAGGCTTTTTATACTCGAATCGTAGATCAGATTTTGAGAATCGAGGATATTGAGCAGTCCATAACTCATCTTGACTTCGACACCAAACTTGAAATAACTGGTGTAGAAATCGAATCCGGCACCTATCTCAGCGGCGATGTCGCCTTTTTTGACACGGATGTTGTCAATGACGCTGTGCTGCTCTCCTGTTATTGGGTCGTTGACCTCAATCTGTGACTTTTTCTGCGAAGCCAAGTCAATCTTGAAATTGGTGCCTGCAATCACGTATGCGGCCACGTTATTAAGTCGTTTTGACCTATATTTCACGTGTAACGGGAACTCAACAAAAGTGGAGAAGATGGATTTCTTTTTTGAAAAATACATGTCTTGCTTGTTCGACACGCCATTATTATCAACGGTCCTGTAAAAATCGTAGGCGATTGTACGTGTTCCGAAACTCAATGACGGTATCAAACGCAGGTCAAAATACTTTCCGAGACGAAGATTGCCGACGACACCAACAGTGAAGCCTGGAATCTGATTTGATTCGATTTTTGTGGCATAATAGGTAGCGTCGGCGTTGAAATAAGTATCAGCGGTGTTGGGGTATTCGGAGGCTGAATGTGGCGTTATCTGATAGTTGTCGATGTATTTGAATGCATACGACATGTTATTGTATGCGATTATAAATCCGAAATGATACGGCTCGTTGTCGTAAGTACGCAGATTCTGCGGCTTCTGCTTCTGCGCCATAAGGCTCTGCGGGATGATGAAAAACATCACTCCGATGAGCAAAACAAGTCTTTTTATTGATGTCAAATTAAACTTCATAGACCTTTTAACGCAAAAAATACATTATTATTGTATCTTTTCGGTTTCTTTTAGAAGTCTTTTCTTGTTGATAGGCACCGCGCCGATTTCTTCGCATACCAGACCGCCTGCGAGATTCGAGATGGCCGCGATGTCGTAGGCACTGCATCCGCAAACCAGGCACAGCATCGCAACGCCGAGAACAGTGTCACCGGCCCCCGACACGTCGGCAATCTTACGCAGATGCGCTGGGATGTGGTGATGCGTCTTCTTGCCGTCGGACATTTCTTGAATCAGTACGCCGCGCTCCGACAAGGTGTTCATCACGAAACGGCAGTTGAGTTTGTCTTGTAATGCGTTGACACCCAATAAGATACCTTCGATGGTGTCGGTCGGGAAGTCGAGGCTGATGCCTTCTTTGAGCTCTTTCAGATTAGGCTTGAAAAGGGTGCAGTTCTCGTATGCTAAGAAGTTGTTTTTCTTCGGGTCGACGCCGACGGGTATGTTTTTCTCGTTGGCGAGTTTGATGGTGTGGCGTATCAGCTGTTCGGTGAGCACGCCTTTGTTATAGTCCTGCAGTATGATGCCGTCGATGCGTTCGCGATATAAAATGCCGTTGATTTTCTCGCTGATGGCTGCAAATTCATCCTCGGTGAGGTTGAAAGTGTCCTCGTCGTCGACGCGCAGCATCTGTGCGTTGTTGCCGATGATGCGGTATTTTGTGGTGGTGCGGCGTTCTTTGCTTTTGATAATGCCATTGCTCGGCATCTTATGCTCTTTCAGGAGGTCGAAGAAGTCGTGTGACTTCGAGTCGTCACCGATGATGGAGCACAATACGGGCTCTGCCCCGAGTGCTTTGATGTTTTGTGCCACGTTGGCAGCGCCGCCGAGTCGACGGAAACGGTTGCCGACAGCCACGATAGGCACTGGAGCCTCGGGCGAGATACGCTCGACCTTACCGTTAAGGTAAAGGTCGAGCATAACATCACCTATTATTAATATCCTCTTTCCGTTGAAAGATTCAAAAAGAGCTTTGATGTCGTCTTTTGGCATTTTTCAATGTTTTAATTTCTCAGTTTTGCAAAGGCTTCTTTGAGACGGCGTGCGGCCTCGCGGAGCTTGTCGTCGGATGTGGCGTATGACAGACGGATGCAGTTGTCGTTGCCGAAAGCACCGCCAGCCACGCATGCCACGTGGGCGTTGTAAAGCAGGTACATGCACAAGTCATCGCTGTTCTTGATGATCTTTGCACCGTCCGACTTGCCGTAATATGCTGAAACGTCTGGGAACATATAGAATGCGCCAGCAGGCAAGCTCAACTTGATGCCAGGAATCTCCATGAGGAGCTTATAGAACATGTCGCGGCGTGCTCTGAAAGCCTTGCACATATTCTGCACTTCCTCCGAATTCTCTGGTGAGAGCTGCATGGCTGCCACTGATGCGGCCTGTGAGATGGTGCAGATACCTGATGTGTACTGTCCCTGGATCTTGTTGCATGCGTTGACGATAGCCATAGGTGCTGCGATGTAACCGATTCTCCATCCTGTCATGGCATAACCTTTGGCGACGCCGTTCACGATGACGAGACGGTCTTTCAACTCTGTAAACTGACCCATCGTCTCGTGTTTGTGCTCGTACTGGATGAATTCGTAGATCTCATCGGAAATGATGATGATCTCTGGATGTTTCTTGAACACTTCGACCAAAGAGGTGAGCTCTTCTTTGGTGTAAACCGAACCGCTTGGGTTGCAAGGAGTGCTGAAAATGAATGCCTTGGTCTTCGGAGTGATGGCCGCTTCGAGCTGTTTTGCGTTGATCTTGAAGTGTTGCTCCGGTGTCGTTTCAATGAAGACAGGAGTACCGTCGGCGAGCTTCACCATTTCAGGATATGACACCCAGTATGGGGCAGGGATGATGACCTCGTCACCTTTATCCAAAATCGCGAAGAAGGTGGTGGTGATGGCCTGCTTTGCGCCGTTCGACACGATAATGTCGGTCTCTTTATAATCCAAACCGTTGTCGCGACGAAGCTTCTCGGCGATAGCCTTACGCAATGCCGGAGTACCTGGTACCGGAGGATAATGCGTGTCGTTGTTGTTGATAGCGTCAATACCAGCCTGTTTTGCGCTTACAGGAGTGTTGAAGTCTGGTTCGCCGATGCTTAACGAAATGATGTCAATGCCTTGAGCTTTGAGTTCGCGGCTCTTCTGAGTCATTTTCAAAGTGGCTGATTCCGCCATGTTGAGGACTCTCTGTGATAATGTACCCATATCTTTATTTTTAAATTAATTATTGACTATTTCAGACTGCAAAATTAAGAATTTTTATGATAGGAAAACTTTTGTTTTAAAATTTTGTTGTAAATTGAAAAAATTAGTATATTTGCAGATTAAAAATATCTTTGATGAATAGTGTTTTGAGTACAACCACGTGGGTTTTGATAATAGTAGGAATAGTGATGTTCGGCGGCCTTTTCATTTACGGTGTTTTTGGTATCAGGAAAGGTAAAAAGAAAAGTGCCGAAGTGTCGGAAACCGTTGCCCCGCTTATGATTCAGGCGTTTGAACGTCTTGTGCTTTATCTCGAGAGAATACGTTATTCGGTTTTGATAAAAAGAGTGTATGTGCCAGGGATGTCACGGAGCGACCTTCAGTTTGCGATGATTCAGGGCATACAGGACGAGTTTGAACATAACCTCGCACAGCGTCTTTACGTGAGTGAGGAGCTTTGGATGATGGTGGTTTTGACAAAAGATGAGTCATTGAAAGGCATCAACGAGGCTTTCGGAGCCAATCCGGAGGCTGATGCATCGACGATGGCACAGATTTTGGCGTCAAAATCGAATTCGTATATCGACAGAACCGTCATCGCTATTAAAAAAGAATTTAATGACATTTTGATATGAAAGTTGAGTTTACAGCTGCCCAGATTGCGGCATTATTAGGTGGAAAAGTCGAGGGCGACCCGGAAACTAAGGTTTGTAACGTGGCGAGAATCGAGGACGGTGCGCCTGGAATGTTGAGTTTTTTGGCAAATCCTAAATATATCCATTATCTTTATGACACAAAATCGTCGATAGTGCTTGTGAATGAGGACTTTGAGCCTACCGAGAAGGTGACGACGACCATGATTCGTGTGAAAAACGCTTACGACTCTTTCGCACAGCTTCTCGCGATATATCAGGAATATACTAATAATAAGGTGGGTATCTCGGAAAAGGCTTTCATCTCGCCGGATGCCGAATTTGGCGACAACTGCTACATCGGTGAGTTCGCATACATCGGCGAGCGTGTGAAGATTGGCCACAACGTGAAGATTTATCCGCAGTCATACATTGGCGACGACGCTGTAATCGGCGATAACACAGTGATTTACGCAGGAGTGAAGCTCTATGCGATGACACATATCGGCAAAGATTGTATCATCCATGCTGGCGCGGTGCTCGGTGCCGACGGATTCGGATTCGCCCCGCAACCTGATGGGACATATAAGAAGATACCGCAAATAGGCAATGTCTTGGTGGGCGACAATGTGGAAATCGGTGCAAACACCACCATCGACCGCTCGACAATGGAGTCTACAAAGATTCATGACGGTGTGAAACTCGACAACCTTATTCAAATAGCTCATAATGTGGAGGTTGGTGAAAACACAGCCATGGCGGCACAAGTCGGCATCTCGGGCTCGACACATGTGGGTAAAAACTGTATCATAGCAGGTCAGGCAGGCCTTTCAGGACATCTCACTATAGCCGATCGCACAGTCATCGGACCACAAGCGGGTTTGACAAAAGGAGTCGGCACACCTGGAAAATCGATTATCGGCTCGCCGGCATACGATTATAACAAATTTATGAAAGACGTTGTAAGACAACGCAATATAGAAAAATTGGAAGACAGAATCGCCGAGTTGGAGAAAAAACTTGCAGATTTATTGTCGAAGTAAAAGATTATTTTGTAACTTTGCACTTTATTTCAGTAACTTAGAATTAAAGTGGAAAAACAGCATACCATCAAAAAAAGTGTAAGCATCAGTGGAACAGGACTTCACACTGGTCAGAGCGGTACACTTACTTTTCATCCTGCAGAGATCAATCATGGTATCAAGTTCAGAAGAGTTGACTTGTTCGGCAAACCTATCGTTGAGGCGTTGGTGAAGAACGTGGTTGACACTTCACGTGGCACCACTATCGCCCAAAATGGTGTTAAGGTGTATACGGTGGAGCATATCATGGCAGCTCTGAGAGCCTCTAACATTGACAACGTGCTTATCGATTTGAACTGCGAGGAGCCTCCAATCCTTGACGGAAGCTCAAGGATAGTGTTCGACGCATTGAAAGAAGCCGGATATGAGGAGCAGGATGCCGAGCGCAAATGCTTGAAGATAACAAAGAAGATAGTTTATACACACCCTAAAGTTGGTTGCGAACTCGTGGTTGAGCCAGCTGACAAATTCAGCATTGACGTGAAAGTCGATTATAAATCAGGCGTTTTGAATGTCCAGGAGGCTCACATGACCGACATCAGCGAGTTTGAAAAAGAGTTCGCGATGTGCCGTACATTCGTGTTCTTCCAGGAACTCGAGATGTTGCTTGCTCACAACCTCATCAAGGGCGGCGACCTCTCGAATGCCATCGTTTTCATCGAGAAACAGGTGTCGGAAGAGGATTTGAAACGTGTCGCCAACTTGTTCCATAAGGAGTCGATTGCGGTGCACGAGGGCGGAATCCTCAACAACGTCACGTTGTACTTCGAGAACGAACCTGCACGACACAAGCTGCTCGACCTCATCGGCGACCTCACACTGCTCGGTATGCCAATCATCGGTAAGGTGACGGCATACAAACCTGGACACTTCTCAAACACCGAGTTTGTGAAGCTCATCGTGAAAAAGATGGGAGTGGCGATGTGATAGGCTTCGCCTAATGTGATAAAGTATTGGAATATAAGGAATTAAGGAGTTTTCCGACGGCTTCGTTGGAAAACTTTTTTATTATGATGTCTCTCAGCGTGTTAGCATCGTAATCCTTGTATAGTGTGAGCATCGTCTGTATGATTTCAGCAAGCAAATCTGTCTCGCGTGGAGGTATGAGCAAACCGTTGCTATTGTCGACAATCTCGGCGATTCCACCGACATCGGTGCTGGCTACGGGCAATCCGCAAGCAAAGGCCTCCAAAATGACCACTGGCATGTTCTCGTAATTGCTTGATATCACCAAGAAATCGCCCGAAGCCAATTCATCGGCGAGTTTCTGACCTTGCAGCATACCGGTGAAAGTGACACGGTCGTTGAGTTGCAAATATGCTGCTTTTTGTTTCATTGCCTCGAAATCCATGCCATCGCCGATGAGCACTGCCTGATAGGCGATATTTTTATCTTTCAATATCTTTAATGCTTCAAGTAAACCACTGATATTCTTTGACTTATCCTCAAAACAGCTGATGTGTATAATCTTTGGAATAGTGTTTTCGTGTGGTTTTATCTGAAACAGATTGGTGTCGACGACATTGGGCAAAGTCATGTAATTGGGGTTCATCAATCCATGGCTTTGCATGGCATTTGCGAGGTTCTCGGTGACAGTTGTGACCACGGAAGCATTTCTTACAACGATTTTCGTTGCCCATTTCCTGAAAAATCCGCTGAAATCATTGCCTGGAAGATAACGTGACCAATGCTCTGTAATAATATAAGGTGTGCCGTGAACCATTTTTTGCCAGAGCGCGATGATGCCCAGACGTGTCAGGATGTGGACATGGATCAAATCTGGCTTTGGTAACTGTTTGAGAGCCAGCTTGTTAGCTTTGAAAAACCGAATTAGTGATAGAAATTTTGATTTCGGCTTTTTGTAATAGACACGTATCGTTGAGATGTGATGAATCGCATCTATACTGGCGTTCTCGGTGGATATATCGAATTTTTGTGTGATTGTGTCATCGGGATGTACGTAAACCACACTGATGTCGTTGTACAATGCGGCCGCTTCGGCGTGTCGCTGTACGAATAGACCGAACATCGGGTCGTAGCGATGGGGATACCACCGCGCGAGAAAGACAATATGTTTCCTGCCGTTATTCACTATCTCATATCAATGATTTCGGCATCAGGGAAGTCGGATTCCTTGAAAGTGAAGAAGTCGGCTGGCAGCTTCTGGTTGGTGACGAATTTCTTGATTACGTACACAAACTCGGTGTCATCGTTGTCAAAGAGATGTATGTCCTTGATGTCCAATGTGTTGCTGTCGAGTGTGACGATTATTTTCTTGAAATTGTCGTTGCTCATCAGCGATTTCACTTCAATTTTTTTGACAGCTCCTTTTTCGTCTACGAATTTCGCCGAGATGTTGTCGTAATACGATTCGATGACTGCAATAGGGGAGCCACTGCCGTCTGATTTGTCGACTTCGGTGATCATAACCTCTTCAGCGTCAGAGTTATACGTCCAAGTGGTATTGCCGTCGCATATTATCACCTGACCCATGATGAACAGTTTGTATGCTTCGCCTTGGAGGAAGCCCGCGCCGTCCATCGTCTCGTAGATGCCTGCTTCGGTGTTAATCATGTTATAGTCGAAGGTGATCTCGATGTTATCGTACTTTTTCAGTTTGTTGACGGCTGATTTAAACATCGTTTCGGCGTTTTGCGCTTTAGCTGCTAATGCCATCAACGCTATGATTATCAATAAGAAATGCTTTTTCATATCAATTCGTTATTTTTAATATTTTCATCTAAATCCAAGTCTTTGAGGAATTGGTCGAGTGCGAACTCGGTAGCCACTTTCACCTCACGTTGTTTGCTGCCTGCGAACGGTCCGACGATGCCTGCTTTCTCGAGCTGGTCTATTATGCGGCCTGCGCGGTTGTATCCGAGCTTGAGTTTGCGCTGCAGCATCGAAGTGGAGCCTTGTTGTGTCTGTACCACGATACGTGCGGCTTCCTCGAACAACGGGTCGCGTTCGTTCGGGTCCATTGCGTCTTTTGAGCCTCCTTCTTCCTGTTCGTCGGGACAGTCGGGGAGGAGGTATGCGTCTTCATAACCACGCTGCTCACCGATGTAGTCGCATATTGCTTCAACTTCCGGTGTGTCGATAAACGGGCACTGCAGACGGACGAGGTCTTGACCAGTCGACATAAGCATATCGCCGCGTCCGACGAGCTGTTCTGCGCCGTTGCTGTCCAAGATGGTGGCTGAGTCGACACGTGAGATGACGCGGAAAGCTATACGTGCCGGGAAGTTGGCCTTGATGGTACCAGTGATGATTTTCACCGAAGGACGTTGTGTTGCGATGATGAGGTGGATGCCGATGGCACGCGCCAGCTGGGCGAGACGTGCGATAGGGCCTTCCACTTCGCGGCCTGCTGTCATAATGAGGTCGGCAAACTCATCGACGACGAGCACTATATATGGCATGAAACGGTGTCCGTCGTTCGGGTTGAGCTTGCGGCTCGTGAATTTCTCGTTGTATTCCTTGATGTTACGCACGCCAGCGTCTTTCATCAGCTCGTAACGGTTATCCATCTCGATGCACAAGGAGTTGAGTGTGCGTACGACTTTACGGACGTCGGTGATGATGGCGTCTTCTGCATCAGGAAGCTTGGCGAGGTAGTGTCGCTCGATCTTTCTGTAGAGGCTCAATTCGACCTTCTTCGGGTCGACAAGGATGAACTTAAGCTCGGCTGGGTGTTTGCTGTAAAGCAACGAAGCTATTATGGCATTGAGTCCCACCGACTTACCTTGTCCGGTGGCACCTGCCATCAGGATGTGCGGCATCTTGGCGAGGTCGGCGACGTAGCTCTCGTTGGAGATGGTCTTGCCGATACCGAAAGGCAAGGCGTAGCCGCTGTTCTGGAACTTCTCGGAGCCTATGATTGAGCGCATCGATACAGTCTGTGGCTTCTTGTTAGGCACCTCGATACCGACAGTACCCTTGCCAGGGATAGGAGCGATGATACGGATGCCAAGAGCGGCAAGGCTTAATGCGATGTCGTCTTGCAGGTTCTTGATCTTCGAGATGCGTACGCCCGCGGCAGGGACTATCTCATACAAAGTCACGGTAGGACCGATTGTTGCTTTAATCTTATCAATCTCAATCGAATAGTTCGCCAAAGTGTCGACGATGCGTTTTTTGTTGGCTTCCAGCTCATCGCGGTCGATGACGTTGGTGCCGTCGCCGTAGTCTTTGAGCAAATCGAGAGGAGGGAGCTTGAAGTCGGAGAGCTCGAGTTTCGGGTCGTAAACGGTGTCGATGCCGAAATGCTCGCCGATTTCTTTTACCTGTTTCTCTTCAACCTGTTGTTCCACAACCATTTCCACCTCGTCAGTCTTTACAGGCTTTTCAGCAGGTTTCTCGATGACCACATCTTCAAAGCCGTCGTCATCAGGCTCATTGTTCTCAATTTTTTCGTTTTTATTTATAACTGTGATTTCGACGTCGTCAGACTCATCTTCGTCTTCGTCAATAATGTCATCTTCGTCATCGTTGTCCTCAGGTTTGTCGTCGGAAAGGTCGATTTCTGTAGGATTTTCCTCAATACCAGTATAATACTGGGGGTTAAGACTCGGTGATGGATCTTCTTCGGTGATTATGTCAGGATCATCATCTTCTTCGGGTTCTTTTTCTTTTCTCTTCAGGAAATCGAGTTTGATGTTAAAATTGAAGATGATATAGATTAACGCGCTGAAAACCAATAACAGAATTATTCCAGCGAGTCCGATGTACTGATGCAGGAACACGAAGCATTTATGACCCACGCGACCGCAATAGATATCAGGTAAAACGTTGATTGTGGCAATAAATAGAGGTATCCAGATCAGGAATATAAGGCAATATTTCCAAATCGTCCACATTTTAAGGATAGGTCTTTTCTCGAAAAGGCTGACGCTGAGGATTCCTATAAGGAAGATAAGGTAAATGGTACCGATGCCAAACATCTCCTCACTCATGAACACTCCGAGTGTGTTGAGCCATTTGCCTTTTGGCGCTAATCCCAAGTAAGGACTGGCAAAAGCAATGAGCAGGAATATGGTTATCATCAGGAAGAAGATGCCGAAGCAGATACGTCCTCTGCCGTCGGATTCCTTGTGGCGTTTTGCGACCTTGCTCGTCGGTTTTTTCTTGGCTTTCTCAGCCTTCGCAGACTTTTCCAACTTGCTTTTAGTCTTATTATGAGGCTCAGCGATGGTTTCTTCAGTCACTGGAGCCGGTTGTACTCGTAATCTGTTTTTATTTTCTGCCATAATTCATTATTTAGGAAACATAAACAAACGGTTCCAACGAATCCTGCCGTAGGTGTTGTCTTTCGAAAGCCAGATAAACAAAGGCTTTCCGACGATATGGTCGACTGGCACATAGCCCCAGAAACGTGAGTCTTGGGAGTTGTGACGGTTGTCGCCCATCATCCAGTAATAATCCATGCCAAAAGTGTATTCGTCGGTCTCTATTCCGTTTATAAATATCTTGTTATCCTTGATTTTCAATATGTTATGTTCGTATGCCGTGATGCAGCGATCGTAAAGAGCTATATTTTCAGGAGTGATTTTCACGGTTACGCCTTCCTTTGGTATTACGATAGGGCCGTAGTTGTCGACGTTCCATCTGAAATGCAAGGTGTCGTTAGGGAAAATCTCTTGCGAAATCTCAGTGTTTGCTGGGGCTATCATACGTGTCACCTCGTTGACGAAGCTCTGTTTGCCAAACTCTTCGGCTGTGGTGGCGTTCATGTTGAGGATAAATTCGTTAGGCACTACGGTACGGTATCCCTCATATATGTCGAATTTCTTTAACACGTTGGGGTTCAGACTGTTACCGTTTATTTTTACGAGATAATTATGTTGCATCTTAGGTGGCTGGTAGCCAATCTCACCATTGATATACACTATTCCATCGATGATTTGGAGTGTGTCGCCAGGCATTGCGATGAGGCGTTTCACGTAGTTCTCGCGTTTGTCGACAGGGCGGGTTATGATACGTCCGAAATGCTCTTTGTCGTTGTTGACACGTTCTCTTCCGTAACTTCTAACCAATTGATAATAAGTGACATTGCTTTGGAAGACCTCACTCACGGTATCGCCGGCAGGGAAGTTGAACACTATCGGGTCGTTGCGTTTGATGTTGCCGAAGCCGGGCAGACGCCAGTAGCCCAGCTGAGGCCATTCGATATACGATTTGGCTGTCTTCGACCACGGCAAGGTGTTGTGCACAAACGGGAAGGTGACAGGTGTGTTTGGGAAACGCGGACCGTAGCTGATTTTGTCGACAAGGAGATAGTCGCCGGTCATGAGGGTGCCTTCCATACTCGATGACGGGATGTTGTACATCTCGAACAGGAAGGTGCGGATTATCAAGGCGGCGAGCACTGCCCATAGTATAGCGTCGAGCCAGTCGCGGACCCAGCCTTTGGGTGGGCGGACTGTGGTCTTAGGGTCATGATATTCAACGTTTTTTTTGCTTAAAATCGGGAAATAGATGTAAGGGAAGAAGCCTGCGGCCGCTATCTCACCGAAAGCGAAGCGGTTATAGCATTTTGCCAGCTCGATGAACATCAAAAACGCCATGAAGGTGTTGATGTATGGGAAAATGAGCAGCAGGTAGCACCACCATTTGTTCCATCTTATGATTTTTGATAAGATGTAAAGATTATAATAGGGGATGAGAGCCTGGGATTTTTTATATCCGGCTTTCTCATAAAATTTGTAGCAAAATGCAGCACAAATTGAAAAAAACAGTGGCAGCAGCAGTATTGTCATTAACATTTCCATAATTCTAAACTTTTAACTTTTAACTTCTAACTCTTAACTCTTTATCAGATCCTCCATTGTAAACATTCCGTTTTTATCTTTAATAAACTCTGCGGCGATGACGGCGCCGGTGGCGAAACCTTTGCGGCTGAATGCCTCGTGGCGCAGTGTTATCTCGTCGCATTCCGACAAGGCGTTGACTTCGTGTATTCCGAAGACCTCGCCCTCTCTTATAGCGTTGACTCTCAACATCTTATCGTCATTATCCGAATGGGTTTCATCGTCTTCGTTGAGCATCCAATAGTTGTAGTTGTCGTTGTTGGCGATGATGTCTTCGGCAAGTCGTACTGCCGTCCCGCTTGGCTTGTCAAGCTTGTGGATGTGATGTGTCTCTGTGATATCGAGTTGATAATCATAGCGTTCTGCGAATTTTGCCATTTCTTTATTCAGTTTCATAACAAAATTCATGCCAATGCTGAAGTTTGGGGCGTAAAAAATCGTCTGTCCTTCATTTTCGCAGCGTTTTTTTATCTCGTCGAGGTGCTGATACCAGCCTGTAGTGCCAACAACCATAGGCATACCGAGGTCGAAGCACTTCTCGATGTTGGATAATGCTGTTGAAGGGGTGCTGAACTCTATCACCACGTCGCATTGGGCGATGCCGTGGCGGTTTAAGTCCCAATCTTCTTCAGTATCAATACGATAGGTTACTTCATGACCGCGTTGCAGAGCTATCTGCTCCACCTCGTGACCCATCTTGCCGTATCCTAATATGACTATTTTCATGTTAAAAATTCAGTCTTAATTTCACACCTATGTTGTTTTCGTAGGATAAATTATTTTTTATAATGCATTGAGGCTCAACCTGTAACGTCAGGTTGTCGTCAATCTCGTAGTAGAAGAAATGAGCGTCGACGTTTGCGTCGATAATCTGCAGCACATACCAGACTGCTGTGATAATCCAGCTGAGTTCCATGTTACGACGGTAATAATCTCGCAATGTTATGAGGTTGTCTTCTGTGTATTTTTCTGCTTCTTCTTTTGCTTTGTCGCTAACGTTGAGATCTATGCCTGTTTTATAGTCGTATGCATCGCGATAGAGGTGATACTCGTTGTTGTTGGTTATTGCAAAATAGAATGTTGCACCGAATCCTGCGTACACTATAGGCATTTTCCAGTATTTGTGGTTATATGCCTGACCTGCGCCGGGGATGAGGGCGAGCCATGTGGCGGTCTTCGGGCTGTGTTTTTTTGTCCGGATAGCAGTCTGGCTGCTTTGTTCAACAAATACAGGCTCTGGCAGGTCAGGTGTGAGTATAATGGTATCATACTCATGCGGAGGAATCTGCATCTGCAGCGTGTCCTGCGCCTGAAGTGATGGCAGCATGAGTACCGATAACACAAACAACAGCCAGAGTCGTCTCATGATCAATTGCCTTTGTTGATGAAGTCGAGCAGACGCTCGAACTCCTCGTCGTTTTTGAATTTTATTGTCAGCGAGCCTTTGCCTTTGCTGTCGCGGCTCACTTTTACATTCATTTTCAATGCTTTAGAGAGCGTGTTGGCTTGTACTTTGTAGCTTTCAGGGACAACGTTAGTTTGTTTCTTGGGCTGTTTCTCGCGTGTCAGCATTTCCACTTGGCGCACGCTGAGGTCTTCATCGATGATGCGTTTCAAGATGACGAGTTGTCGGGTCTTGTCGCTGATATTGACCAATGCTCTGGCGTGTCCCATGGTGATGTATCCGTCGCGGATGGCAATTTGTATCTCCGCTGGTAACTTCAACAGTCTCAGGAAGTTAGCTACTGTAGAACGGTCTTTGCCCACTTTCTCTGACAGTTGGTCTTGTGTGAGTTGGCATTCTTCGAGGAGTCGCTGATACGATATTGCCACTTCGATGGCGTTGAGGTTCTCGCGGTGGATGTTTTCGATGAGGGCCATCTCCAGCATTTGTTCGTCGTTTGCCACACGGATGAACACTGGGATAGTCTTCAGTCCAGCCATTTTCGATGCGCGCAGACGGCGTTCGCCAGAGATGAGCTGATATTTGTCGTAGCCCATCTTGCGCACTGTCACAGGCTGAATAACTCCTTGATTCTTAATAGATTCGGCGAGTTCATTTAAAGCGTTTTCATCGAAATCGGTGCGTGGCTGGAATGGGTTTGTCTCTATCTTGTCAATCTCGATTTGGGCTATGGCTCCTGCCACATAGTTGCCGGATATGTCAATTGATGTGATGTCGGTTTCCGGGCTTTCCAGTATGGCGTCGAGGCCGCGACCGAGCCCTTTTTTCTTATTCGGTGTTGTCATTTTTCTTAGCTGTTACGTTCGATTATCTCGCGTGCGAGGTTCATGTAGTTGATAGCGCCGCTGCTTGCAGCGTCGTGCATGATGATAGGGCGGCCGTAGCTCTGAGCCTCGCTGATGCGTGTGTTGGTGCTGATGATTGTGTCGAACACCATCGTCTGGAAGTGTGTTTTCACCTCGTCGACGACCTGTTTCGAGATACGGGTGCGGCTGTCGAACATGGTGAGGAGTATTCCTTCGATATCTAGCTCTTGGTTGAAGCGTGACTGCACTATCTTGATGGTATTCAGCAGCTTGCCGAGACCTTCGAGTGCAAAGTACTGGCATTGCACGGGTATTATCACCGAGTTGGCGGCGGTGAGCGAGTTGACGGTGATGAGTCCCAGTGACGGCGAGCAGTCGATGATGATGTAGTCGTATTCGTCTTTTATCGGTTCCAGGCATTTGCGCATCATCTGTTCGCGTTGGGGGATGTTGATAATCTCTATCTCCGCGCCCACGAGGTCGATATGTGCCGGGAGCAGGAAGAGGTTGGGTGTCTCCGTTTCCTTGATGATTGTACGCGGATCAATGTTGTCGATGATACATTCATATATGCTTGCGTCGATGCTCTTGGGTTCGAAGCCAACACCCGAGGTGGCGTTGGCCTGCGGGTCGGCATCGATGAGTAACGTCTTGTGTTCCAATACCGCAAGGCTTGCCGCTATGTTGATCGCGGTGGTCGTTTTGCCGACTCCGCCCTTCTGATTTGCTATCGCGATGATCTTTCCCATTGCAAAAAATATGTGTTATATTTAAACGTACAAAGATACGGAATATTTTTGGAATACTTATTTTATTTTTAAATAAATTATGAACAATGAAAAAATCCCGATAACCTCAACGTTACCAGGACTTTTTAACTTTTAACCGTATATGGTAAACAGTAATCTTTATTTTTTATCCATTTCGTTGAACCAGTCGTCGACATCGTCTTTCATCTCGACATCGTCGTGGCCTTCGTACACTTTCGGCTCATCGAAATAGCCTTCCGGATACTCGCCAGTCTCAATAAAATTGAGGGTTTCCTTCAGTGCGTTGGCGAATTTCTCAAAGTCTTCCTTATAAAGGAAAATCTTGTGTTTCTCATAGAAGAAGCGGTTCTGCTCATTGCTGAAACGGCGCTTGCTCTCGGTGATGGTGATGTATTTCTCGTCACCTCTTGTTGCTTTCACATCGAAAAAATATGTGCGTTTTCCTGCACGTACCGGTCTCGAAAACAATTCCTCGCGATTGTTCATCTTTTCATTTTCTTCCATATTCTGTCTATTTTGATGTTAAAGATTTTTTGCAAAAATAATTATTTTTTGAATATAACGGAATTTTTTAAAAATATTTTACGATTGTATGAGATTTCTCGACTCCACTTCGTTTCGCTCGAAATGACAGGGGGCTAAAAAACAATGTTTCTGTCGGGGTATCTAAGTTTTGTGACAACGCGTTTGGTGTATTCGGGGAAGTCGCTTTTCATAATCCAGTCGTAGTATTGAGGCTCTTTTTTGAAGACGTCTTCCACGCGCTCGTCCTTATGTTTGCCGAATTTGAACACGGCTTTTCCCTGCTCGTCGTACACTATTTGTCCCATGAGGTCGGCATTCTGATGATGCGATGAGAACTGTGCCAGCTCGGTCATGTCGTTGACGATGGGCTTTGTCGTAACACCTTTAAAATCAGTGTATTCGGTGTCTTTGTAACGGTCGAGCATCGCCATCAGGACCTCGTAAGTGGCTAAGGTGTCGGCGTTGGCTGAATGTGCGTTGTCGAGTTCTTTGTTTAAGAAGAAACGGTATGCTCCTTTGAGGGTTCGCGGCTCCATCTTCATGAAGATGTTCATCACGTCGATGAGCTGGCGGTCTTTCGGGTCGAAGTTTACGCCTGCGCGGATGAACTCCTCGACGAGCATCGGGAGGTCGAATTTCAGGATGTTATAGCCGGCCAGGTCGCAGTTGCCGAAAAACTTAGAAATCTCAGGCGCTGCCTGTTTGAACGTCTTCTCATGTGCCACGTCGGCGTCGCTGATGCCGTGGATGGCGGTCGTCTCAGGCGGAATCGGGATGCCTGGGTTGATGCGCCACGTGCGCTGCTCCTCTGTGCCATTAACATTGATTCTCAACACACTAACTTCCACGATGCGGTCATGCATGATGTTTAATCCCGTCGTCTCCAAGTCGAAAAACGCTATCGGTCGCTTCAAATTCAATTCCATATTTTTGTCAAAATTTTAAAATGTAAAATTACAAAAAAACATAATACTATAAACTATTTTTTTTTATTTTTGTACCGTCATTTCGACTGTAACGAAGTAAAATGACGGAAACGAGAAAAAATTATTTATATGAAAAGATTTATTACCTTGTTAGTTATTGCATTTTTTGCAATATCTGCGTTTGCACAGCAACCGTTATGGATGCGCTACAACACAATCTCACCTAACGGCGACAAAATCGCTTTTGCCTATAAAGGCGATATCTATGTCGTTGATTCACAAGGCGGTATGGCTCGACAGCTGACCACGTCGCCAGCTTACGATTACTGTCCGATCTGGTCACACGATGGCAAGACAATCGCTTTTGCTACTGACCGCAACGGCAATTTCGACATCTATGTGATGCCTGTCGAAGGCGGCGTGGCAAAACGTGTCACGACGAACTCGGCGAGCGAGATTCCGTTGTCGTTTTCGCCCGATGACAATGAGGTTTACTATAGTGCAGCGATACAGAAAGACGCTGCCGACGCTCAGTTTACATCAGGTTGGCTGACAGAATTATATAAGGTGTCGGTCGAGGGCGGTCGTCCTCAGCAGGTGACGGCGGCTACTGTTTGTTCGGTCTCATTCGATGCCGATGGCGAATCGTTCTTGTATTACGACCGCAAGGGCAGTGAGAACATCTGGCGCAAACATCAGGTGTCGTCGGTGGCACGCGATGTGGTCTATTACAATGCAAAAGAAAACACTCATAAGATATTGACTGTCAACGTCGGAGAGGACCGTGACCCGGTGTTTATGCCGGACCATAAGTCGTTTGTATACCTCAGCGAGCCGGCTGGCAGAAACAGTCAGAATGTGTATATGATGAGCTGGCCAAATCTCGGGACACCGCAGAAAATCACTAATTTCGAGACTTATCCAGTGAGATTTTTGAGTGTCGCCAACGACGGGACTCTTTGCTATGGCTATCAAGGTGAGATTTACACCCAGAAGATAGGGCAGGAGCCTAAAAAGGTTGATATTCAAATTGTTAACGACCAGGAAAACGTGGTTGAGCGTGGCAAATTCGGTGGTGCTTCCGATCTCGCGATAACGCCTGATGGCGGATTGATTGCCTTCGTGTCGCGTGGTGAGGTGTTTGTCACGTCCGATGAGTACCAGACCACAAAACAGATCACGCATACCCCTGAGGCCGAAGCTGATCCGTCGTTCTCGCCTGACGGGAAAAAGCTGGTTTATACCTCTGAGCGTGACGGTTATTACACTCTTTATCTCGCTACGATGACCCGCAAGGAAGACCTTAACTTTGCATACGCCACATTGATTGAGGAGGAGCGTCTGTTTGATGACGACGGCATTGAGCGCAGCAACGCTGAGTTCTCGCCAGATGGCAAGGAGATTGCGTTTATTGAAAATCGTAATATATTGAAAGTCATAAATTTGGATTCTAAAAAAGTGCGTCAGATAACGGATGGTACCCAGCACTACGGTGACATGGATTATCAATGGTCACCAGATGGGAAATGGTTTGCTATCACATTGATTACCAATATGCGTTCTCCTTATTCTGACGTTGGAATAGTGTCGGCGAATGGCGATATGAAGATTTATAACATCACCAACGACGGCTATATCACCGGAGATCCAAGATGGGCTTTGGACGGAAATGCAATCACATTCCAGTCAAACCGTTACGGTATGCGCTCACATGCCTCGTGGGGCAGCCAAAACGATGCTTTCATCTGTTTTATGAACCAGGATGCTTACGATAAGTTCAAACTTTCAAAGGAAGATTACGAGATTCAGAAAAAGGAGGAGGAAAAGATAAAAGATAAAGGAGATAAGAAAGATAAAAAAGGCAAAAAAGACGACAAAGACAAGAAAGAAGAGGCTAAAGCCATTGATATTGAATTGGACAGACTCGATGAACGTGTCGTCAGGTTGACTCCAATGTCGTCAAGATTGTCGGGGGCCGTTTTGTCGAAAGACGGTGACAAACTGTATTTTTTGAGTGCTTTTGAGAAGGGATACGACCTTTGGGAGCTCGATGTGCGTGAGAAATCGACGAAGATTTTGAAGAAACTCGATGGTGGCGGCGCAAATCTCGTTTTAAATAAAAAAGGTGACAACATCTATGTGCTTTCGGGCGGAAATCTTCAGAAAATCGCAACCGGCAGCGGCAAGTCGACATCGATAAAATATGACAATACGATGGAGCTCGACCATGCTGCCGAACGTGAATATATGTACAACCACGTGTTCTTGCAGGAAAACAAACGTTTGTTCCGTCACGACCACAACGGTGCTGATTTTGAACAGATCAAGCAGGATTTCTATCCGTTCCTTGCACATATTAATAATAACTACGACTTTGCGGAGCTGCTTAGCGAAGTGCTGGGTGAACTCAATGTGTCGCATTCTGGCTCGGGCTATCGCCCTGGCTCAAGTGGTGATGCTACGGCACAACTCGGTTTGTTATTTGACTGGAGTTATGAGAAAGACGGACTGCGCATCGAGGAGGTGCTGGAATATGGCCCGTTTGACAAGAAAAACACGAAAGTGAAGGCTGGTGACATCATCGAAAAGATTGACGGTGTTGAGATTACGAAAGGTATGGATTATTTCCCGCTGTTAAACAAAAAATCTGGCAAGAAAGTGCTCGTTTCGGTTTACAGTCCGAAGTCGAAGCAGCGCTGGGACGAGGTGGTGACGCCGATTTCGCGTGGCGCGCAGAATGATTTGATGTACAAACGCTGGATAAAACGCAACGCACATATTGTGGACAGCTTGTCGGACGGCCGTCTGGGTTACGTGCACATCAAGAGCATGGGTGATGCCAGCTACCGTGATGTGTATGCTGATATTTTAGGAAAATACAACCTCCGTGAGGGAATCGTCATCGACACGCGTTTTAATGGTGGTGGACGTCTGCATGAGGATATCGAGATATTGTTTTCTGGCGAGAAGTATCTTGAACAAGTTATCCGCGACACCGTGTCATGTGTGATGCCGTCGCGTCGTTATGTGAAGCCTTCGATTATGATTATCGGAGAGGCAAACTACAGCAATGCGCATGGTACACCTTGGGTTTACAAGTACAAACAGATTGGCAAGCTCGTCGGAATGCCTGTGCCTGGCACCATGAGCAGCGTCACTTGGGAGACTTTGCAGGACAACACCTTGTACTTCGGCTTGCCAGTGGTCGGTTATCGCACTGAAGAAGGTAACTATCTGGAAAACAGCCAATTGGAGCCTGATGTTAAGATAAAGAACACTCCGGAGAAGCTTGCTCAAGGCATTGATGAGCAGCTGGAAGTAGCAGTGCGTGAACTGCTGAAAGAGGTTGATGCTTCCCACTACTGGGGCAAGTAAAAAGAAATAGGCGTCACGCTTGAGCGTGACGCCTATTTCTTTTATTTCAAATTTTCAATTTAGATTGGCAAATTGAAGAATGGGAGTGTTCCGACATAATGCATGTTGTATGTCTTGCCGTTGATTGCGGCGTCGGTGATGTCGATGGTGTAAACGTCACCGTCTTTTGCAACAGAGATGGAACCGCTTGTAGCAAATTTTGGATGCTCGATATCCGTTATGTTCACTTGGATGATCGGGAAGGTGCTGTTTGTGTATTGGCCTACAGGAACGCCGTCGGCGAATGACTGTTGTGCTGAGGTGAAACCTATCATATCGCCTGAGTCTGTGATAAAGCATGCGACGTTTGTCTCCACAATCATGAGAGTGTATTTGGTGGTGCCTGCTGTCACGATGTTTGCATCGGCCTCTCCATCGTTAAGGGTGCCTTCTTGGACGGTGGCGAGTCTGTATGTTGCAGAAGCACCTTCGTAGTCAACAGAAGAAGTCTCGACGATGCTTGGATCCCAAGTGTTTTCAACTTCGACGCTCGATGTTGTGACTGTGTATCCATCGCCTGTGTTTTCCAAAGTGAACGAGCCGCTTGTTGCGATATAAGCATCATCATCAGCAAGTTCCAAAATGTCAAAGTTTATGATGTCGTTGATTGACACATCTGCGAAGACATATTTTGGGAAGTAGTTGTCGTTTCCTGAGAGGTTGTATGTTCCGGCTGTGATGTCGCCTTTGAAAATTATTGTCACGCCTTTGCATTCGCCGCCGGTGTTGCCAATAAGTTTTCCTGTATAAAGCACTATGGCGTTATACACATCGCTGCCGTTGTATTGGATGTTTTCGATGGTAATGACATTGTCGACAGGGTAAGATGTCCCACCTAATGAGAATGTCTGTGAGTGTGTTTCAGATTCAGCTGTTTTTTTGTCGCAACTTGTGAAACCAAGTGCCAATGCTGCTGCGAGCATTAATGAGAAGAATACTTTTTTCATATTTTAAAAATTTAAATTAACCATTCAACCAATGAAAAATCATGCAAAGTTAAGTAAAATTTTTCACAAAACTCAAAAATAACACAATTTTTTTACAGATTCAGCTTCAATTGTATGGCTTGAACCTGTTTTTTGAGGTCGTTGATGGTGTCGATTAGCTGCTGTTCGCGCGGCTGGTTCATGCTCTCGGGCATCTCCGAGCTGATGTAATGCACGAATTTCCACACTTCTTTGATCTCGTTGAGCGGAATCTCGAACGGTTGGTAGAGTGGATTGAGTGAGTGAAGCCTCAGAAAGCCTTTATCTATATGATTCTCAGCGATTTTGAACACTATTCCATCGTCGATGGTGAGTATGATATACGCCTGGCGGTCGTGGATCTCATGCCAGTCGAGGACGTATTCGCCTGTGACGTACGACTTGTCGGGGATGGGCAGCATGGAGTCGCCGCTGATTTGGAAGGTGCGGTATTTGCGTTCTCTTGAGAGGAACGGCAGCTGGAAAGTGGGAAGCACGCGGATATAGTCGGGGTCGGCGTAACCTGTTGTGTATCCGGCCTTTGCGCGTTCCGACACCAACTCGATGTTCTCGTTGTTGCCGCTGTCGACGGTGGTGGCTAACACACGTATGTTGCTGCCTTTGAGATGCACGTCGTAGCCACGCTCAAGCTGGCTGAGCTGGAACTCGCCGATCTTTGTAAGGTCCACCTTTATTAATGTGTCGATGGCCACGTTGAAATATTTCGACAAGGCGAGGAGCGCCTCGATGTTGGGCTCCGACACTTCGTTTTCGTATCCGCTGAGTGTCGAACGCTTCA
This sequence comes from uncultured Bacteroidia bacterium, assembly GCA_902787095.1. GTDB lineage: Bacteria > Bacteroidota > Bacteroidia > Bacteroidales > F082 > Limimorpha. The sequence continues at coordinate 27,647 of CADAFC010000008.1, forward strand.
TGTTGAGTGCCGTGGCGACGTCATCCTGCGTCTTCGAACGGCGTTTCCGCAAAAATTTTATATTGGTACTGAATAACATAGCAAATTTTTTAAAATTTTTCTTGACACGTATTAAAATAATGACTAATTTTTCGTCGCAATTTTTGATTAAAAACATGGCAAAATTACAAATAATTTTTGAAATGACAAGAAAAAAATGATTTTTTTTTACGTCATTTCGACTGGAGCGGAGCGGAATGGAGACCTGAGCTTGCGAAAGCATTCACCTCTGGTGAATAAATCTTATTCAATTTGTTTGAGATTCCTCGACCACATTTCGTTTCGCTCGGAATGACGGTGGAGTGTTATGAATAGAACAGTTTTACATTTGGATTTGGACACGTTTTTCGTGTCGGTGGAGCGTCTGATCAACCCGACGTTGGAGGGGCGTCCTGTGATTGTCGGAGGCATGTCTGACAGGGGTGTTGTCTCGACATGCAGCTACGAGGCGCGTCGTTTCGGAGTGCATTCGGCGCAGCCCATGAGGCTTGCGAAGCAGCTGTGTCCGCAGGCGGTGTTTATCGGTGGTGACATGGAGCTGTACAGCCGTTACTCGCGCCTCGTGACGGAGATAATCGCCGACCGTGCGCCAGTGTACGAGAAGACGAGCATCGACGAGCATTACATCGACATCACAGGAATGGACCGTTTCTTCGGGTGTTACAAGTGGGCGCACGAGCTGCGTGAGACGATAATGAAGAACTCCGGACTGCCAATATCGTTTGGGCTTTCCGAGAACAAGACCATCTCGAAGATAGCCACCGACGAGGCAAAACCTAACGGCGAGCTTCAGGTGCCGCATCAAGAGGTGCATCCTTTCCTCGACCCGTTGTCGATAGGCAAGATCCCGATGGTCGGAGCGAAGACATACCAGCTGCTGCGCTCGATGGGAATCGCCACCATTGGTGACTTCCGTCAGATGCCTGATGTCGTTGTCAGTCAGGCACTTGGAAAGAACGGAATCGAGATATGGAAGAAGGCTAACGGCATCGACACCACGCCGGTGCAGCCTTATGAGGAGCAGAAATCGCTGAGCAAGGAGCATACTTTCGAGACCGACACCATCGACATAGTGCTTTTGAAGAGCGTGTTGGCTCGCATGGTGGAGAGATTGGCGTTTGAACTGCGCTCACAGACCAAGCTGACAGGCTGTGTCACGGTGAAGATACGTTACTCTGACTTCGACACGCACACCATGCAGAGGCAGATCCAGTATACCTCGTTCGACCACCTATTATTAAATACGGTGTACGACATTTTCGACAGGCTCTACGACCGACGGATGCTGATACGGCTGATAGGGGTGAGGTTCAGCAGCCTCGTCGGAGGCACCCAACAACTCGATTTGTTCGACGACAAAACGGAAATGACAAATCTTTATGGCGCTTTGGACAGGATAAGGAAAAAGTTTGGAAAGAATGCAATTTATAAAGCTTCGACAAGATAAAATTAGACAGGATTAACAAGATTAAATTAGACAGGATTAACAGGATTTACAAGATTTTAAGAGTTAAAAACTAAAATAAAGAAACGGAGGTTGTTATGGATTATGATGATTTAACTGGACAGATTATTAAGGCGGCTTATAAAGTTTATAATGTTTTGGGTAAGGGTTTTATGGAAAAAGTATATCAAAATGCAATGTTTATTGAACTTTTAGATATGGGTTTGTCTGTTGACAAAGAGATGCCCTTGGAAGTGTTTTATAAAGGCCATAAAGTTGGAAGTTTTTATGCCGATTTAGTTGTTGAAGATGAAATTATCGTTGAATTGAAAGCTGTTGAAAATTTAGCTAAAGTGCATGAAGTTCAATTGGTTAATTATTTAAATGCAACAAAAGGTGATACAGGACTTTTAATCAATTTTGGAGATAAAATTGAAGTTAAAAGAAAGTTTAGAAATTATAGTAAAGGAAAAGTTGTGGAAGAATAATGAGGGAAAACAAATCCTGTTAATCTTGTAAATCCTGTCTTTAAAAAATGAGGAATATCTTGTCAGAGTGAGTGTATCTCGTGTATTTGAATGTCAGGTCATATTACAGTTTGTGCTTCGGCACCATCTCCATCGAGAATCTGGTGGAGCAGGCCTGTCGTTTGCATATCCCGGCGCTGGCGCTGACCGACATCAACAACACTGCCGGCATTATCGATTTTGTCTTCGAATGCAGAAAATACGGCATAAAACCTATTGCGGGCTGCGAGTTCCGTAACGGCGACGAGCTGCTTTACATCGCCATCGCTAGAAATAACGAAGGTTTCCGTGAGATTAACGAGACGCTGACGCAGCATAATGTCAGCAAAACACCTTATAATATTAATGCACCGCAATGGAACAATGTCGTCGTCATTTACCCTTTCGGGAAACGAAAAAATTCACAACTTGCTGATAATGAATTTATCGGAGTGCGCCTGTCGCAGGTGTCGCGGCTGCTGATGTCTGATTTGCGGAATCATCAGGATAAGCTGGTGATAGCGCAGCCTGTGACTTTTCTTGACGAGAAGTCGTTTGAGGTGCATAAAAACCTCCGAGCCATCGACAAAAACATCTTGATTTCGAGGCTTGAGAACTACGCTTCCGCAGATGAGATGCTGATTCCACCCGAGAAACTGAAGGCTGCCTATGCGCTCTTTCCTGAGATGATAAAGACAACGGAAACTATTGTAAATCAATGTGGTATAGATTTTGACTTTGAAACGCCTAAAAACAAAAAATGTTTCACGGAAAGCGTTTACGACGACATGGAGTTGCTGCGCAAGATGGCGTTCGAAGGCATGCGTTACCGCTATGGCGAGCGTGACAAAGAGGCGTATCGGCGCATAGAGAAAGAACTCGGCATCATCGAGAAGATGGGCTTTGCGTCGTATTTCCTGATTGCCGCCGACATGGTACGCTATTCAATGTCGAAAGGCATCTGTCATGTGGGACGTGGCAGCGGTGCCAACAGTATCGTGGCTTACTGCTTGAGAATCACCGATGTGGATCCTATCGGGCTTGACCTTTATTTTGAGCGTTTTCTGAACCCGAAACGCAGCAGCCCGCCAGATTTCGACATCGATTATTCGTGGAAAGACCGCGACAAGGTCATCGACTACATGTTTAAGCGGTATCCAGAGCGTAGGGTGGCGTTGTTGGGTGCCACCGTGACGTTTCGTGACAACTCGGTGTTGTTGGAGATTGGAAAAGTACATGGTTTTTCAAAAAATGAAAGTCTTCCACAGTCAATCATTGGTGTCGCACAGCAAATACTGGACTTCCCGAACATCCGCTCCATACATGCCGGAGGTATCTTGATAACCGAAGAACCGATAACGTATTACTCTGCTCTTGATATGCCTCCGAAAGGCTTCCTTACCACACAGTGGGATATGTATGTCGCTGAGCGTCTGCGGGTTGAGAAACTTGACGTGCTCAGCCAGCGAGGTATAGGGCATATCAAAGACGCTGTGGAGATTATCCGCAAAAACCGTGGCGTAAACATTGATATCCATCGTGTTGAGGACTTTAAAAACGATGAGCGAGTGAAAAAACTGTTGCGCAACGCTGAGACCAACGGCTGCTTCTACATCGAGAGTCCAGCCATGCGCGGCTTGTTACGGAAACTGCGGTGTGACGACTACAAAACCCTTGTCGCGGCGAGTTCCATCATACGTCCTGGGGTGGCTAAATCGGGCATGATGCGGCAATACATACAGCGTTTTCATGACCCGCAACACATTGATTATCTGCATCCTGTGCTGAAACAGCTTTTGGAGGAGACATACGGCGTGATGGTGTATCAGGAGGACGTGCTGAAGGTATGCCATCACTTTGCGGGACTCGACCTCTCCGATGCCGACGTGCTTCGTCGTATGATGAACCACAAAAGCAGGCGTAAAGACGAGATGACAGAGCTGACGAAGCGATTTTTTGACAACTGTAAGTCAAGAGGTTATCCCGACAAGGTGACCAACGAAGTGTGGCGGCAGATAGAATCGTTCGCTGGCTATTCGTTCTCAAAGGCACACTCTGCCTCGTATGCTGTGGAGAGCTTCCAAAGCCTGTTTCTGAAAGCGTATTTCCCACTCGAGTTTCAGGTGGCGGTGATAAACAACTTCGGCGGTTTTTATCCTACGTGGGTGTATTTCAACGAGTTGAGGCGGCAAGGCGGAGTCGTACACCTGCCATGCGTCAATATGAGTGAGTATCTGACCACGCTGTATGGCAAGGTGGCATATATCGGATTTGTGCATCTGCAAGGACTTGAGGCTGAGTTTGCGCAAAGCCTTGTAAATGAGCGCATTATAAATGGAAAATACAAAAATCTGCCTGATTTCATGGAGCGGTTGCGTCCCAAGATGGAACAGATAGTGATTTTGATTCGCAGCGGAGCCTTTGCGTTCACAGGCAAGAGCAAGCCGACGTTGCTTTGGGAAGCCCATGCCTACAATGGAAAAATGACGTCTTACCGCAACAAATTTCACGGAATGCGAGGCCTTGTCCAGGAGACACAATTCAGATTTGTGAATAATGGCTTTGGTGCTCAAAATACTGATTATCAATTACCTGTTATGCAGTCGAAGCCACTTGAGGACGCTTATGATGAGATAGAGCTTTTCGGCTTCCCTGTCACTATGACGTGGTTCGACATGCTGAAGACGCGGTTCAGGGGAGAAGTGTTTGCAAAAAACATGTTGCAAAACGTTGGAAAACAATACCGTATGCTTGGGAAACTCGTCAGCTTGAAGTATGTGAAGACCACCAGAGGCGAGTTGATGCATTTTGCCAATTTTTTGGATGCCAACGGCGATGTCTTTGATGCCACCATTTTCCCTAACATATTGAAAATCTATCCGTTCCAAGGTGACGGGATGTATCTCATTTTGGGTAAGATAGTCGAAGAGTTCGGCCATCCGAGCATAGAAGTGCAGAAGATGGCGAAGATGGAGATTCAGGCTAAATATCAAGACCTGGAGCATCCACATTGAGCATGTTGAACAGGTCGTCGATGCCCATGCTGTCGAGGGTGCGCTGGACAAACGGTGCGTGCTTGCCTTCCTCCGGCTTGAAACCGTCGTTCTGAATCTCGTTTTTCAAGAAATTGTTGAGTCTTTCGAACACTTGCTCGTTCAAGTCCCAGCAGAAATAATGGTCGCTGTCGGTGAAGAAGTCGAAGATGTCCTTGCCGTGCTCGCGACGTACTCCGTGGAAGTTGTCGGCCACGATATAACGTGTCAGTCCGAAAGGGTAGAGGTCGGTGATGAGCTCACATTCGTCCTGTAGCGACAAAGAACACACTCCGTTGTCGTTGATTTTGAACTCGCCGCCAATGCGCGGACGGTGCTTTTTATAGTAAAAATCTTTCGCCTTCAGCGCGTCATCCTCGCTCGGAAAACGCATGTAAAAATCATAGAATTTATGCTCCATTTTCGGGTTTTTTCATTTTTGAAATGCAAAATTACGAAAAAAAAATGACCGCCGTATGAAAATTTTTTGTATTTTTACAAGTTCAAAAAACTGTAATCACGGTTGGTTGGAATTTATATGAGTCATTCATTTTAACTGACTGTAATTCAAAGAGATAAAATTTTTTGAGATAGAAAATTAATAAATTAACAACGAAAAAATAGAGAAAAAATGAAAAAATCATTACTTTTTTTATCGGCTTTCTTGTTCTTTGTTGGACAGATGTTTGCAAACCCTGTTGATGTCAATACAGCTAAGAATCTTGGAGCTAAATATTTGAGAAACAATGTGTTATCAGCCAAGGATGTTGCTGATGTCGAGTTGGCTTACATTTTCAGTGGCGAAGACGGCACACCTTATCTGTATGTGTTCAACCATGAAAACGGCTATGTGGTGGTTGCCGCTGACGACTGTGCGCACCCTATTTTGGGTTATTGCGAGGACACTCCTTTTGATGCGAACAATATCCCGGATGGAGTGAAGTATTTCCTCGGTCATTTCGGCCGTCAGATTCAACACGCTATTGATAATGATATAGTTGCAGACGAAGAAATCGCTTCTCAGTGGGATCTTCTCCGTAAGGAAGGTGTCATAATGAAGACAAGGATGGAGAAGTCGGTGGAACCTCTTATTTCAACGACTTGGGATCAGGATTGGCCTTATAACTACTATGCTCCGGCATGCCAGAACTACTGGACAAACAACCACTGCTATGCAGGTTGTGTGGCTACTGCCATGAGCCAGGTGATGAAGTTCTGGAACTGGCCGGTGACAGGTGTCGGCGAACATTCATACAGCACAAGCTCGTATGGCGGGACCTTGTCGGCCAACTTCGGTGCGACCACATACGATTGGGCAATCATGCCGAGTTCCTGCTCTTCTCCTAATGCTGGGGCACAGGCTGTGGCTCTTCTGATGTATCATTGCGCTATAGCTGTTGACATGGACTTTTCTCCTAATGGCAGCGGCGCCCATACCGAAGACGTGGCACCTGCGGTGATCAATCACTTCAGATACGGTTCATGCACTTATGTCGACGCTCGCGACTCTTATTCAAGAACAGCATGGGAGGACAAGCTTATCGCGCAGTTGGATCGTGGATTCCCTATGGTTTATGCGGGCTCAGACACCGATGGCGGTCATGCTTTCGACTGCGACGGCTATAACAACCAGCGTTACTTCCACTTCAACTTGGGCTGGAGCGGACAAGGAAACATATACTATCAGATTGACGCCATCAACACATTCAACGGCAATTTCAACCAATACCAGAGAGCTGTGTTCGAGATGGTTCCTGACTATGTTTACGATGCAATGGTGCCAGCCATCGAGTCGTTGGAGGTCGCTATTGCCGATGCTGTGACCAAGACAGCAACTGTCTCATTTACAGTGCCTACAGTGTCGGAATCAGGAGCAGCACTCCAGACAGTGGAAAAGATAGAAATCAAACGCAACGGCAATGTTGTTAAGACATTTAACAATGTGCAGGCTGGCGAAGAGCTCTCATATGAGGACACTGTCAACGAATATGGATGCTATGAATACACAATTGTTGCGGAAAACAATAATACTAAAGGACAACCATTCTCGACGGTCGCATTGTTCGGACCAAACTGCACATGGAAACTCGTCTGCACCACTACTAACTTCCAAGGCTGGAATGGTGGAAAAATCCAGTTTGTCAGCAGCAATGGAACCGTGTTTAAAGAAATAGCGATGACAACATCATCACCATTCTCTGAGAAATTCCAGATACCGGAAGGCGAATTTACCATGAAATGGACCGCACCTTCAACAGCTGTCCCGACGATGACCATCTCGCTGAAAAACTCAGCAAATAATCAGGTTTACAACTTCTCAGGTTCATCAACACAGCTGAGCGAGATACTCTACAGCGGCAACAACGACTGTGAGGAATGTACCGCTCCGACAGGTTTCACCGGACTATATGCTTATCAGGATGGCCTTGACGGAACACTCCTTAACTGGAACTGCAGCTATACACCTTCAAAATTCAAGGTTTATAGAAGTGAAGACGGTGTGGATTATGCCGAAATAGCCGCTATTGACGGCGCACTCAACGAGTATTTCGACGGCGTTGGCATAGTGGGTAACTATTATTATAAGGTGACAGCTTACAGCAACGCGTGTGAATCGACACCAGCTTTGACTCCGAGCAATGAGGATTATGTGATAGTCGAAGTGCTCGCAGTGCCTGAAAATGCTATAGACGCACGTATCTATCCTAATCCTGCTAACGGAAATGTCAAGATTCAGGCCGAAGGCATTAACGAGGTGTCGGTTTACAACTCTTTAGGTCAGAAAGTGTATGGTTTCAATGGCACAACTGATTTCTTGGACATCAACACAACAGACTATGAGTCTGGAATTTATATGATTGAG
>CADAFC010000009.1 GCA_902787095.1 uncultured Bacteroidia bacterium
CTCGTTAATCAGTTGAGGCTCAAGGATATACACGCCAGTATTTATCATATAACTCATGTCAGGTTTCTCCGAGATGCCTTTCATCAGGCCGTTTTCGCCAGTCTCGATAACCCCGTAAGGGATATGGAACGACTTGATAGCCGTCACGACCTTATTTTTGATTCTTTCGGAATATTCCATCTTTCAAAACGATTATTTGTTAAACTTAACCAGATTATCAGAAGCATAAACTCCAGGTTCGTCAATATCTTTGTAAACCACCGAACCTGCTGCCAATATCACATTATCTACGATATGTTTGCAATTATGTATTTCCGAATTGCTTCCCACAAAAACATTGTCACCGATACGAGTGTCGCCGTTGATCATGCATCCTGTCGATACATGACAAAACTCACCGATTATGACATCATGTTCAATGTTTGTCATGGTATTTATGATGCAGTTTCGTCCGATATGGCTGTCGGCATTTATTATGGCTTTATGCATAACGACGGAGCCTTCACCAACAACCGCATATTTTGAGACATGGGCATCGTTTGCTATCAAGGTGGCATATTTCCCGCCTGCTTTCTCTATCAGCCCTGCAATTTTTCGACGAATGCTGTTGTCTTTAATCTGTCCGACAGTAATTACGAACAAAGCCTTGTCGACATATTTTGGGATGTCGTCATCTGTGCCTATCACGTCATATTTCAGCACTTTTGTGCCGACTTTATCCTTATGGTCAAGTATTCCCAAAACATTATAGCCGAGGTCTTCCGCAACGTCAATAACTGATTTACAATGGCCTCCGCCGCCCACAAGGATTAAATTTTTACAATCTTTCATAATCTTACGCTACTTGGTATGTTAACCACTCTGTCGGCGAACCAGACTGTGTTTTCAAGGCTGTCGTGTTCACATTTCTCGAACATCGGAAGTCTGTTCATCAGCTCCCAGATAGGACGCGTCATCACGCCGTTATCATTGGTTTCCTGCAAAAATTCTTGTTGTGCTTTTTTATCTTTTAAGATTACTGCATTAAGCCAATAATTCGAAAAACAATCCTCAGGCTCAGTGAAAAAGTAAATATCATCAATGTTTTTGAAGAAATCGGCATATTCTTTGGCTGTCTGGCGTTTGTCGGCAACAAACTCATCGAGATGCTCTAGTTGGGCGCATCCCAAAGCCGCATTGATGTTAGGCATACGATAGTTGTAGCCAATAAAGTCATGCCTGAACTCCCAGCGGTGCGGCACCTTAGCCTGTGTCGTTAGATGCTTTGCCAATGCGCCAAGTTCCTCATCCATAAACAGAATCATGCCTCCGCCTCCTGTGGTGATGGTCTTGTTGCCGTTGAAACTCAAGGCTCCCACCTTTCCGAACAAGCCAGTATGCTTGCCTTTGTATCTGCTGCAGACACTCTCCGCCGCATCCTCGACAAGTTCGATGTGCCACTCTGCACAAACCGCGGCAATCTCCTCTATGAGCACTGGATGTCCGAAAGTGTGCATCGGCACACAGGCTCTCACCCTACGACCCGAACGTTTATTGTAGCACTGACCATTTCTTATTTCTGCGTTTTTCTCAAGCCATTTTTTCAAAGCGTCAGGCGATAATCCCATGGTATTTCTATCAACATCAATAAAAACTGGATGTGCGCCTGTATAAATTATGGCATTGCATGTTGCAATAAAAGTCAGCGCCTGTGTCAACACCTCGTCATCACGGCCCACGCCCGCCAACATCAAAGCCATGTGCAATGCGGCAGTGCCGTTCACACATGCCACAGCTCGTTTCGCACCAGTATATATTGCAACAACTTCCTCAAAACGATCCACAAATTTTCCCACACTGCTCACGAATGTAGTATCAATGCACTCATCAAGATATTTTTTCTCGTTACCTATAAACTTTGGCACACTCAAAGGCACAAAACCAACATTGCCATATAGCTCTTTTATGAAATTTATAGTTTTCTCGTACATAATCTATATTTTTTGATCCAGATTTTTCTTTTTTCTCGTGTTCGAAGTTTGGAATAGTCACGTTGGCAAAACTAGCTATCGTCACCTCGAGCTTTGTGGTATAATCCATAAGCATATCCTCCATGATAAGCTTGATCGCCTCCATTATGCTCTCCTGTCGGAAAGTCACATTGTCTGATATGAATTGTGATTTGTTAAACATCAAAAATCGTAATATTTTCTATCCAAACTGCATCTCAGACCGAAACTGAAGATGAAATCGTTCTGAGTGTCAAGGCCTTCCGCCGCAAAATGACGCTGCGTCACCTCAGCGAACACATTCATGTTATAGGCAGGATTCACAAGATACGACACAATAACATCGTTCATCATCACCGTGGATTTCCTACCAATCAGGAGATAATGCCCGTTATGTGTGTCTTTGCCATTTTCATCGAAATCAAGCGGAATGGCTGTGGTGTAGTCGTTGTAAACGTTATGACCATAATTTGCCCAGACGTTGTTTGCCACATCCCAGTCGTCGCCATATTGTCCGTAGTTCAGCTTATACTGGAAATACCAGCGTTTCCAGTTGTATTGTGCTCTTGCCACCATCTCCCAGAGGTTGCCGCCCCATGGATGTGCCAATGGCTCGTTGTAATGTGCGTAGTTGTCTTCTCCCACCGCATTTTCTGTTCCTTGCGAGGTATGCGAATACATGTATGGTCTCACGACGTTGCCTTCCAACTGCAAAAACAGGTTTTTCACTCCGAAGCAGTCGTAGCTCTTCACACCAAGCTGATACGACTGTTTGTTTTGCGAGCTTCCGTTAAACGACATGAATTTTTTCACTGTCATCTCATCCAATACGAACTGTCCGTAAATGGTGGTGTGTTTGCCTATGATAAAACTTGCGTTGATACCCAACACCGCGTTGTCAGGCGATTTTCCTGCATAATATTCAGCCGAACGCAAAAAGATTATCGGGTTAATGTATTGGAAATCAAAGCCTCTCTTCATGTCAATGGTGGCGTATGTAGAGTCGTTGACCATCACCTGCTGATGTGTCTGTGCCGCTGCCATCACCGCATCGAATAAACCAATGTTAAGACGTTTTGTCACGGCAAAATCCAAATAATGTATCACAGCCCACTTACGAGCGTATGTGTTGTCGGCCAAAACAGTATGACGGTCGGTCATTTGCGCATACATACAGGTGTACTGAATCCTCCAAAAATCGGCTTTAAGCTTCAGATACGGATAATTAGCCGCATTGTCCGACAGCATCATCGAACGATAGCCGTCACCGATGAAGTTCTTGCCGTATCCCAAAGTGGCGTCAAACCATTTCACCGGACGATATGCCAAATAGGCGGAAGCATTGGTGAAATCTCTTCCGTTTGCCCCGTATTTATTGGCGAAACCTTGTCCTGGCACCACGCCAATAGTAGTGCAATAGGCATCGACATATTCCGGGAACACCGCCTGATTTTCCTTGATATTTGTGTAAAATGCAAACTGTTTTCCTATCGTTCCCTTAATCTCAGCGCCGCGAGTGTTCACCCAAGTGGTTCTATGTCCATCCGAGCCAACCTGAAAATCAATATACGGATTGATTGCGACATAATATTTTTTGTTTTTCAACCTTATGAAATCATCGTTTAAAAACGAATTCCACAAGTAATTCCAAAACTTGCTTTTCGCTTTTATTGGAATACGGTACAACTCATTGATGCTGTCCAAGTCAATCTTACCGTCAAACTGCGACTCGCTCCAGCCTCTCATGGATGTGTGAAACAGGTAATCCGAGCTGTAGGCGGCAGTCTGAACTTCCATCTCATAATCGTCGTTGAGAGGAATGAGAAGCTCCTGAGATTTAGCTGTAAGCCCCAGTAAAATCAGGGCAATAACTTGAAAAAACTTTTTCATATTTTTAATTCTATTTAATTCATTCATATTGTCTTTTCGAGCTTGTTTCCCGTCATTTCGACCGACCGTAGGGAGCGGAGAAATCTCATACATTTTTGAAGCCTCTCTTTTTGGAGGAGATTTCTCCACTACGCTTCGCTTCGGTCGAAATGACGGGAGTGCTTCGCTTCGGTCGAAATGACGGGAGTGCTTCGCTCCGGTCGAAATGACAGAGTAAATAATAGCGAGTTGAAGAAGCAGAAGAAAATGATTCCGAGCTGCACTTCGAAGATGGATTCAAACAGCGCATTGAAGCCTATCATCAGCAAAAACGAGCAATACAGCATGTCGAATCTCTTCGTTTTTATCCAAAGCACCAGCGGAATGATGAAATATGCCAGCAACAGCAGCAATCCGATGACACCCACGCTTATCATGGTCTCGAAAAACATGTCGTGTGCATTGATTTCATTGTCTATCGCAAATCTAATAAACTGATATTCAACAAGATACTTTGAGACAATTTCCGGATCGACACCATGTTTCTCTGCCTCCTCCATCAAATCTTTACGCATATTGTCATCTGGCTCATACCATTGATTGTCAATAACTTCATCAATAACAGCAACCATCTCGGGACCGAATTTCGCATCCAGATTGGCTTTATACCGATGATACGATGCCATAGTCTCTGCCGTCCTGTCACCTGTACCAACTCCAAACGCCCAGTTTTCTTTCAAAACCGACTGATATCCTTTAAACTGTATCAAACGATGGTCAGAAGAGTGTTCCGACGTGATATTGCTGATAGTCTCAGTGATTCGCTCGACGCTCTGCGGGAATGCCACACAAGCGCCTGCCACGCCAAGCACAAAAACACCGCCCATTATCAGGCCGATTTTCTTCTTTTTCATGAGGAAAGTGAGCCAAATCCACTGCAAAACGAATGTCAGCACCATCCATATCAAACCGGCACGCGACCTCACCAAGATGATGAAGACAACCAAAACTAAATATGCTATAATGTTGATTATCTTAGCTTTACGATTTACATCTCCAAAAATACCCATGAAACAGAACATCAAGCCGAGGCTGGCGTACATTGAGAGGTAGCTGTGGTGCACATAGTACCATTTCATCAGCTCCTGGTCGAAAAAGCGGGCTGTTATCTCTCCATTGAAAAGCACATCGTAAACGGCGTACACCAAATTCATCATGAAAAACAGCACACAGCCCAAAACCAGAGCGTTTCCTATAGCTTTCAGTCTCTGTTTGGTCATATACGACATGTCGGAAAACAGGAAAATCATCGGGAAAATCAGGAATCCGAGTTTTTTGCTCACCTGCGCCCATCCAACAGATTGATTTTCAGTGTATAACATACCAACAAGATATATCAGCCATGTCATCGCGAAGATGATATAGGCCCATTTGAGCTTCATCTGCTGTTCGTTGAACTTGAATTTCTGGTCGAAAACCACTTTCAAAACCGCGCAAACAAGCAACGCCACCTCGCAATATTGCGCCGCCAGCCAATGAAACGGTATCGCAAAAGCCAAAAGCATCATTATCAGCAGTTCCGCTTTTTGAAATGGTCGCAATCCTTCAAAAATTTTCTTCATCTGTAAATTATTGATTATGATATAATTACATCAGGTCTTCTCACAGCTTCGCCACTTGAGTCACATTAGCGACCCAAGAAAAAAAGCCTTATTTTTATCAATCTACAAAAATAAGACTTTTTCTTTAAATAAATATAAAATTAATGATTAAAAAAGTTCTTTTGCTTTTTCTTTTAGTTTGCCATTGAAAATCAATCGGATATCCGACATCCAAATGCGCAACCATTCGTTATAATCAATAAAGTAGACATAGCTGTAATACAGGAAAACACTACCTAAAGCAGCAAATTTCCACGGCACGAGGCAAAACAGCAGTGTGATGCCAGCCGCCATCACCAACGGATGCATCACCATCTCGACACAAAAGTTGGCGGTATTGCGGAACGCTTTGTCTTTCAATCCTTTAAGTACGAAATATGCAATAATCCATATCGGGCATGACACCACTGCGGCGGCAACATAAAACGGCAGTCCGAGAAGCATCAGCAAAGACTTCAACAGCGTTTTTCCAAAAGTAGCCTTGTTTGCCACCGATTTCACTGAGATTTTCTTCTCTTTCCTGAGTCGTGTAAAGTCTCTCACCTTGTCAAACAGTGTCTTCGCCTTTTCGGGTTCTTTCTCTTTAAAATCAAGTATCTCTGCGATTTTCTGTTTGTTGTTCTCAAGTCGTTTCTTCAACGAGCAAGGCTGTTTCCCTGCCCTGATTTTTGTCAATTCCCAGATTGCTTCGTAGTCTTCGTCTTCGTCGGGTATAAACGAGATAAGTTTGGCCATCCTTTCTCTCAGAACAGTCTTTAACTCATTGAGAATCACTGCTTCGTTCTCTTCTTCGCGTCCTTTTACAAACTCTGACACGTTGATAGGCTCACCATAACTTAGCAATATTGTTGAGCGGAAGCGGAAATAATCGCCATATTCCAGGCCGACAGGCACTATATAAACAGGTTTTTCCTTGCCATATTTGTTGTTTGCTCTGAGTGCGATATGGAAAATCCCTTTGCTTATGGGCCTCAGCGAGTGTTTTGTGCGGTGTGTGGCCTCCGGGAACAGATACATCGGAACCTCGTCGTACATCACATCCATGGCCTGGTCCATGGTGTCGCCGTTTTTATCACGGACTGCGCCTATGCCGTCGCGTATCCTATAAATCGGGAGTATGCGCAGCCAGCGTAAAATCTTGGCTGTCTTGGGGTTTTGGAAGATGTCGGCTCTTGCGATGAACACCTTCTTCTCATGGGTGGTGGCAAGTATCACCATAGCGTCCATCAGGGTGTTGCAGTGGTTTGAGCCATACAGGCACGCACCTTCAGGGATGTTCTCCCTTCCCACTATCCGATACCTGCGAAACCCGCGGAAAGTGTGACGGTCAACGAAAAACCTCAAAAATGAATATAGCCAATTGTCATCTTGTATCTTACCCATCTAACAAATTTTTGAAACGACAAATTTACGAATTTTTCTTCAAATCAAAATAATTTTTGTAATTTTGTTCCGTTTTTTCAAGCGAAGGCGAAGCCGTAGTCGAAAAATCTCAAACAATGAATGAGATTTTTCCATTCCGCTCCGCTTCAGTCGAAATGACGAATTAATTGATAATTATAACAATATGAAAACCATCAAGATTTTAAACTACATCTTCGTCATCGCCCTCGGGTTTTTCGCGGTGATGTTCGGAATCGACCGCTTCGGTAACAAAAACGCCGCTCAAAACGGCAACGCCACGCTTTACACTGACGAGTACTGCCAGGGCGATGAATTTAAAGGTTTCAACGATGTCATCCCATTGGAAATCAACATGGCAGATGGCAAAATAGCAAGCATCAACATCCTTGACAACAAAGAGACTCCACGTTTCCTCGACAGAGTGATAGACGGCGGTCTCGTTGAGAGATTCTACGGTCTCACGCCGAAAGAAGCCATCAACCTCGATGTCGACGCGGTGAGCGGTGCCACCTACAGCTCCAACGCCATCATAAAATCAGTGAAAACAAGCATGGCAGTCTATGAAGACGAGGTAAGCCCAAGTCCGTGGACATGGCAACTCATCGGCATCATCTGCTGCGCTGTAGTGCTCTGCATCCTGAGTATTTGCAGGAAACACTGCCACATATAACTCGTCATTTCGAGCGAAGTCGAGAAATCCCAAACAATTGAATGAAAGAGTATCAGAATATATAGTTAAACCCTATATACGCTTTCAGGCCGTCGCCATCCTGCTTGTCGATGGCCTTGGCGAACTCTGCCGACACCACGAAGTTTTTGTTCATGATGAGCTTCACGCCGCATCCTGCTGCGGTATGGGGACTCTCGTCTCTGCCGCTGTAAAACAGGTCACGATTGTCTTCTGATATCACGCCACCTTCATTTACCAGCTTATCCATCGCGGCTTTCTGCTCCTCAAGCCGGAAAGTCTGTGTCACCATGCCTGCGTCGAACATAGGGTTAAGCGCCACACACCAGTTTTGGTTGATGAACTTGAAGTTGACAATCCTCCAACGCAACTCAACATTCAACCAAGCCATTCCCTGACCTATGACTCTGTTCGGATTTATGCCTCGTCCTGTCGTCGAGCCACCGAAGCAATCAGTTACTATCTTCTTGTAAAACAAGAGGTTAGCATTCATCATCGCATAATACGGGACATCCCCTGCAAGCACATTCTGAGCGCCAAGACGATAACAGAAGGTCAGATTATCGCCCCAAAGCGGGATGTAATGATGGAAAACGCCTGTAAACGTCAAGTAATCGTAGCCGTTTTTGTCAATAAAATCAGGGGCTGCCGTTAAATTAGCCTCGAAATAAAGGCCTCTCGTCGGGTCGTTTTCATAGTTTTTCGAGTCGTATATGATGCCTGCCTTGACTTGCGTCACATTGCCATTACGCTCATCAGGGCGGATCAGACCTGTAGCGCAATACAAGTCAAAAAGTGTCGCCTGGTCATCATATTTTTTGTAGCTCAAACGATCAAAGCTATAGTTGTAATATGCCAAACCGACTCCGTAATACAGGTGTTTTACATTTCCAATCTGTTGTTGCATGCTCACGATAGCACGAACTTGCCTTCTGTCCATCAGATAAAAGCCGCTTTCTTTCAAGCCCGGTTCTTCTACAGCTAAAGGCGGATAATTTTCCGGATTAGGGCCGCCATCACCATAATAGACAGCCATATCCTTGTAATATGGTGCCGCATAGCCGTTAAATCCGTAAAAGTTGAATTTTTTATCTATAAAATACCCCAAATCAACAAAAAGCTTTCCTTTTGGGATAATATTGTTCCAATAGGAATATGTGCGGAAGATGCTCGAGCCTCTGGTGTAAGTGGAGACCTCAAAGTTGATTTTGAAGTCATAACCCGGATATTTCGAGCCGTCGCCGTAGTTGAAAATGTCAAGGCAGACGCCATATTGGAAACCCATATCGCTGTTGAATCCCACGACTGGCAGCGGTCCGAAGTTCCAGCCCCGCTTGATGATTTCGCCTTTCTCGTTATAAATCTTCTCTTTCTTCTGCGCTGAGGCGCCCAATGCGAGAAGCATAATTATCAATGTGATTGTAAGCTTTTTCATGTTTCTTTTTTTTGTCGTAAACATTCCATTCGTCATTTCGAGCGAAGTCGAGAAATCTCCGCCATTTGAATATTTCCGAATCAATTGTTTGCCGGTGATTTCTCCATTCCGCTACGCTACAGTCGAAATGACTCTAATTCGCTGTTCCTTCAATTATTATTACAATTTCACCTTTGACTTCCTTCTCCTTAAAGTATTTTATCACCTCTTCCAGTGTCCCTCTCACATTCTCTTCATGGATCTTCGTCAACTCGCGGGCCACCGACACTCTGCGTCCGGGGCCAGCCACTTCTGCAAGTTGTTCCAACGTCTTCACGAGCCTGAACGGTGACTCGTACAATATCGTAGTATATTCATTTTCAACGATTTGCTTAATCTTCGTCTGGCGACCTTTCTTATGTGGCAGGAAGCCTTCGAAGATGAAATGGTCGGCTGCCAATCCCGAGTTGACGAGAGCCGGCACGAAGGCCGTGGCACCTGGGAGGCATTCCACCTCCACGCCACGTTTAATACACTCACGGACGAGCATGAAACCAGGGTCGGAGATGGCCGGAGTGCCGGCGTCAGTGACCAGAGCCATGCGCTCACCGTTGGCGATACGCTCGGCGACACGTTCCACCACCACATGCTCGTTGTTCAGGTGAAACGCCTGCATAGGCTTACTTATCTCATAGTGTTTCAATAAGTTACCACTCGTGCGTGTGTCCTCGGCAAGTATCACGTCGACCTCTTCACGCAGCACACGCAACGCTCTCAGAGTGATGTCTTCGAGGTTTCCTATCGGTGTCGGGACTAAATAAAGTTTCATATAAATCGTCTTTCTACAAGGTCATAAAGAAGTTCATAAGCGAGTGACTCCGTATCCCATTGGAGCTCGATCTGCAGCTCGCTGAGGTAAATTCTTGCTCCTGAAAGCGTCGGAAACTCATTCAACGCATCGACCGACTTGTTGAAACGCTCCACCGAACCTTTAAACAAATCATTGATAATCATCATCTTATCATTGATTCCGAGAGCGGCTCGTATGTCCGTCACAGGGGTGCGCTGCAACTTAGCTGCCAGACTGTTATCCTCCATCACAGGTTTCTGTTCCATCGCTGGAGTTTCTTTTTGTGCCGGCACAATCATCGGACTATCTTCATAGTCGTCTTCATTGATTGGCTCGATGTGGAAAGT
Organism: uncultured Bacteroidia bacterium; assembly: GCA_902787095.1. Classification (GTDB taxonomy): domain Bacteria; phylum Bacteroidota; class Bacteroidia; order Bacteroidales; family F082; genus Limimorpha. The sequence goes on from CADAFC010000009.1 coordinate 10,222, forward strand.
CTCATCCTCCTCGTCTTCCCAGTCCTCGTCATCGATATCGTCATCATCATTAACTGACTCATTATCAGCAACTTTGTCCTTAGCATCAAGACCTTTGTCGTCGTTTTGGCTGTTGTTATCAGGCTCTCTCATCACCTCTTCAGGTGTCTCTATCTCAAGTTCCACATCACGTTTTATCACCTCGCCGCCTTCGTTTATCTCTTTTTCGACAAAATCTTCTTTCTCATTGTCAAATTTCAGGTTATCCACTTGATAATCACAGAGTAAGTCGTACAAATCACGGGTGTGTTCCATCAAAATGTCGAGGTCCAGTTGGCTCATCTCGCGGTCGTTGCGATACATGTAGTCGACCTGCACCATCATGCGGCCCAGCTGGCGTTTCAGCTCAAGCACAATATTTTTTTCATCATTTTTTTGTGTTTCCATGATAAAATTCATTATTTTTGTAGTCAACAAAATTATAAAAAATTTAAATACGTGGGCTATGTTTCTCGAAAAAGATTCTCATAATAAATCGCAAGGATGGATTGAAGTGGTGTGTGGCTCAATGTTTTCAGGCAAAACCGAAGAGTTGATACGTCGTCTGAACCGTGCCAGAATAGCCAAACTCAGGGTCGAAATCTTCAAGCCCGGAATCGATACGAGATACTCCGAAGAAGACGTGGTGTCGCATAACGCCAACGCCTTGCACTCCATTCCTGTGGAAAACGCCCAACAGATACTATTTTATTCCAACGAATGCGATGTTATTGGCATCGATGAGGCGCAGTTCTTCGGAAACGAGCTTGTTGAAGTATGCCAACAGCTTGCCAATCAAGGGATTAGAGTTATCATCGCAGGTCTCGATATGGACTTCCTTGGGAAGCCATTTGGTCCCATGCCTCAACTCATGGCGATAGCTGAAGACGTCACAAAAGTGCACGCCATCTGCATGCGCTGCGGCTCGCTGGCACAATATTCACACCGTACCATAGCAGGCGACAAACTTGTGGTTTTAGGCGAGACCGAGAGCTACGAGCCACTCTGCCGCGAGTGCTACAACAGGGCAATGGCTGAGAAAACCAAATAGAAATAAAAGCCTCACGCAGATATAGCAGATACAGCAGATTTTATAATATTTCTGCGATTTCTGCGTTATCTGCGTGAGAAAAATATTATTCTATGAAAAAGTTATTTGTTTTCTTAATAGCATTAGCTATATCATTGAGTATCAACGCTCAAAGCTATGACAAACTTTGGAAAGAGTTTGACGACAACATTGAGAATCTCCTTCCCGAATCGGCTAACAAAACGCTTGACAAGATTGAAAAACAGGCAAAAAAGGATAAAAACGACAGCCAGCTGTTGAAAATGGTGGTCAAACGATGCGAAGTGTTCGACATGACCAATGAGAAATCCAATGACACCATCGTGGCTTATTGCAAGTCGTACCTTACAAAGCTCTCAGAGCCGTCGCAGGTCATCCTGAATTGTGAAATCGCCAAGCGCACCTATAAATTCGAGGATATTTTGGAATATGCGGACAACGATATAATCAAAACCGTTTCCATGAAAAACTATGCCGAATTATTTCAAAACGGCACAGAAAAAATTGAATATAACATCGACTTTGAGCCGACGCTTTACGACTATGCAATGCATTGTCTGATAAGCCATTACAGCTTTGACAAAGAAAAAGAACTGTACGAAAAACTATTGGCTTTCGACCTTGAAAACAAATATATCAAGGCTTATTATAACAATAGGATTCGTCAGCTTGGTAGCATTTACGATGAGGAAAAGTTCAACCAATTTTCACAACTTGCTGCCGAATGTACTGAAAATGAATTAGTTGCAAAGATAAAAGTCAAGCAAATCAGTTATCTTATTGATAAAAAAGAATATGTCCGTGCGAAAGACCTTTGTGAAGCGACGATGGCGATGCTCGACAAAGATGATCAGCTATACAAACAATGCAATGAAGTCATTAATAGCATAACAAAGAAAAGCGTTAGTATTGAATTATACAATGTATATGTGCCTGGTCAAGCCATTGCTGTTGGGTTGAAATATCGAAACACAACCAACCCTACATATAAGATTTATAAGGTGTCGGCTGATGAGTTTTTGGAAATAGCACGTCTTGATGATGAAAAAATCTACAAAAAACTTTTAGCGAAAACACCTGTAATTGATAGCACTCTCGAAATTCCAGAAGAGACTGATTATAAGGAACATTCTTCGCTCATCGCACTGCCCGCTTTGCAGACTGGACAATATTATATTGTGTTTTCAAATAACAACAGTTTCAAAGATTATGATGATTTGATTTTTAGTGCTTTCCAGGTTAGCAATTTGTCATATTTTCATGTGGAGGCAAATGAAAGCACTAATTTTTACATTGTAAACCGCGAAACCAGTGAGCCAATGAAAGATGTCGTGGCACATTTTTCTGAACGTGTATATTCATATAATTCAGGACGTTATGAACGCACGGCAGTTGGCGATGTTATCAGCGATAAAGATGGATTTCTTGTGGCTCCAAATATATATAAAAACGTTTATGTAGATTTGTATTGTAATAACGATACTCTTATATCAACATCATATGTCGATTTTTACAGTCATAATAATTATGATGACACTACAATAAAAAGCGTTATTTTCACCGACCGCGCTATATATCGTCCAGGACAAACGGTACAATTCAGCTGTGTAGTTTATCAGGGTAATTCGAAAAACAAAGAGGTTTTACCAAACCACAAAACCTTCATCGAATTTCGAGATCCAAACTATCAAATCATTGATACTCTTACTATTATAACAGATATATTTGGCTCTGCCAGTGGCAGTTTTTCGATTCCTACAGACAGAATCAATGGTGATTACAAGCTTGTTTGGAACAACCACAGAACATTCATCAAAGTGGAAGAATACAAACGTCCGACATTTGAAGTAACATTTAACACACCAGAACAGGAATATAAAGTCGGTGACAGCGTCACTATTTCCGGTAAAGTTGCAGCACTCTCAGGCTTCGGTTTGGACAACGTGAAATACAAATACACCTTCACAAGAAAGACCACTTTTCCATTCAGATTTTGGAATTGGGATCCATATTATGTCAATAACGAGACCATTTCTACAGGTGAAAGTGCTACTTTAACTGATGGCACTTTTAATATTGATTTTCATTTGGTACCATCTTCGAGTGTTGATGCTACAAACATTCCACGATACGTCTACGAGGTGACAGTGGAAGCCACAAACAAACAAGGTGAGACACAGAGCGGAACTTTTACTGTTAGTGCTACCTATAATAAATATGTTTTAGCACTTTCCAACGATAATTCTACTATTGAAACAAAAGATTTCAAAGATCTTGACATTACTGCAAACAATATCAACGGTATCGCTGCCAAAACGAATGTGGAATGTAAGATATTTAAAATCAATGATATAGAAAAATACGAAAAAAATATCGGCAACTTTGACAGACAACTTTTGAGCGACCAGGAATTAAAGGATTTATTCCCGCATTTTGATTATTATTACAAAGAAAACATAACTAAAGACATCGTTTATCAGGAAGTTATCAATGTTGATGGAAAAGCGAAACTGTTGCCGAAAAACTTTGACCTTCAGCCGGCGAAATATGTAGTAGAATTGCGTTCTTTGGACGACACACTGTCGGCTTACTCAACTTCATACGTTGTATTTAACATGCAATCGAAGAAAACGCCTGTGAAATCAATGTGTTGGACCAACATCGACAAGGCTTACGCCCAACCAGGTGAAACGATTAACTACTACGTGGGTTCATCGGAGAAAAATGTCTCTGCGTTGGTGATGGTGAAACTTGGAAGAAAAATCTTGAAATCAGAGCGTATCACATTGAATAACAATATCTTCAAGTTCTCATACAAAGTCAAAGAGGAAGACCGTGGACGACTTGATTTCCAAGTGGCTCTGACAAAATTCAATACCGAAAATCGACACATTAGTTATGTTGATATTCCTTATAATAACATGGACTTGAACATCGTCTTGCACACCGAGCGTGACAAGATTCTACCTGGTGGCTCTGACACTTGGAGCGTGACGGTGAAAGACTATAAGGGTAAACCGCTCGAATCATCAATGATCGCTACCATGTACGACGCATCGCTTGACAATTTAAATCCTCTAAGCTGGTATTTCAACACAAAACCAGCAATGAATTCAAGCAGTTTCATAATGTCTGACAAGAGTTATAACACATTAAACTCTTCGCAATATTATTATATTTCTCATATAAATTATGATGAAAAACAGGTTTTTTCAAATATCGGTTTAATTCCAAATCATTTTCGTAACAGAAGCCAATATTATTTGGAAAAAAACGTTGCTGATGCTGCTATTTCTATGGAAGAAGAAGTAGAAGAAGAAATTTTCATGAGAGCTGATTATGTAGTACCAGAAAATCAAGCATCAGGTGCTACATCGGGAAACGTCAAACCTGTGAAGATTCGCAAAGATTTCAACGAGACAGCGTTTTTCTTCCCAAATTTGAGAACCGACAAAAACGGCGATGCGACTTTCACTTTCACCATGCCAGACGCGCTAACACGTTGGAACTTAAAGCTTTTAGCTTACTCAAAAGATTTGAAAGTTGGAAGTTTCGAAAAGACCATAGTCACGCAACAGCCGCTGATGATTATGGCCGACATGCCGCGTTTCGCCTACGACGAGGACACGCTTTGGTTTGTCGCAAACGTTATCAACCTCTCAGACGAAGCCGTGAAACCATCAGCAAAACTTGAGATTTTTGATGATTCAGATAACTTGATCGACTTGATTATTTCTGACCAAGACATCAACATGGAGCCGATTCCGGCAGGTCAGAGCCGCAGCGTGCGATGGAAGGTCGCGATGCAGAAAGATTTGAACATCCCGAAGTTCAGATTCTCAGCAATAACTGACGGTTTCAGCGACGCCGAGCAACACGAGATGCCAGTTTTGAGCACCGAAGTTTACCTGACACAGACCTATGCGCTCACCGCAAAAGCGCACACCGTGAAGGAATATGATTTCGACATCGACCATGAAGGCGAGCGTAACCACAAGATAACGCTGCACTTCAACGAAAACCCGCTGTGGACTGCCATTCACGCGATGCCATACGTGGCTGAAGGTGACGAGAAATACTCGATTACAGCATTCTACAGATATTTCGTCAACAGTATGGCAAAACAAATCATGGACAGCCATCCGGAAATTGCCGAAAAACTTGAAAACACATATAAAAACGACACTTTGTCGGAGCTTCAGAAATATGAGGATTTGAAGGCGATAATACTGCAGGAAACGCCTTGGGTTGTAGAGGCACAGCACGAAGCCGCCCAGCGTGCCGCTATTGCAAAACTCTTTGATACTGAAGCTGTTAACGACAATATCGCATCGGCATTGAACCTGCTTGGACAAAAACAGACACCAAACGGCGGCTGGTCATGGATTGACGGATGTCCAGAAAGCGTGCTTATCACACAATACATCTTAACAGGTTTAGGTCGCCTCGGCAGCGACGACTCCATGACCGAAGACGCATTCCATTTCATTGAAAATGAAGTGATTGAGGATTATGACAGACTCGACACGAAGAAAAAACGCAACAATTATCACTGCAGCTGGACAACCATGCGCAGCCTCTATGCGATGAGCTATTTCGACTACAAGACAAGCTGGAAATACGACACCGCCAAGAAGTTTTTCGTCAAGAAACTGAAGAAAGACTGGAAACACTTCGACTTCGAGGAACGTGCACATATCGCATTGATTCTCAACAGAAACGGCGAGAAAAAAGCCGCCAAGAAGATTGTGCAGTCACTGCGCGAGTTTGCCATCAAGAACGAGCTCGGGATGTACTGGCGTGACTGCGGACTGATGGCTGAGGTCAGAATTCTTGAGGCTTTCAACGAAATCGACCCGAGAATGGATGAGATCGACGCCATGCGCCTGTGGATTCTGACGCAGAAACGCACCAATATGTGGGAGAGTGAACGCGCCAGCGTGGAGGCAATCCTCGCCCTCGTAAACACTGGCAGCGACTGGACTGAAGACGGCGATGTGACACTGACAGTTAATGGTAAAACCATCAATTCCAGTGATACAACATTGTATGAATTTCCTATACAGATACGATTCATCGAATCTCTGCCAATATCAATAGAGAATAATAGTGACCACGTGGCTTGGGGCGGTCTTTATCGTCAATATTTCGTGCCTATTGACAAGGTGCAGCAGCACAAAGACGAGGTGTCGGTCATACGGAAACTTGTCTTCGACAACGAGAATCCCAATGTCGGCGACAAGGTGAAAATTGAAATTACCATCGAGAACAGCCAAGACATGGAGTTCGTGTATCTCAAGGACTTACGTGGTGCCTGCTTCGAGCCAAGAGAACAGATTTCACAATATCATTGGGACGACGGATTATGGTATTATCAAAGCACATCCGACGTGGCGATGGAGTTCTTCTTCGAGTATCTTCCTAAAGGGAAACATACGGTTTCGTACGAGGTGTATGTGACAAAAGATGGCAGTTTCAGCGCGGGGTATTCGCTGATACAATGCCAATATGCGCCGGAGTTCGGAGCGTATTCAAACGGCTCGAGAATTAGCGTAAACCCTTGACGGTAGGTGTTCCAGGGACGAAATCCTTGAGGTAGAACGGCTCGAAATATGCCACGTCGACGAAATCGTTGGCGTCGAGTTTGCGTTGAGCTATGACGTTCATGTATTTTGCAGAGCAATGGAACTCTTTGATTACCGTGATTTTATCGTCGTTTGCGAAAAGCTCGGCGCATTTGTCGGCACCGTCGCCAAAGAGATAGATATGATGGTCTTTTTTGAGGTCGGCAAAAGAGTTCCCGTCGATGATGACCGCCTCTGTATCCTTTATTTTATTTACGTTTTCGTCGAATATGGCGGCATAGACCTCCATACGGCGGGCGTCAATCATCGGGACGCGTAGAGCCGCACGGCCGTGCGGCTCTACGCCGTATGCCATCGCATGCAATGTCTCGACAGCGATAAGAGGTTTGGAAACAGCGTAGCAGAGTCCTTTTGCGGTGCTCACGCCGATGCGGAGACCAGTGTAGGAGCCAGGTCCCATGCTGACGGCCACTGCGTCGAGGTCATTGTATGAGATGCCTGCCTTCTTCATCACAGAATCGATGAAAAGCGTAATCTTTTCCGAATGGTTCTGGCCTTTAGGATCTTCCTCGCAAGCCAAAACCTCGCCATTGTGAACCAATGCCACCGAACATGATGGCGTAGCTGTTTCAAGACAAAGTATCATATCGTAAAAATTTTTTGCAAAAATACATTTTTTTCTTTGATATTATAATTTAAATACGTAATTTTGCAGGTTAATTGTACATCACCGAGAAATGGAGATAGTAAAAACTGATATTGAAGGAGTTGTGATCATCGAACCGAGGGTTTTTGGCGATGAGAGGGGTTATTTTTTTGAGTCGTTTTCGCAAAGAGAGTTCGAAAAGCTTGGCATAAACACGGTTTTTGTGCAGGATAACGAATCAAAATCATGCTACGGGGTACTGCGCGGTCTGCATTTTCAGATGCCGCCGTTTGCACAAGCGAAATTGGTGCGTTGCGTGAGAGGAAAAGTGCTTGACGTGGCGGTTGACATACGCAAAGGCTCGCCCACATACGGCAAGCACGTGGCATGTGAGCTGAGCGAGGACAACCATCGCATGTTCTATATCCCACACGGATTTGCACACGGTTTTTCGGTTTTGAGCGAGACGGCAATCTTCCAGTACAAATGCGACAACTACTACGCCCCACAAAGCGAAGGAGCGTTACAATGGAATGACAAAGATTTGAATATCAACTGGTTAATAAATGAAAAAGATGTGATCCTGTCAGAAAAAGACAAACATCATCCTTTATTTAAAGATTTCGAATCGCCTTTTGATTTTGATAAAAAATAACAGATTATCTGAAATTTAATGGCGAAAATTATATTCGCGTTGATTTGGATAATCCGTATTCGAAATATAAAAGAAAATTAGAGTGATGAATATATTGGTCACAGGCGCAAACGGTCAGCTCGGCAACGAGATGCGAATAGTATCACAAGGAAGCTCCGACAGCTACATCTTCACAGATGTGGACGAGCTCGACATCACCAACCGTGATGCCGTGATGGATTTCGTGAGAGACAACAATATAAAAGTGGTTGTCAACTGTGCAGCTTACACCAATGTCGACAAGGCAGAGGACGATGAGAAGACAGCGGAACTCATTAACGCTCAAGCTGTTGAATATCTGGCATCAGCCTGCAAAGCAAATCACGCCACGCTCATCCACATCTCGACGGACTACGTGTTCGGCGGCAACGAAGGCAACACCCCGAGAAAGGAGACAGAGCCGGTAAACCCGACGGGAGCATACGGCAGAACCAAGCTACACGGCGAACAAGCCATCTGGAAAGTCGGCTGTAACTATCTGATTATCAGGACAGCATGGCTTTATTCGGAGTTCGGTAACAACTTCGTGAAGACGATGCGAAAGCTGACAGCCGAGCGTGACAAACTCAACGTCGTTTTCGACCAGGTCGGCACCCCGACATACGCATTCGACCTCGCAAGTGTCATCTTTAAGATTATAGAAGAGAGAAGATACGACGAGATTCAAGATGTGTATCACTTTAGTAATGAAGGAGTTATAAGCTGGTACGACTTTGCGAAAGAGATCTGCGAGCTGAGCGGCAACGAGTGCGACATACAGCCATGCCACAGCGACGAGTTCCCGAGCAAAGTCAAAAGACCGAGCTACTCCGTTTTAGACAAGACAAAAATTAAAAATTCGTTAAATATCACGATTCCGCATTGGAAGGAGTCGTTAAAAAAATGCATCAACAAACTATGAAGAACATCATCATCACCGGCGGCGCAGGATTCATCGGGAGTCACGTTGTGAGACTTTTTGTGAACAAATATCCTGATTATCATATCATTAACGTCGACAAGCTGACTTACGCAGGCAACCTCGCTAACCTCAAAGATATCGAGAACAAGCCCAACTACACCTTTGTCAAGGCCGACATCTGCGACTTCGAGACGATAATGGAAATCTTCAAGAAATACAACGTCGACGGCGTGATTCACCTCGCGGCGGAGAGCCATGTGGACCGTTCTATCAAAGACCCGTTCACCTTCGCTCAGACCAACGTGATGGGCACTTTGAGCATGTTGCAGGCAGCCAAGCTGACATGGGAGCAGCTGCCGGAGAAATGGGATGGCAAACGCTTCTATCACATCTCTACCGACGAGGTGTACGGAGCGCTGGAAATGACCGACCCTGAAGGCATCGAGCCTCCATTCACCACAAAGGCATCGTCAGGGAAACACCATCTGGCATACGGAAGCAAGTTCTTCACTGAAGACCTGAAATACATGCCACATTCGCCGTATTCAGCGTCAAAGGCATCGAGCGACCACTTCGTGAGAGCCTTCCACGACACCTACGGCATGCCTACCATAGTGACAAACTGCTCGAACAACTACGGTCCGTACCAGTTCCCAGAAAAGCTTATTCCGTTGTTTATCAATAATATACGTCACCGCAAACCATTGCCAGTTTACGGCAAGGGCGAAAACGTCCGCGACTGGTTGTATGTAGAGGACCACGCGCGTGCCATCGACCTCATTTTCCATAAGGGAAAGATAGCCGAGACGTATAACATCGGTGGCTTCAACGAATGGAAAAACATAGATATCATCAAGGTTGTCATCAACACTGTCGACAGGCTATTGGGCAGAAAAGAGGGCGAGGACATGGACCTCATCACCTTCGTGACCGATCGTGCGGGACACGACATGAGATATGCCATCGACTCATCGAAACTGCAGAGAGAACTGGGCTGGGAGCCGAGTCTGCAATTCGAGGAAGGCATTGAGAAGACTGTGAAATGGTATCTTGAGAATCAAGCCTGGATGGACAACATCACATCCGGCGAATACGAAAAATATTACGAGTCAATGTATGCCAACAGGTAAAACAAATATTAAAACTATGAGATACAGATATGCGCGTGTTGTTACGCCATTTCCGTGATTAAAGGGTTATATTATTGAAAAGCAATAAAATAACTCATAAAAAAATCACAAAAATGGATAAAGTAACATTATTACCATACGAAAGTATTTACGAGAACTTCATAGACAAGAAATATCTCAAAGAAGGTATCGACGAATACTTTTTCAGAAATCAGCAGGTCAAGAAGCCGGAAAACGGCTGGCGTCATCTGCGTTCCGATGAGATCGAGCGTCTGGTGAAGAACAGCAACACTGCCACCAGTTGGGACGACATCCTGGTCACTGATGATTTCGACACCAATTTGGTGAAAAACAATCGTTTTTATGGTATGGTGCGTATCGGAGCCATCAAAAACGTGGTACTTCAGTATCATGACTTGAAGATGGCGTGTGGTATAACCGACAGCACCATCATCTCCTGTGACATCGGCGATTATGTGGCACTTCACGACGTTCATTACATCGCGAACTACATTATCGGCGACCGTTGCATCCTTTTCAACGTTCATGAGGTTTCATGCACCGACCACTCAAAGTTCGGTAACGGTATTATAAAAGAGGACGAGCCGGAGGAAGTCCGTGTTTGGCTTGAGCTCATGAATGAGGCCGGTGGACGTAGAGTCCTTCCATTCGACGGCATGATTACCGCTGATGCCTATCTTTGGGCTAAATACACTGATATTCAAAAACTTCAGGACAGATTGTTTGAGATAACTCAGAAGTCGTTCGACAACCGCAGAGGTTATTACGGCACAATAGGCGAAGGCTGTGTCATAAAGAATTCCTGGATCATCAAAGACGCCAAAATCGGGCCATGCTGCTACATCAAAGGCGCTAACAAGCTGAAAAACGTGACGCTCAACTCATCGGAGGAAGAGCCTACACAGATTGGCGAAGGCGTGATTTTGGTCAACGGCATCGTGGGCTATGGTTGCCACATCTTCTATTCTGTGGTGGCTACACGTTTCGTGGTAGGCGACAACTGCAACCTAAAATACGGGGCTCGTGTGATTTATTCTATCTTGGGCGACAATTCCACCATTTCTTGCTGTGAGGTGTTGAACAACCTGATATTCCCGGCGCATGAGCAGCATCACAACAACTCGTTCCTCATCGCCGCCTGCGTGATGGGTCAGAGCAACATGGCGGCAGGCGCCACATTAGGTTCGAACCACAACAGTCGTGCAACTGACGGCGAGATAGTGGCGAAACGCGGTTTCTGGCCAGGTCTTTGCTCGAGTGTCAAACACTCGTCGAAGTTCGCTTCGTTCACCTTGCTTTCCAAAGCAGACTATCCGAACGAGATGAACATCAAGCTGCCGTTCGCTTTGGTGAACAACAACGTTTCGAAAGACCAGCTTGAGGTGATGCCGGCTTATTGGTGGATGTACAACATGTACGCCATCGCACGTAACACCTCGAAGTATCAGAAACGTGACAAACGCTTACGCAAGATTCAAAACATTGAGTTTGAGACGTTTGCGCCAGATACTATGGAAGAGGTTATCGCCGGACGCAAGCTCCTTGAAGTATGGACGGCCAAAGCCTATCTGCGCTCAAAGGGCGAGAATCCAGAGCAGGAATACTACACCTTACGCGACCTCGGACATAAGCTCCTCAACGGCGACAAAGCTGTTGTGAAAGCTCTCGAAGTCCTTGGCGAAGAGATGGAGAAGTCACATCGTAAAGTGGTGATACTCAAGCCTTACGAGGCATATCACGCTTATGGTGACATGATAATATACTACGCGGTGAAGAACCTTGTCTATTACATGGAGATCCATCCGAAGGAGACGTTCGAACAAATGTGCAAGCATCTCACCAACGTACGTCAGCGCGAATGGGTGAACTTAGGCGGCCAGCTCGTGACAGAAGACGACCTTGAGAAGCTCATCGACGACATCTGCAACGGCACACTCGACAGCTGGGACGACATACACAAACGCTACGACGATCTGTGGACCAAGTATCAGACTGACAAGCTGTTACATTGTTATCAGGCGTTGAGATTCATCTATGACAAGTGTCCTTCTTTGACAAAAGAAATCTTTACCGACGCTCTCAACAGAGGTGAAAAAGTGCTTCAGTATGTCTGCGACCAGGTATATGAGTCGAGGAAGAAAGACTATGAAAATGTCATACGCAACTCAACATTCCGTAGCGAAGCGGAACGCGACGCGGTTAATGGCAAGCTTGAAGACAACAGTTTCGTAAAACAAATCAAGAAAGAGACTGACGAGGCATTGCAAAACATTGCCCATGCAAGAAAATTAGTTTAGTTAAGTAAAAAATTAAAAATTACAAAGATATGAGAGTTATAATTGAGCCAAATTATGAAAAAATGTCACAGTGGGCGGCCAATCACATCGTCCGCAGAATAAATGAATTCAAGCCGACGGCAAAGAAGCCTTTCATCCTCGGTTTGCCGACAGGTTCAACACCTATCGGGACTTACAAAGCCCTCATCAAGGCTTACAAGGACGGCAAGGTGTCGTTTAAAAACGTGGTGACATTCAACATGGACGAATACGTGAAGATTCCGGAGAACCATCCGGAGAGCTACCACTCATTCATGTGGAACAATTTCTTCAAGCATATTGACATCAAGAAGGAGAATGTCAACATCCTCAACGGCAATGCTGAAGACCTTGAGAAAGAATGTGCCGATTACGAGGCCAAGATCAAGAAATACGGCGGCATCCATCTGTTCATGGGCGGCATCGGTCCTGACGGCCACATCGCTTTCAACGAGCCGGGCTCATCACTGACATCACGCACAAGGGTGAAATCGCTGACGACAGATACCATCATCGCCAACTCACGTTTCTTTGAGAACGACATCAACAAGGTGCCGAAGACCGCTTTGACAGTTGGTGTTGGCACGGTGATGGACAGTGACGAGGTGATGATTCTCGCCAACGGTCACAACAAGGCACGCGCTTTGGCAGCGGCCATCGAGGGCGGTGTCTGCCATCTCTGCACTGTCAGTGCGTTGCAGATGCATCCTAAAGGCATCATCGTGTGCGATGACGCAGCGACAGACGAGCTGAAAGTCGGCACGGTGAACTATTTCAAAGACATTGAAAAAGCCAACCTGTAATGTTTTTTAAACACGAATCGAGTTACATAGACGATGGTGCCGTCGTTGGCGACGGCACCAAAATCTGGCATTTCTGTCATATCCAGAAAGGAGCGGTGATTGGTAAAGACTGTTCTTTGGGACAGAATGTCAACATTGGAAACAACGTAAAAATTGGTAATGGCGTCAGGATACAGAACAACGTTTCGGTGTACGAGGGTGTGGAGATTGAGGACAACGTGTTTTGCGGTCCGAGCTGCGTATTTACGAATGTCGTGACCCCAAGGGCGCATTTTCCGGTTCACGGCGTTTATGCGAAGACATTAATTAAACAAGGTGCATCGTTAGGTGCCAACTGCACCGTGGTATGCGGCCATACCGTCGGTAAAAGCGCCCTGATAGCGGCCGGCGCCGTCGTCACAAAAGACGTGAAAGACTACGCCCTGATGGCCGGAGTGCCTGCAAGACAGATAGGCTGGGTTTGCGAATGCGGAAAAAAACTTGATAAAGATTTGAGATGCAGTTGCGGTAGAGAATACGAACTGAAAGGTAATGTTTTATTTAAGATATGAAGAATTTTTCTATAATTGGAGTCGGCGGTTATATCGCACCACGACATCTTAAGGCAATTAAAGACACGGGAAACAACTTGATTTCCGCTTACGATTTAAGTGATTCTGTAGGTATCATGGACAGCTATTTCCCGTATACAGCGTTTTTTACAGAATTTGAACTTTTCGACCGCCATAATACAAGATTGAAAGAGCATGGCATCGATATAGACTATGTTTCAATATGTACTCCGAACTATCTGCATGACGCTCACACACGTTACGGACTGCGATTGGGAGCCGATGTTATATGCGAAAAACCCATGGTGCTGAACCCTTGGAACATCGACGCATTGGAGAAAATTGAGCAGAACACAGGTCACAAGGCATATACCATATTACAGCTGCGACTCCATGACTCCATTGTGGCTTTGAAAAAGAAAATCGACGAGGGCCCGAAAGACAAGATTTATGATGTCGACCTGACATACATAACCGCCAGGGGAAACTGGTATTACACCTCTTGGAAAGGCAACGAGAACAAGAGTGGAGGCGTAGCCACAAATATTGGCATACATTTTTATGATATGTTGTCCTGGATTTTCGGTCCGGTGACAAAAAACGTGGTGCATATCATGACGCATGACCGCGTGGCCGGTTATTTGGAAATGCCGAAAGCGAGGGTGCGTTACTTCCTGAGTATCAATGCCGACACCCTGCCAAACAATGCTGTGCAAGGTGAGAAAAGGACATACAGAACCATCATGATTGACGGTTCCGAATTTGAATTCAGCGTGGGATTCAATGAGCTTCACACCAAGAGCTATGAGAAGATTTTGGCTGGCGAAGGCTTCAGGATTTCAGAGGCGAGAAACTGCATTGATATAGTATACAACATTAGAAATTCAAAGCCTATAGGATTGGTGGGTGACTACCATCCGTTGGCAAAACTGCCATTAAGCCGACATCCATTTGGTTGGAGATAAAATATTTGACATGAACAACAATCACCTTATTATAATGGCTGGCGGAGTCGGCTCACGATTTTGGCCAATGTCGATTCCTGAGAAGCCGAAACAGTTCATCGATGTGATGGGCATCGGGAAGACCATGATACAGCTTACGGTGGAACGCTTTGCAGGCATCATCGAGCCCGACCATGTATGGATTGTGACATCGAAGAAATACAAGGACATCGTAAAGGAGCAGCTCCCACAAGTACCTGACAGCCAGATACTCATGGAGCCGATAATGCGTAATACAGCACCTTGTATCGAGTACGTGAGCCGCAAGATTTACGCCAGATATCCTGACGCAAACCTCGTGTTCTCGCCTGCCGACCATCTGGTGCTCGACGTGCCGCATTTCCAAGAGGTGATTAAGGAATCGCTCGATTATACTAAAAAAAAGGATGTCATCGTGACGCTCGGCATGATGCCGACACGACCCGAGACAGGCTACGGCTACATCAAGTCGTCGGATGCCAACTCAATGGAAAAAATCCAGAAAGTGGAGGCTTTCAAAGAGAAACCGAACCTTGAGACAGCCAAGAAATACCTTGCCGACGGTGGGTATTACTGGAATGCTGGCATCTTCATCTGGAACGTGAAGATGGTGGTGAACACTATCGCGAAGCTTGTACCTGATTTGGCGGCGGTTTTCGATAAAATAGAGCCACATTTCTACAAAAACGACGAGCAAGATGTGGTTGACGAGCTCTTCCCAACATGTCCGAACATAAGCATCGACTATGCGGTGATGGAGAAATCCAAAGATGTGTTGGTCTACCCTGCCAGCTTCGGTTGGAGCGACATAGGCACCTGGGGCAGCCTCTACACACACATCCCAAACGATGACAACGGGAACGCAATTATTGGAGAAAACATCCAGATGGTCGACAGCAAAAACTGCGTCGCGCGTTCCTATGGAAGAAAAAAAGTTATAGTTCAAGGTCTTGATAATTATATAGTTGTGGACGACAATAACTGTCTTCTAATCTGCAAGATGCAAGACGAACAATTGATTAAAGAATGGCAAAAATAGATTATAACAAATCAACAATATGAAAAAGTTATTGACAAGTATCGCAAGATTATTTTTTGGAAAACGCAATTCCGGCTCATTATCAAGGATTTACGTATTGGTTTTCGACGTGTTTCTCGTGATATTGGCCATCTTGTTAGTGCCTGTTATCGGTTATTATCCGCACTATCATAACGTAAACTGGCCGTGGTTTTTCATGACAATGACATCAGTTTTGGTGTATTTCACCTTAGGTTTTATAATAACAGGATCGTACAAAGGACTTGTCAGATACTCCGGTTTCAAAGATATTGAACGCATATCAAGAACTACAATATGGGTCTTTTTCGCATTATGCATCAGCAGGTTTATCATAAATAATTACGATTGCCTGAAGTTTTTAAACAACTTCTTCCCGAATTATCTGGCAATGTTCTTAACATGCATTATCGCATTGGTTTTCATGGTGTTAGGGCGACTTGTCATACGTCGAATCTACAACGAGTATCTGCGACCTCAGCCCAATAAGATCAATGTGGTGATTTATGGTGCCGGTGATGCCGGTCCTATCACGCAAACAGCACTGTACCAAGACACTTCAACGCAATACAATGTTGTTTCATTCATCGATGATTCAAATTCAAAAATCGGAAAATCAATCAACGGAGTTCTGATTCGCAAGCCTGAAGCAGTGCTCAACAAGGATTTCATCAACAAATACCATGTCGATATGATTATTCTGGCGATGCCAAGTTTGAATATCGACAAACGTAACGAGATTGTCAACAAACTCATAGAGTTCGGTGTTTCGGTGAAATCAGTGCCGCATGTCGACTCATGGATTAATGGCAATCGATTGAATTTCAACCAGATTGAGGATATTAAGATTGAGGATTTGCTTGAGAGGGAGCCTATCGTTTTGGGCAAGGAAAACGTAAAACACGAGCTTGAGGGCAAGGTCGTGATGGTTACGGGTGCGGCAGGGTCAATAGGCAGCGAGATCTGCCGTCAGGTTCTGCAACATAACCCAAAACGCCTTGTGATGTTTGATCAAGCGGAGTCACCGATGTACGATTTGCAGTTTGAGTTGAACAATGAGGAGCCTTACAAACACATAGCCGTGCCTAAGGAATTTGTGGTCGGAAATGTGAAGGACAAGAACAAAATGACAGAGGTGTTCGAGAGATACCAGCCACAGATCATCTATCATGCCGCGGCATATAAACATGTGCCTTTGATGGAGAGTTTTCCTTACGAGGCGGTGTTTGTCAACGTATTCGGCACCAAGCTGATCGCCGATTTGGCAATAAAATATGGCGTCGAGAAGTTTGTGATGATTTCCACTGATAAGGCTGTGAACCCTACTAATGTGATGGGTGCCACCAAACGTATCGCTGAGATATACACACAGAGTCGCAAGAGCAATACCAAGTTCGTGACCACACGTTTCGGCAACGTTTTAGGCTCCAACGGCTCAGTTATCCCATTGTTCAAGAAGCAGTTGGCTCACGGTGGACCGTTGACGGTCACCGATCGTAACATCATACGTTACTTCATGACAATTCCCGAGGCGTGCAGTTTGGTGCTTGAGGCAGGAGCCATTGGTAATGAAGAGGATATCTTTGTGTTTGACATGGGTAAGCCTGTTAAGATTTACGATTTGGCAAGCAAGATGATCAAGCTTTCGCACATGCCAGACGTTCAGATTGAGATTACAGGTTTGAGACCCGGTGAGAAACTGTATGAGGAGTTGTTGGCTACCAAGGAAAACACTCTTCCGACCGAGCATCCGAAGATTATGCGCGCCAAGGTACGTGAATATACCGAGGAAGAGGTGAACGCCGAGATCGCCAAACTTCTGGAGATTTTGCCTACATGCAACGATTTTGAGATTGTGAAACAGATGAAAGTGATAGTGCCAGAGTTCAAGTCAAATAACTCCGTCTATCAAGTTCTCGACAAAAAGACGGGAGATATAACTCAATGAGTATCAAGTGATTAAGAGCCACGTGTCGGACTCGAACCAACGACCTACGCATTACGAATGCGTTGCTCTACCAACTGAGCTAAAGTGGCTTGTTTGCGGGTGCAAAAATACATAATTTTTTGTTGCGTGCAACAGAAAATAATATTTGACGTTATTTTTATATGATTTGGAAGATTATAACTTTGGTTTTGTTGGCAACTGTAAAGACATTGTTCGCGCCGGCGGCAGGCTTTGCGGCGGGATTGTCGTTTTGGACAACATTCGCTGCAACAGCTATGGGAGGCATAATTGGATTTGTGGCGTTTTACTTCCTATTTGATGTTATGTCGAATTTTTATTACAAAAACAGGAAGAAAACAATAACTGCAAAACAAATCAGGAAGGCAAGGAAGATTGTGATGATGAGGCAGAGATACCCGATCTGGCTGTTTGTGTTTATATTGCCATTCACGTCGATACCGGTCATGGCGGTCATTGTCAGAAGGTTTTTCAATCACAACAAACCAGTGTTCGCATTGTCACTTGTTGCGGTGACGCTGTTCGCACTGGTTGGATGTCTTATGTTTTCGCCTATACAATACTTATAGTTGGCAAAGGGCTGCAGCGCCTAATATTGCCACCTCGTTGTCTTTCAGTTCCGAAACTCTGATTTGCACTGTACCTTGGTAGATATTCAGCAGATGTTCCTCGAACGATTTGTGGAGAGGCTTCATCAGTACTTCGCCTGCATGGACAGGGCCGCCCATGAGGAAGATGGCCTGCGGGGCTGAGAACGTTGCTGCGTTTGCCATAGCGATGCCGAGGAGATAACCTACGTTTTCGAAAGTCTGTATGCCTATAGGATCGCCTGCGTTGGCGGCGTCACCGACCATTTTTGATGTGAGGTCTTCAGGTGCGACTTGTTTCAAAACACCGTTGTATGACGGGTTCTGCTCCATCAGTTCGAGAGCTGTGCGACGGATGCCACCAGCCGAGGTGTAAGTCTCGAGGCAGCCTTTGCGTCCGCAGCCGCACTGGCGACCGTTGATGACGAGTATAGAGTGACCGAGCTCGCCTGCAGTGCTTGTCGAGCCAAGGACGAGTTTTCTGTCGATGATGATGCCGCTTCCCACTCCTGTCCCGAGGGTGAAAGTGATGAAATGGTCGAGATATTTCGCGCCACCGTAAATCATCTCGCCGTAGGCGGCCGCGTTAGCGTCGTTAGACACGACAACCTTGGTGTTGATATGTTTCTTCATCAGCTCCACAAGCTTCACCTGACCCTTGAAGTTGAGGTTAGGCGCATTGTCGATGCCACCTTTGTATGTGTTTCCGTTCGGGGCACCGATGCCGATGCCGTCGATGTCAGAAACATTGTTGCGATCAAGCATTTCCTTGATTTTTGCAGCCATATCGCTCACATAAAGCTCAGCATCATAATAATCGTGGGTGTGAAGATTGACTTTGTCGATGATTTTGCCGTCGTCGCGGACGAGTCCGATGTCGGTATTTGTGCCTCCGATATCGACTCCGATAGAGTATTTTGTTTTCATATTTGGATAAATTTTATTACAAATCGAAGAATTTCTTCGCAAAATTAAAAAAACTTTAAATAATATCAGTTAAAATCAATTCTTTTTTTTATCTTTGCAGATTATTTGGAAATATAAATACGTTTTATGAAGAACGCATATCGTGAATATAAGTTTTTGAATCTCACCAACATAGCAGATGAGATTCGTAAGTTTTGGGAAGATAACGACATCTTCAACAAGAGTTTGGAGAACACCAAGAACGGAACAGCGTATGTTTTTTACGAAGGTCCACCGTCAGCTAACGGCATGCCTGGCATCCACCATGTGATGGCACGTACAATCAAGGACACCTTCTGCCGTTTCCAGACTCTGAAAGGCAAATATGTGAGCCGTAAGGCAGGATGGGACACCCACGGACTGCCTGTGGAGCTCGGCGTCGAGAAGAAACTCGGCATCACAAAGGAAGATATCGGCAAGAAAATCAGTGTTGACGACTACAACCGCGCCTGCCGCGAAGAAGTGATGAAATACAAGGACCGCTGGGATGACCTCACACGTCAGATGGGCTACTGGGTCGACCTCAACAACCCTTACATCACCTTCACAAACGAATATATCGAGACTTTGTGGTTCTTGCTTAAAGACTTGTATAACAAGGGTTTATTGTACAAAGGATACACCATTCAGCCATATTCGCCGGCAGCTGGAACAGGCCTCAGCTCACATGAGTTGAATATGCCTGGCTGCTACCGTGACGTGAAAGACCTCACCTGCGTGGCGATGTTCCGACTGAAAGACAAACAACGCAAATTTGACAAGCTGCCGTTTGGTGTCGACGTAAACTTCCACGACGTGAAGATCGTGGCATGGACCACAACACCATGGACTTTGCCGTCGAACACGGCATTGGCAGTGGGTCCTGGTATCGAGTACAACCTCGTGAAGACAGTGAACCCGAACAACGGTGAGCAGATTCATATCATCATAGGAAAGCCTCTGATGGCATCGTTCTTCCCGTCGGAAGAAGAGAAGCCAAAGTTTGAAGACTGGAAAGTCGGCGACAAGAAGCTTCCTTACGAGGTTTTGGGCACCTGCAAGGGCAAAGACCTCGTCGGTTTGGACTACGAGCCGCTCATCCCATGGGTGAAGCCTGACGGCGACGGATTCCGCGTCATCCCTGGCGACTACGTCACCACGGAAGACGGTACCGGCATCGTCCACATCGCTCCTACCTTCGGCGCTGACGATAACAGAGTGGCAAAACAGACAAACATCCCGCCACTGCATCTCATCGACAAGGACGGCAAGGCACAGCCGATGGTCGACAAGACAGGTAAGTTCTTCCTCCTCGAAGACCTTGACCCAGAATGGGTTAAGACACATGTCAACGCTGAGGAATATGCAAAATACGCAGGTAAATTCGTGAAAAACGCCTACGACCCGACAAAGACCGACAAAGACATATCACTTGACGTCGAAATCGTCATCATGCTGAAGGAACATGGCAAGCTCTTCAAGAGCGAGAAACACACCCACAACTACCCTCACTGCTGGCGTACCGACAAACCCGTCCTCTACTACCCTCTCGACAGCTGGTTCATCAAGACTACTGCGTTGAAAGACAGGATGATAGAGCTCAACAAGACCATCAACTGGAAGCCTGAGGCAACAGGAAGCGGACGTTTCGGCAACTGGCTCGAGAACCTCGTCGACTGGAACCTCTCACGTTCACGTTATTGGGGAACACCACTTCCTATCTGGAGAACAGAAGACGGCAACGAGGAGATATGCATCGGCAGCGTGGCACAGCTTCGCGAAGAGATTGAGAAGTCAATCAAGGCAGGATTTATGAAAGAAAATCCTTATAAGTCAGAGGATTACACCAAGTTTGACCTTCACAGGCCATATATCGACGGTGTGGTTTTGGTTTCAAAATCAGGCAAGAAGATGTTCCGTGAGCCGGACCTCATCGACGTGTGGTTTGACTCTGGCGCCATGCCTTACGCACAGATTCACTATATGGGCAAGCCAGGTCAGTTGAATGACAAGACCTTCCCTGCCGACTTCATCGCAGAGGGCGTAGACCAGACACGTGGTTGGTTCTTCACTTTGCATGCAATCGCAACGATGTGCTTCGACTCGGTGGCATATAAGAACGTGATTTCCAACGGCTTAGTGCTTGACAAGAACGGCAACAAGATGTCGAAACGCTTGGGCAATGCCGTCGACCCGTTCGGAGCCATCACAAAATACGGTGCCGACGCGGTGAGATGGTACATGATGACCAACTCGCAGCCTTGGGACAACCTGAAATTTGACGAAGACGGCGTCGACGACGTGCGCCGCAAGTTCTTCGGAACATTATACAACACTTATGCATTCTTCGCGCTCTACGCCAACATCGACGGTTTTGAGTACAAAGAGGCGGACATCCCGTTTGAGAAACGTCCTGAGATTGACCGATGGATTCTGTCGGAGCTCAACTCTCTCATCATCGAGGTTGAGAAAGACTATGAAACTTATGAGCCTACCAAGGCCGGCCGTGCCATCGGCAATTTCGTCGACGCTCACTTGAGCAACTGGTACGTGCGCTTGTCACGCCGCCGTTTCTGGAAGAGCAACGGCTCTGACGACAAGACCTCGGCATATCAGACATTGTACACCTGCCTGGACACCTTGGCACGCTTGATCTCGCCTATCGCGCCGTTCTTCAGCGAGCAGCTTTATCGCGACCTCAACGCCGTGACACACCGCGACAGCGCAGAGTCAGTGCATCTGACGAGATTCCCTAAGGCAAACGAGAAGTTTATCGACAAGAAACTCGAGGAGCGCATGGAGATGGCACAGCTCGTCGCATCGATGGTGCTTTCGTTGAGAAAGAAAGCCAACATCCGCGTACGTCAGCCATTGTCAAGAATCATGATTCCGGTGCTGAGCGACGAGATGATGCAGCAGCTTCAGAAGGTCGAAGGCCTCATCCTTTCAGAAGTCAACGTCAAGAAAGTGGAATATCTCACTGGTGAACTCAACATCTTGGTGAAGAAGGTCAGACCGAACTTCGCTTCATTGAAGACACGTTACGCCAAGCTGATGGGACAGCTCACGAAGTATTTCAACACCATGAGTCAGGAAGACATCCGTAACTTCGAGAAAAACGGCGGTGCCACGATTACCGTTGAAGGTCAGGAAGTCAACCTGATTTTGGAAGACGCTCTCATCACCACTGAGGACATCCCGGGCTGGACAGTGACGACACAGGACAACATGACCGTGGCGCTCGACATCACCATCTCGCCAGAGCTGTTTGAGGAGGGTCTCGCAAGAGAAATCATCAACAGAGTGCAGAACATGAGAAAGGATAGCGGCCTCGATGTCACTGACAAGATCATCCTGACGATTGAGAAGAATAACGAAATCATGAAGCCTGTCGAGAGATTCGGGGAATACATCTGCTCGGAGACTCTCGCCACGCTTGAGATGGTCGACAAGCTTGAAGGCATTGAGGCTCAAGAACTTGTTGATAAAATTTCAGTGGGATTAATGATAAAGAAAGCATAACACTAATTGGATAAGATATGGAAGAAACAGTCAACACATCAGAAAAGACCAGATATTCTGACGAAGAACTGGCTGAATTCAAGGAATTGATTCTTGACAGACTGGCGCAGGCACGCAAAGACCTCGCACTGTTACAGGAAAATGTTGCCAACAGTGAGTCTGACGACACGGCTCCCACCTTCAAGATTTTGGAGGAGGGCGCGGCTGTTTTGTCGAAGGAGGAGAACAGCGCTTTGGCGGTACGTCAGGCCAAATACATCAAGAATCTCGAGAACGCTTTGATACGCATCGAGAACAAGACTTACGGCATCTGCCGTGTGACAGGCAAGCTCATCCCTAAGGAGCGTCTGCGCGCAGTACCGCACGCCACTCTCAGCGTTGAAGCCAAGATGCAACAGAACAAGAAGAAATGAAAAAACCTCTGATTGTCATTTTTTTGGTGTTGCTGCTTGACCAGGTGTCGAAGATCCTGGTCAAGACCACGATGGCAATCAACGAGGCCATTCCCGTGTTCGGGAAGTGGTTTTATATTCTGTTCATCGAGAACAACGGCATGGCATTCGGATGGGAGATCTCCGGAGCGCAGTGGGGAAAGGTTTTCCTAAGCCTTTTCCGTGTCGTGGCTGTGGTTTTCCTGTTCTGGCTGCTATTCAAGCAGGTGAAGAAAGGTGTGAAGTTCGGTCCGTTGTTCGGCATCTCGCTCATCATCGCGGGGGCGCTTGGCAACATCATCGACGTTCCCTGAATGGGTGCCGTGGCTCGGTGGAGAGATATTTTTCAGTCCGGTGTTCAATATCGCTGACAGCGCTATCACCATCGGCATTTTTTACCTGGTAATTTTCCAATGGAGTTTTATCAGAAATTTTGAATCAATCATAGGAGTTGAAAATAACAATGGAGAAAGAGATTAAAGGTCACATTGTACAAATCATCGGACCTGTTATCGACGTAGCTTTTGAAGATGAGAAGCATCTTCCGAACCTCTTGGACGCGTTGGAGATCACGCGTGACAACGGCGACAAGGTCATCACTGAGGTGCAGCAGGACATCGGAGAGAACACCATGCGTACCATCGCCATGGACTCGACCGACGGATTGCGCCGTGGTATGGAGGTGCGCAGCCTCGGCCATCCTATCACCATGCCTACTGGCGATCAGGTGAAAGGACGTCTGTTTAACGTCATCGGCAACAGCATCGACGGTTTAAAACCTGTCGAGTCGAAGAAACGCAACAGCATACACCGCAATCCGCCTAAGTTCGAGAACCTCTCAACAAAACAGGAGATTCTGTTTACGGGTATCAAAGTTATCGACCTTATCGAGCCTTATGCCAAAGGCGGTAAAATCGGTCTGTTTGGCGGCGCCGGTGTCGGCAAGACCGTGCTTATCATGGAGCTCATCAACAACATCGCGAAGTTGTATTCTGGTATGACAGTGTTTGCTGGCGTTGGCGAGCGTACACGTGAGGGCAACGACCTTCTCCGCGATATGATTGAGGCAGGCGTCATCAAATACGGGAAAGAGTTCCAGGAAGAGATGGCGAAAGGCAACTGGCCTCTGGACAAGGTCGACTACGATGAACTCGGCAAATCGCAGGCTACGCTGGTGTTCGGACAGATGAACGAGCCGCCGGGAGCACGTGCAAGAGTGGCACTCTCAGGCTTGAGTATGGCTGAATATTTCCGTGACGGCGACGACGAGACAGCGGGACGTGACATCATGTTTTTCATTGACAACATCTTCCGTTTCACACAGGCAGGTTCAGAGGTGTCGGCACTTCTCGGACGTATGCCATCAGCCGTGGGCTACCAGCCCACACTGGCATCGGAGATGGGTCTGATGCAGGAACGTATCACTTCAACAAAGAGCGGTTCCATCACCTCTGTGCAGGCTGTCTACGTGCCTGCCGACGACTTGACAGACCCTGCTCCTGCGACCACTTTCGCACACTTGGACGCAACGACCGTGTTGAGCCGTAAGATTGCGGAGTTGGGCATATACCCTGCCGTTGACCCACTCGACTCAACCTCAAGAATATTGACTCCAGATGTCGTCGGCGAGGAGCATTACAAGACAGCCCAGCGAGTGAAGAACATCCTCCAGAGATACAAGGAGCTACAAGATATCATCGCCATCCTCGGTATGGACGAGCTCTCGGAAGAGGACAAGCTCACAGTGAGTCGTGCACGTCGTGTGCAGCGTTTCCTCTCGCAGCCGTTCACCGTGGCCGAGCAGTTCACAGGAATGCGAGGCGTCACCGTCAAGATTGAGGACACCATCAAGGGCTTCAACATGATCATGGACGGCGAGGTCGACCAATATCCTGAGGCGGCTTTCAACCTCGTGGGAACCATCGAGGAGGCCATCGAGAAAGGCAAGAAGATGTTGGAAGAAAGCAAGGAGTAAGCCATGAAACTTGAGATAACATCTCCCGACAAGCAGATTTTCAGCGGCGACGTCGACCTTGTGCAGCTACCTGGCAGCGACGGATTGTTCGAGATTTTGAACAACCACGCCCCGATGATAGCGGCACTGGGCCCCGGACGCGCCAAGGTGCAGACTCCTGACGGAGAACTACAGTTTTTCGACATCAGAGGAGGAGTGTGCGAGGTGTTGGGAAACAAAATCACTATACTCGCAGAATAAGAATTGTTTTTAAATGAGTAGTTTTAAGGCTTTTCTGAAAAGAAAAAACATAGAGCTGACGGCGAAGGCATATTTGCTTGACGCTCTTGGAGCTATGGCACTCGGTCTGTTTGCGTCGTTGCTAATAGGAACCATCTTCGGCACCATCGGTGACAAGTTCGACTGGCCGTTTTTCAAGGAGCTGGCAGGATATTGCAAGACTGCGGCGGGTCCGGCTATGGGGGTGGCTATAGCGTATGCCCTTCATGCGCCGGCCTTGGTGTTGTTCAGCGCGGTGGCTGTCGGGGTGGCAGGCAACGCACTCGGAGGCCCCGTGGGTGTGCTCGTGGCCGTGGTGATAAGCACCGAGTTGGGTAAGATGGTGTCGAAGGAGACACAGGTGGACATACTGGTAACACCTTCAGTAACAATCATTTCAGGAATATTGTTGGCACGCTTTGTCGGACCGGGCATCAACTCGTTTATGACAGCTTTCGGTGACTTCATCATGTATACGACCAATTTACATCCGTTTGCGATGGGAATAATAGTGTCGGT
>CADAFC010000010.1 GCA_902787095.1 uncultured Bacteroidia bacterium
TTTTGAACGCCCTAATGCCGGTGACAAAGCGGGTCAATGCTATGTCGGCGAGTTCCCTGGTATAATTATTCTTCCCGAGATATGGGAATTGCCTGATGGTTGTTTGTTTCAGCCTGGCTTGGAATTGTCACATGAAGCAAATAATTACACCTATGATGACTGGGCAAAGATGGAAGGCGCAGGAGCTGTGTTTCTGCCTAACGCCGGTTTTAGCACTGGTGTGGATGGTAAGCAATACTACAGTAGTCAGGGCGGCTATTGGACTACAAGCCCAGCTTACGAGATTACTGCCACGTACTTGTTTATAAAAAACCATGTTGCTATATTGAAAGGTGACTTGCCGAGATGGACCGGTCTTTCCGTGCGATTGGTAAGGACCGCACCGATGGCAAAATAAATTTCAAAAAATTTTAAAATTTTTGTCGGGCGTATTAAAAAATGTAGTAATTTTGCAGCCCGAAAAAGGTAGTAAATGTTGCCTCATTTACAATAGAAAGGGACCTGATAAGTAAAACGTAATAGGTCCATTCGCTGCAAGTCGGTGATAGTCAGATAGTTAGATTGCAGTGTGTTTTGATACAAAAGTCGGTAGTGTGACTTATCAAATCCCCTTCTATGTGTTATTTCCAGCATCATAATTATCTTTTTTGAGCAAAAAAAGAAAGAAATTTCTGTATAAACAACATAAAAAAATAAAAATTAAAAGTAATTAAAGAATGCCAACGATTCAACAGTTAGTCCGCAAAGGACGTCAGAAATTGGAAGACAAGAGTAAATCTCCTGCCTTGGATTCTTGCCCACAGCGCCGCGGCGTTTGTGTTCGTGTTTATACGACCACACCTAAGAAGCCTAATTCGGCAATGCGTAAGGTCGCGAGAGTTCGTCTGACAAATCAGAAGGAAGTCAATGCCTACATCCCAGGCGAAGGCCACAACTTACAGGAGCACTCAATCGTCATGATTAGAGGAGGCCGTGTTAAGGATCTTCCAGGTGTACGTTATCACATCATCCGCGGTGCATTGGATACCGCCGGTGTCGACGGCCGCCGTCAGCGCAGATCAAAATACGGTGCAAAGCGTCCTAAAAAAGCAGCAGCAAAGAAGTAAAAATCAGTAAATGCTTAAGAAATGAGAAAAGCTAAACCAAAGAAAAGAATCATCCTTCCGGATCCAAAGTACGGCGATGTGACAGTCACAAAGTTTGTGAACAACATCATGCTTAAGGGTAAGAAGAACCTCGCATACGAGATTTTCTACCAGGCAATGGACATTGTACAGGAAAAACTTAACGAAGATCCTGTCGAAGTGTGGAAGAAAGCATTGGCAAACGTTACCCCACAGGTCGAGGTTCGCAGCCGTCGTATCGGTGGTGCAACATTCCAGATCCCATCAGAGATCCGTCCTTCACGCAAACAGAGCATGGGCATGAAGAACCTCATCGGTTACGCACGTAAACGCCACGAGCGCTCAATGGGCGAAAAACTCGCAGGCGAAATCATGCAGGCTTACAAAGAAGAAGGCGCAGCTTTCAAGAAGAAGGAAGAAATCCACAGAATGGCCGACGCTAACAAGGCGTTCTCACATTTCAGATTCTAAATTCTATTAATATTAATAAGGTATAAGAAACAATGACTAACGACCTCCATAATACAAACCTCGCTCTGACGCGTAATATCGGCATCATGGCTCACATCGACGCTGGTAAGACGACGACTACTGAGCGTATACTGTATTATACAGGCCGTAATCATCGTATCGGCGAGGTGCACGACGGCGCAGCTACCATGGACTGGATGGTCCAGGAGCAGGAACGCGGCATCACCATCACCTCAGCAGCCACCACCGTTTACTGGCATAACGACGACAACCAGTACAGAATCAACATCATCGATACTCCAGGCCATGTCGACTTCACCGTCGAGGTGGAACGCTCGTTGAGAGTGCTCGACGGAGCTATCGCGATTTTCTGCGCTGTGGGCGGCGTCGAGCCACAATCGGAGACAGTGTGGCGCCAAGCCGACAGATATAACGTGCCACGCATCTGTTTTGTCAACAAAATGGACCGCAGTGGCGCTGACTTCTACAAAGTCCTCGGACAAATAAAAGAACGCCTTAACGCCAACCCGATAGCAGTCCAAATCCCGATAGGTGAGGAGGATAACTTCATTGGCGTGGTCGACCTCATCAAGAATAAAGCTCTCGTGTGGGACGAAGACGAACTCGGCACCCAATTCGATGTCGTCGAGATCCCGGCAGAGCTGGCTGAACTCGCAGCAGAATACCGCCTTAAACTCTTAGAAGGCGTTGCTGAAGACAGTGAAGAGCTCCTTGAGAAATTCATGGTTGACCCAGAATCCATCACAGAGGAAGAAATTATCGCAGAATTAAGAAAGGCAACATTAGAAATGCGTATATGCCCTGTGATGTGCGGAGCTTCGTTCAAAAACAAAGGAGTACAACCTCTCCTCGATGGTGTAGTCCGCTACCTTCCAAGCCCGCTTGACATCGACCACGTGACAGGCATCAACCCGAAGACTGAGAAAGAAGAGATCCGTAAAGCAGATCCGAACGAGCCATTCTGCGCTCTCGCATTCAAGATCGCTACCGACCCGTATGTGGGCAAGCTCGCGTTCTTCCGCGTTTATTCCGGTACTCTCACTGCCGGACAAGTGGTTCTCAACGTTTCAACAGGCAAACGTGAACGCATCAACAAGATTGTTGAGATGAACGCCAACAAACAGACCGCACTCGACAAAGTCGAAGCAGGCAGCATAGCCGCAGCAGTCGGTTTCCGCGAGATCAGAACGGGTGACACCCTCGCAGTTGAAAACAAACCGATAATCCTCGAGAACATCAAATTCCCGGAGCCAGTCGTGCAAATCGCCGTCGAACCTAAGACGCAGGCCGACATGGAGAAACTCACTATCGCTCTCCAGAAACTCCAGGAAGAAGACCCGACATTCAAAGTCACTACCGATGAAAACTCAGGTCAGACAATCATCTCAGGAATGGGCGAGCTTCACCTCGACATCATCGTCGACCGTCTGAAACGCGAATTCGGTGTTGAAATCAACGAGGGACAACCGCAGGTGGCATATAAAGAATCGTTCACACAGACAGTCCGCTTCCGCGAGGTCTACAAGAGACAGACCGGCGGCAAAGGCAAGTTCGCCGACATCGAGTTCGAGATCGGTCCGGCCGACAACGGACAGTCAGGTTTCCAGTTTGTAAACGACGTGAAAGGTCAGAATTTACCGAAAGAATACTTCGCTCCAATCGAGAAAGGATTCAGAGGCTCGATGTCGAACGGCGTCTTGGCAGGATTCCCGATGGATTCAGTCAAGGTGCGCCTCATCGACGGCAGCGCTCATCCGGTTGACAGCGACGACCTCTCATTTGAGACAGCGGCACGTATCGGCTTCAAGGAAGCAGGTGCACAGGCAGGTTCAGTCGTGATGGAACCTATCATGAAGGTCGAAGTTCAGGTACCAGCCGACTATCTCGGCGATGTTACCGGCGACCTCAACAGACGTAGAGCCGTTCTGCATAACGTCGACATCGAGCACGGCCTCCAAGTGGTCAAAGCCGATGCCCCGCTTGCAGAAATGTTCGGATACATCACAACACTTCGCACCTTGACACAAGGCAGAGGCACATTCAACATGGAGTTCAGCCATTACGCTGAAGTACCTCCGGCGCTCGCCGACATCGTAATCAAGAAAGCGAAAGGGATTTACTTCGTATTTTAATATAGGAGTCGAAACGTTAACGAAATAAATAGTTAAAAAATAAATAAATTAAAAAAAGGTCTTATGAGCCAAAGAATTAGAATCAAATTAAAGTCGCACGACCACAACTTGGTTGACAAGTCAGCCGAGAAGATCGTGAAAACCATCAAAATGACTGGTGCAGTCGTCAGCGGTCCAATACCGCTTCCGACCGACAAGAAAATCTACACAGTCTTGCGCTCCACTTTCGTACACAAGAAGTCACGCGAGCAGTTCGAGTTGTCGTACTACAAGAGATTGTTGGACATTTACAACGCGACCTCACAGCAGATTGACGCTTTGATGAAACTGGAGATGCCTAATGGTGTAGACGTAGAAATTAAATTATTGTAAAACTATCTAGTAACAGCTTAAATCTTTAGCAATGTCAGGAATACTAGGAAAAAAGATTGGGATGACCAGCATCTACGACGGTAACGGCAAGAACGTGCCTGTTACAGTTATTGAGGCGGGTCCATGTGTAGTAACCCAAGTAAGATCAAAAGAGAAAGACGGTTACGATGCTATCCAATTGGCGTTTGACGAGAAGAAGGTGAAAAACACCACAAAGGCTATGCAGAAACATTTCGAGAAAGCCGGAACAACGCCTAAGAAATTGGTTAGAGAGTTCACACGTTTCGAAGCAGGTCACAGAAAGCACCTGGGTGAAACAATTACCGTCGATGTGTTCATGGAAGGCGAGTTTGTTGATGTCAGCGGCATCAGCAAAGGTAAGGGCTTCCAGGGCGTAGTGAAACGTCATCATTTCAATGGCGTTGGACAAGCAACTCACGGTCAGCACAACCGTTTGAGAAAACCAGGTTCAATTGGAGCTTGCGCTTATCCTTCAAGAGTTTTCAAAGGATTGCGTATGGGTGGCCAGATGGGTAACCACAAAGTGAAGGCTATCAACCTCCAGATTATGAAAATCGTTCCGGAAAAGAATTTGTTAGTAGTTAAAGGTTCAGTACCGGGAGCAAAGAACGGCTATTTAAAAATTGAGAGATGGAGTTAGAAGTTTTAAAGATTACCGGTGAGTCAACAGGACGTAAGGTTCAGTTGAACGAGAATATCTACGGCATCGAGCCAAACGATCATTGCATCTATTTGGATACAAAGCAGTTTTTGGCAAATCAGCGCCAGGGTACTCACAAGGCAAAAACACGTAGCGAGATATCAGGCAGTACACGCAAGTTGTTCCGTCAGAAGGGAACAGGCGGTGCACGTCGTGGTGATATCAACTCACCAGTGTTGAGAGGCGGTGGTCGCGTTTTCGGTCCACAGCCACGTGACTACGGTTTCAAGTTGAACAAGAAGGTGAAACAGCTCGCACGCCGTTCAGCCCTTTCTTATAAGATGCAAGATGCTGAGATCGTCATCCTTGAGGATTTCACATTCGACACAATCAAGACCAAGAGAATGATTGAGGTCTTGAACAACCTCAAAGTGAATGGTGGCAAGAACCTGTTCGTTCTCCCAGAGACAAACATGAACGTCGTGTTGTCAGCAAGAAACATTCAGCGCACAAAGATCGAACTTGCCCGTAACCTCAACACTTATGATATTCTGAATGCCAAGAAGCTCTTCATCACTGAGAGTTCACTTGCAGTTATTGACGAAATTCTTGGATAACCCTTAAAAAAGTAAGACGATGATTATCATTAAGAAACCTATAATTACGGAAAAGATGACTGCGATCAGCGAGAAGCTGAACCGCTACGGATTCATTGTTGACGTCCGCGCTAACAAGCTGCAGATCAAGAAGGCTGTTGAAGACCTTTACGGTGTTCAGGTGGCAGCTGTCAACACAATGAGATATGATGGAAAGCTCAAATCACGTTACACCAAGACTGGCGTTGTCGAAGGTAAGAGAGACATGTTCAAGAAGGCTATCGTGACTTTGGCGAAAGGTGAAACAATTGACTTTTTTAGCAACATTTAAAGATGGCTTTAAAGAAATATAAACCAACTACTCCAGGTCAGCGCTTCAAAGTTATCAGCGCATTTGACGAAGTTACGACTAACAAGCCGGAGAGATCGTTGCTCGTATCAAAGAAGAGCACCGGTGGCCGTAACAACACTGGAAAAGAGACTGTCCGTAACATCGGCGGCGGTCACAAGCAGAAGTACAGAATTATCGACTTCAAGCGCGATAAAGACGGTATCAAGGGAATCGTTAAGACTATCGAATACGATCCGAACCGTACAGCACGCATCGCATTGGTTGTTTATGCTGATGGCGAAAAGCGTTACATCATCGCACCTCAGGGCTTGAAGGTCGGACAAGAAGTGATGTCAGGCAAGGATGCCACTCCGAACATCGGTAACACATTGTTCTTGAGCGATGTGCCGTTCGGTACAATCATCCACAACATCGAGTTGCGTCCAGGTCAGGGTGCCAAGATGGCACGCAGCGCAGGCGCATACGCACAGCTGATGTCACGTGATGGTAAATATGCCATCTTGAAGATGCCTTCAGGTGAGACACGTCTCATCCTCCAGGCTTGCAGAGCTACAATCGGAACAGTGTCGAACGCCGACCACAACCTCGAGAAATCAGGCAAGGCAGGTCGTAGCCGCTGGTTGGGCCGTCGCCCACGCGTCCGTGGTGTTGTTATGAACCCTGTCGATCACCCGATGGGTGGTGGTGAAGGCCGTGCATCAGGTGGCCATCCAAGAAGCCGTAAGGGCTTGCCGGCAAAGGGCTACAAGACACGTCACCCAAAGAACGCATCCAACAAGTATATCATTGAAAGACGTAAGAAGTAATTAACCAAGTAAAAAAGAGAAATTATGAGTCGTTCACTTAAAAAAGGACCATATATCCACTATAAACTCGAACAGAGAGTGTTGGATAATGTAGCAACAGGAAAGAAGACCGTTATCAAGACTTGGTCAAGAGCTTCAATGATTTCACCTGATTTCGTTGGACAAACCATCGCTGTTCACAACGGTAATAAATTCATCCCGGTATACGTGACTGAGAACATGGTTGGACACAAACTCGGCGAGTTCGCACCAACACGTACATTCAGAGGCCACTCGGGCAATAGAAAAGATGTTAAATAATAAGAACTATGGGAGCAAGAAAACATAACGCAGCAGAAGCCAGAAAGGCAGCTAAGAAACAGGTAGCTATGGCAAAGTTGAGCAATGTGCCTACCTCGCCATTCAAGATGCGCCTTGTCGCTGACATGATTAGAGGAATGAAAGTGGAACTTGCACTGCATGCCTTATTATACTCACCTAAAGCGGCAGCAAAGCCGGTGTACAAGTTACTCCGCTCGGCTATCGCCAACTGGGAAGCAAAGAACGAGGGTAAACGTATCGAAGACGCTAACCTGTACGTAAAAGAGATATTTGTTGATGAAGGCCGCACACTGAAGCGCATTCAGCCAGCCCCACAGGGCCGTGCACACCGCATCCGCAAACGTTCTAACCACGTCACTATCATCGTCGATAGCAGAATTGCAGATATGAAAGCCTCAGAAGCTAATGTTGAAGAAAAGAATTAATTAAGATTACAATGGGACAGAAAACTCATCCAATAGGTCTAAGACTTGGAGTCATCAAAGGTTGGGACTCAAACTGGTACTGTGGTAAAGAAACAGCCAAGAACATCGGTGAAGACGATAAGATCCGCAAGTATCTTAACGCCCGTCTCGGTAAGGCTGGTATCTCTAAAATCGGTATCGAGCGTTCAATAAAGCTCGTCACAGTCACTATCTTCACAGCTCGTCCGGGCGTTATCATCGGTAAAGGTGGTACAGAGGTCGACAAGTTGAAGGAAGAGATGAAGAAACTCATCGGTAAGGAGATTCAGATCAACATCAGCGAGATCAAGAGACCAGAACTCGACGCATTCATCGTCGCAAGTTCAATCGCAAAGCAAATTGAAGGACGTGTATCATTCCGTCGCGCCATCAAGAAGGCTGTGTCAGATACAATGAGAATTGGTGCCGAAGGTATCAAGGTCATCGCATCAGGCCGTGTCGGTGGTGCTGAAATGGCTCGTCAGGAAACCTACAAAGAAGGTCGTATTCCGCTGCACACACTGCGCGCCGACATCGACTATTCACTCGTGGAAGCTCACACATCATACGGCCGCATCGGTATCAAGGTGTGGATCTGCAAAGGTGAGATCTACGGTCGTCCGGAACTGGTGCCTACCACCACAGCCGCTGCCGCTCCTAAGAAAGCCGGCAACCCAGGCAAACCACAAGGTGGCGCCCCACGTCGTAATAAACGTACTACTAAGTAAGAAATAAAAAAACTATAAACGATGTTACAACCTAAAAGAACAAGATACAGAAGACCTCAGAAAGGCAAGATGAAAGGCAACGCACACCGCGGCCACGAACTCGCCTTCGGTACTTTTGGTATTAAAACACTTGAGGAGCACCTGATCACAGCCCGCCAGATTGAGGCTGCACGTCAAGCTGTCACACGTCACATGAAACGTGAAGGACAGATCTGGATCAGAATATTCCCTGACAAACCTATCACCAAGAAGCCTCTCGAGGTTCGTATGGGTAAAGGTAAAGGAGACGTCGAGTACTTCGTAGCTCGCGTAACTCCAGGTCACATGCTTTTCGAAGCTGCGGGCGTGCCGCTTGAAGTCGCAAGAGAAGCACTCCGCTTAGCCGCTCAAAAGCTTCCTGTAGCAACTAAATTTGTGGTTAGAAGAGATTATGTCGAATAAAAAACAGTAACGCATCATGAAGAAAGAAGCTATCAATGAATTAAGTACTGCTGATCTGATGGAACGTATCGACGCCACACGCGATCAATATGTCAAAATGAAAATGCAACACGCAGTTTCTCCATTGGACAATCCGAATAAGCTCGGCGAGACACGTAAACAGTTAGCACGCATGCTGACAGAGCTCACAAAGCGTCAGAATGCTGAAAAGAACGTTAAATAATAAACGACGAAAGGATTTAAGAAATGGAAGAAAGAAATCTTAGAAAAGAGAGAATCGGAGTCGTTGCCAGCAACAAGATGGACAAGACGATCGTCGTTGTGATTGAACGTCGTACAAAACACCCGATTTACGGTAAATTCGTTAAGAAATCAACAAGATTCTTCGCACATGACGAGAAAAATGAATGCAACATCGGCGACACCGTGCGCATCATGGAGACACGTCCATTGAGCAAGAACAAACGTTGGAGACTCGTTGAAATAATAGAAAGGGCCAAGTAATGTTACAACAAGAATCAAGACTTGCAGTAGCCGACAACAGCGGTGCAAAGGAAGTGCTCTGCATCAGAGTGTTAGGCGGAACCAAAAAACGTTATGCCCGTATCGGCGACGTCATAGTGGTTACAGTGAAAGACGCTCTTCCAAGCGGTAACGTGAAGAAGGGTTCAGTAGTAAAAGCAGTCGTCGTCCGTACAAAGAAGGAGACACGCCGCGCCGACGGATCATACATCCGCTTCGACGACAACGCATGCGTCCTCCTCAACGGTCAGGGCGAAATGCTCGGAACTCGTATCTTTGGACCAGTGGCCAGAGAGTTGCGTGAGAAACAGTATATGAAAATCGTATCTCTTGCACCTGAGGTACTCTAATTAAGAAAGGAAAGAAGTTATGAGTAAAATGTTTGTTAAGAAAGGCGACAACGTAGTCGTTATCGCTGGAACCCAGAAGGGCAAGAAAGGTACAGTGCTCAGCGTCGATACAGAGAAGAACCGCGTCATCGTCGACGGCGTCAACCTCGTGTCGAAGCATACAAGACCTAATACCGAGAACCCTAAAGGTGGTATAGTAAAGAAAGAAGCTTCCATCCATGCCTCAAACGTCATGGTTTGTGACAAGGACGGCAAAGCCGGCCGCATCGGTCGTAAAAAAGATGAACAAGGAAAATCAGTCCGTTATTCAAAAAAATCAGGGGAGGTTATTAAGTAATGAACTATCAACCCAAACTTAAAGTACAGTACAAGAGCGAAATCGTGCCTGCATTGATGAAGGAATTCCAGTACAAGACTGTGATGCAGGTTCCACGGCTTTTGAAAATTTCGCTCAATCAGGGTATCGGCGCAGCTCTCGCCGACAAGAAACTGATTGACTATGGTGTAGAGGAAATGACAGCTATCACCGGACAGAAAGCCGTACCGACAATTTCTAGACACGACGTTTCCAACTTCAAGCTTCGTCGTGGTAACCCGATCGGCGTGCGCGTGACGTTGCGCGGTGACAAGATGTACGAGTTCCTCGAACGCCTCGTCGCTGTAGCACTCCCACGTGTTCGTGACTTCAGAGGTATTAACGACAAAGGTTTCGATGGCCACGGCAACTACAGCTTCGGCGTCACCGAACAGATCATCTTCCCGGAGATCGACATGGACAAAGTCAACAAGATCAACGGTATGGATATCACCTTTGTGACAACAGCGAACACCGACAAGGAAGCAATGGCCTTGTTGAAACAGTTTGGTCTTCCATTTAAAAACCAGAAAAAATAAGTAAGATATGGCAAAAGAATCAATGAAAGCGCGCGAGCGCAAGAGAATGGCGATGGTAGAGAAATACGCAGAGAAACGCGCCGCCCTCAAGGCAGCCGGTGACTACGTAGGCCTCCAGAAGCTTCCAAGAAACGCTTCACCTATCCGCGTACACAATCGTTGTCAGCTTACAGGACGTCCAAAAGGTTATATGCGTCAGTTCGGCATCTCACGTATCAACTTCCGTGAAATGGCGCTCAAAGGTTTGATCCCAGGTGTTAAAAAAGCAAGTTGGTAATATTTAAAAAGGATTAAAACTATGATTACAGACCCTATAGCAGATTTTTTGACACGCGTCCGCAACGCAGTCAATGCGAAACATAGAATCGTGGAAGTCCCTGCTTCAAACGTGAAGAAGGCTATCACAAAGATCCTCTTCGAAAAAGGCTATATCCTTAACTATAAGTTCGAAGACGAAGGTCCTCAAGGTACTATTAAGATCGCTCTTAAATACCACCCTGTTACCAAACAGCCGGCTATCGTGAGTATCGACCGCGTTTCACGCCCAGGTCTCCGTCAGTACGCCGACTCAGAGAACCTCCCGAGAGTCATGAACGGTCTTGGCATCGCCATCATCTCGACCTCAAGAGGCATTATGACAGATAAAGAAGCCCGCAATCTCCACATCGGAGGCGAAGTGTTATGCTATGTATCATAATTTAGGAGGAAACAGTTATGGCATTATCAAGAATCGGTAAATTACCTATTGCAATCCCAGCAGGTACTGAGGTTACAATCAAAGATAACGTTATCACCGTCAAAGGTAAGCTTGGCACATTGAGCCAGGATTTCCACGGCGACGTTGAACTTAAAGTTGAAGACGGCCACATCCACGTGAGCCCGGCTAACATCCCTAACGCTTCAGCCAAACACGGTCTCTACCGCGCGTTGATTTTCAACATGGTGAAAGGCGTATCAGAAGGTTTCGAGACAGTGCAGGAGTTCGTCGGCGTCGGCTACAAAGCTGAAGCTAAAGCCAACGGCAAACAGCTCGAGCTCTCACTCGGTTTCTCACACAACATGATCTTCGTCATGCCAGCAGAAATCACATGCGAGACCATCAACGAAAGAGGAAAGAACCCTGTCCTCAAGATGCGTTCATACGACAAGCAGTTGCTCGGCCAGGTGGCAGCAAAGATCCGCTCGTACCGCAAGCCTGAACCTTACAAGGGCAAGGGTATCAAGTTCGAGGGTGAAGTGCTCCGTCGCAAGGCAGGTAAGGCAGCAGGTAAATAATGTTTAATTTTTAAATTGAAAGAAAGATGAATAAGAAGATCGAAAGAAGATTAAACATCAAGAGACGCGTCCGCAAGACCATCAGCGGCACAGCGGCACGCCCAAGAATGTCTGTCTTTAGAAGCAACAAGCAGATTTACGTTCAACTTATCGATGACGAAGCTGGCAAGACCCTCGTAGCTGCGAGCTCATGCGAAAACGGAATCGAAGAAGAAAAAATCACAAAGATCGAGAAAGCCGCTAAAGTCGGTAACCTCATTGCTGAAAAAGCAAAGGCAGCTGGCATCGAGACAGTGGTGTTCGATCGTAACGGTTATTTGTATCACGGTAGAGTTAAGTCTTTAGCAGACGGCGCTCGTAATGGAGGATTAAAATTCTAAAAGCTATGGCAGAAGTCAACGTAAAAAAAGTTAAAACTTCGGAAATCGAGTTGAAAGAACGCTTGGTCCACGTCGGTCGTGTGACAAAGGTCACCAAGGGTGGACGCGCATTTACCTTCGCAGCACTCGTCGTCGTCGGCAATGAAAACGGCGTCGTGGGTTACGGCCTCGGTAAAGCTAAGGAAGTTCAAGCCGCTGTTCAGAAAGGCACTGAAGATGCAAAGAAGAACCTCATCAAGGTTCCGGTCATCAACGGTACTCTTCCGCACGAGCAGTACGGCAAATATTGCGGTGCTTACGTGTACATCCAACCAGCTACCCCTGGTACCGGTGTCATCGCAGGCGGTGCAATGCGTGCAGTTCTTGAAAGCGTCGGCGTGAAAAACGTTCTCGCTAAGTCAAAAGGTTCATCAAACCCTCACTCAGTGGTGAAAGCTACCTTCGCAGCATTGGCAAAGATGCGCGACGCCCGCACAGTAGCCCAGATGAGAGGTGTTGACATGGATGTGGTGTTTAACGGATAATCTAAAATTTTGAAAAAATGAAAAAAGTAAGAATAACTCAGATTAGAAGTGGCATCGGCAGACCACAGGATCAGAAGGACACTCTCAAGAGCTTGAACCTCAGAAAGATGCATCAGTCAGTTGAAGTGGACATGGAAAACCCTTCAGTGGCTGGCATGGTTGAGAAAGTGAAACACCTTCTCAAAATTGAAGAAATCTAATTGTTAAACTAAGAAATTAAAAAATAGTTATGGATCTTAGTAATCTTAAACCGGCAGAAGGTTCTGTGAAAGATCGTAAGAGAATCGGTCGCGGACAAGGCTCAGGCTATGGCGGAACATCAACACGTGGTCACAAGGGAGCCGGCTCACGCTCAGGCAACACCCACAAGATCGGTTTCGAAGGCGGTCAGATGCCTCTCGCACGTCTCGTGCCTAAATACGGCTTCAAGAACATCAACCGCGTGGAATACCGCGCAGTGAACATCGAGGTTCTCGAAGACTTCGCTAACAGCGGCATCACCGACATCACACCAGAACTGTTGAAAGAAAACGGCTTCGTCGGAAAATATGAACTCGTTAAAATTCTCGGAAACGGTGAATTGACAAAGGCAGTCAACGTGAAAGCCAACGCATGGTCGAAAGGCGCTGAAGCGGCTATCACAAAGGCTGGCGGTACTATTGAGAAAATTTAATCAACTAAACTAAAGAGATATGCAGGAGTTATTAATAGTGTTTTTGGTGGTCTTGGTCGTTGCAGCCATCATGTGGTCAAACAAACGACTCAGAGAGAACATCCAGAATATCTTTAAAATCGAGGAGTTGCGCAAGCGCATCCTCTATACGCTGTTGATCATTGCGATCTACCGCTTCGGCTCGTACGTGGTACTGCCTGGCGTCGACCCTAATGAACTCGCTGCGTTGAAGAATCAAAGCAACTCAGGTCTCCTTGGTTTGTTGAATATGTTCTCAGGCGGCGCATTCGCAAATGCTTCGTTGTTTGCTCTCGGCATCATGCCGTACATCACCGCAAGTATTATCATCCAGTTGCTCGGCATGGCTATCCCTTACTTCCAGCGTCTGCAGAAAGAAGGGGAGAGCGGCCATCGTAAGATCAACCAGATCACACGTTACCTTACAGTGCTTATCGTGGCAGTGCAGGCTCCTGGTTACATCGCTAACCTGAGAGCCCAGCTCCCAGCCACAGCTATCTATCCGTTCACAGGAGCCGCCCCGTCATTGTACTTCTGGATTTCATCAGTGATAATCCTCATCGCAGGTACATTGTTCATCATGTGGCTCGGCGAACGTATCACCGACAAGGGCATCGGCAACGGTATATCACTCATCATCATGATTGGTATCATCGCACGTCTGCCATTCGCCCTGTTCGCTGAGATAGCATCACGCTTCACTGAAGGTGTCGGCGGTCCTATCTTCTTCTTGCTCGAGATCGTATTCCTCGTGCTGGTCATCATCATGACAATACTTCTCGTCCAGGGAACACGTAAGATCCCGGTACAGTATGCGAAACGCGTGGTCGGCAACAAACAGTACGGCGGTGTCCGCCAGTACATCCCGCTCAAGGTGAACGCTGCTGGCGTTATGCCAATCATCTTCGCCCAGGCTATCATGTTTGTGCCTATCACCATCATCGGATACTCCAACGCTGAGAATCTGAGCGGCTTCATGAGAGCTATGACTAACATGAACGGCTTCTGGTACAACTTTGTGTTCTTTATCCTCATCGTCGCCTTCACATACTTCTACACAGCTGTGACCATCAACCCGTCACAGATGGCAGAAGACATCAAGAAGAACGGCGGCTTCATCCCTGGCGTGAAACCAGGCAAGCAGACGAGAGACTACATCGATACCATCATGTCGAGAATCACCCTTCCGGGTTCATTGTACCTCGGCGTCGTGGCTATCATGCCAGCCCTCGTGTCAATAATGGGTGTCAACCATCAGTTCGCACAGTTCTATGGCGGCACATCATTGCTGATTCTCGTCGGTGTGGTGTTAGACACATTGCAACAAATTGAAAGTCATCTTCTTATGCGTCACTACGACGGTCTCACAAAGTCAGGCCGCATCAAAGGACGCGTCGGCAGAATGTAATTTCGACAAAGAGATATGATTCATTACAGAACAGATAGTGAAATCGAATTGTTGAGACAAGCCGCTTTGCTTGTGGGCATGACCCTTGGAGAAGTGGGGAAGCATATACGTCCGGGAGTCCGTACCATCGACCTCGACAAACTCGCTGAAGAGTTTATCAGAGACCATGGAGCGACTCCGGCCTTCAAAGGCTACGACGGATTTCCCGGAAGTCTATGCATCTCGGTCAACGAGCAAGTGGTCCACGGCATCCCTGGTGACTACGAGCTCCGCGACGGCGACATTGTCTCTGTCGACTGCGGCACAGTGCTCAACGGCTACGTCGGCGACTCCGCTTATACCTTCTGTTGCGGCGAGGTGTCGGAAGAGGTGAAGCTCCTTCTCAAACGCACGAAGGAATCACTTTACAAAGGCATCGAGGCGGCGGTGGCAGGCAACAGGGTGGGCGACATCGGCTTCGCAGTGCAGCAGCACGTCGAACAATATGGTTATGGTGTCGTTCGCGAACTCGTCGGCCATGGTGTCGGACGCAGGATGCACGAAGACCCACAGGTGCCTAACTACGGCAAACGCGGCACAGGCCCGAAACTCGCTGAAGGCATGGTGCTCGCCATCGAGCCGATGATAACACTCGGCAAGAAAGAGATCGTACAGGAACGCGACGGCTGGACCATCACCACACGTGACAGGAAACCGGCTGCACATTTCGAGCACGACATCGCGGTGCGCCACGGTAAAGCCGAGATACTATCGAGTTTTGAATGGGCGGAAGCAGTAGAAAACAACAAATAAAAAGGAAATTATATGGCAAAACAGATGTCAATTGAACAAGACGGAACCGTTACCGAATCGCTCGGAAACGCCATGTTCCGCGTAGAATTGGAGAACGGACTTCAAATCATCGCCCACATCTCCGGAAAGATGAGAATGCACTACATCAAAATCCTTCCGGGCGACAAAGTGAGACTTGAAATGTCGCCATACGATTTGACAAAAGGTCGTATAACTTTCAGATACAAATAATTTTACGTATTTTTTGTTGAACGTAACAAAAAAAAGCGTAATTTTGCGCCCTAAAAAAAGAATGCTTCGAAAAAGATAAAAAAAGTATATAAAATGAAAGTCAGAGCATCAATCAAGAAGAGATCAGACGATTGCAAAATAGTGCGTCGCAAAGGTAAATTGTATGTAATTAACAAAAAGAACCCTAAAGAAAAACAACGTCAGGGTTAATTAACAAAAAACAGATAAATTATGGCTAGAATTGCTGGTGTAGATATCCCGAACAACAAACAAGGTCAAATATCTTTAACCTACATTTACGGTATCGGCCGTTCGGCTGCAAAGGCTATCCTTACAGAAGCCAATGTACCGTTTGAGAAGAAAGTCCAGGATTGGACAGACGATGAGCAGAACACAATCCGTAACATCATCGCCGACAACTATAAGACAGAAGGTGAACTCCGCAGCGAGATCCAGATCAACATCAAACGTTTGATGGATATCGGTTGCTACAGAGGAATCCGTCACCGTATCGGTTTGCCGCTCCGTGGTCAGAGCACAAAGAACAACGCTCGTACACGTAAGGGCCGCAAGAAGACCGTCGCTAACAAGAAGAAAGCCACGAAGTAGTCGCTAGTCGTTAGTCGCTAGTCGCTAGTTTTTAGTCGCTAGTCACTAAAGACTAA
This sequence comes from uncultured Bacteroidia bacterium, assembly GCA_902787095.1. Taxonomy (GTDB): domain Bacteria; phylum Bacteroidota; class Bacteroidia; order Bacteroidales; family F082; genus Limimorpha. Next base: position 16,201 of record CADAFC010000010.1, read on the forward strand.
AGATTAAAGACTAAAGACTAAAGACTAAAGACTAAAAGTGGTTGGATCATATTTAATACCATTAAAAAAATAAAGTCAAAAAATGGCAAAAAACACAAAATCTGTTAAGAAACGTGTTGTGAAGATTGAGGCTACCGGTAAGGCATTTATCAAAGCTTCTTTCAATAACATCATCATTTCATTAGCAAACAATGAAGGACAAGTCATATCTTGGGCATCAGCCGGAAAGATGGGCTTCAAGGGTTCGAAGAAGAACACACCGTACGCAGCTCAGATGGCAGCAGAAGAGTGCTCAAAGACAGCGTATGACTTGGGATTACGTAAAGTTAAAGTTTATGTCAAGGGACCAGGCGCAGGCCGTGAATCAGCTATCCGCGCTATCCATTCATCAGGCGTGGAGGTGACAGAGATCATCGACGTCACTCCAATACCGCACAACGGTTGCCGTCCGCCAAAACGTAGAAGAGTGTAATTGTTAAACATTTTAAAAAGAAGAAGTTATGGCAAGATATACAGGTCCTAAGACAAAGATCGCCCGTAAGTTTGGTGAACCAATCTACGGCTCTGACAAGTATTACGAAAAGAGAAATTTCCCTCCTGGACAACACGGCGCAGCCAAGAAACGCAAGAAAGTTTCTGAGTATGGTATGCAGTTGCAGGAGAAGCAGAAGGCAAAATACACCTACGGTATCCTCGAGCGCCAGTTCCGCAACACATTCGAGAAGGCTTCGAAGAAGAAGGGTATCACCGGTGAGATCCTCCTCCAGCTTATCGAGTCACGCGTTGACAACACAGTGTACCGTCTCGGCATAGCCCCTACACGTGACGCCGCCCGTCAGCTCGTCAGCCACCGCCACATCACAGTGAACGGCAAGGTGATGAACATCCCTTCAGCAATGCTGAGACCAGGCGACATCGTGGCAGTGCGCGAGAAATCAAAGAGCTTGGAAGTGATTACAAATTCAGTGGGTAGCCACGTTAACAACTACCCATGGTTAGAATGGGATTCAAATACCCTCACAGGAAAGTTCATGAGCTATCCTAACCGCGAGGATATTCCTGAGACCATCAATGAACAGCTTATCGTTGAGTTGTATTCTAAATAATCGAATATAAACTGATATTATGGCAATATTAGCATTTCAGAGACCTGACAAGGTCATAATGGTAGAATCGACAGACAAACACGGTGTCTTCGAATTTCGCCCGCTCGAGCCTGGCTACGGCATGACAATCGGTAACGCTTTGAGAAGAGTACTCCTCTCATCGCTCGAAGGCTACGCTATCACATCAATACGCATCGAAGGCGTGGAGCACGAGATGGCTCCTATCCCAGGTGTGATTGAAGACCTTACCGATATCGTGTTGAAATTCAAACAGGTGCGTTTCAAACAACAAATCCCGGGTGAGACATTCGAGAAAGTCACCGTCGTCATCGGTGGACAGGAAGAATTCGTCGCCGGCGATATCAACAAGTTCTTGTCAGTATTCCAAGTGCTGAACCCTGAACTCGTGATTTGCCACATGGATCCTTCGGTGAAACTGACTATCGACCTCACCATCGGAAAGGGTAGAGGTTACGTCAATGCCGATGAGAACAAAGTGCTCAACGCACCTGTCAACACCATCGCCATCGATTCAATCCATACACCTATAAGAAACGTCAGCTTCAAAGTCGACAACTTCCGCGTCGAGCAGAAGACCGACTATGAGAAGCTCATTCTCGACATCGAGACCGACGGCTCCATAGCACCGAAAGACGCTATGACAGAAGCCGCCAAGATACTCATCTATCACCTCATGCTGTTCAGCGATGAGCGCATCACCCTGATGGACGAGCAGAAGACGGTGTCGGAAGACTTTGACGAAGGCTCGCTGCACATCCGCCAGCTCCTCAAGACCAAGTTGGTCGACATGGACCTCTCGGTGCGCGCCCTCAACTGCCTCAAAGCAGCCGAGGTGGAGACTATCGGTGAACTCGTCGCCCTCAACAAGGCCGACCTGCTCAAGTTCCGCAACTTCGGCAAGAAGTCGCTCACAGAACTTGAAGAGTTAGTCAGAAGCAAGGGACTCGAATTTGGAATGAATATCAGTAAATACAAATTAGATAAGGAATAATAGAGATGAGACACAATAATAAAATCAATCATTTAGGAAGAAAATCGGCTCACCGCAACTCGATGCTCGCCAACATGGCATCATCGTTGATCCTTGAGAAACGCATCATCACGACAACAGCCAAGGCCAAGGCTTTGCGTCTCTACGTCGAACCGATGATCACTCGTTCCAAAGACGACTCAACAAATTCACGCCGTATCGTTTTCGCACAGCTGCAGAACAAATACGCTGTCACAGAGTTGTTCCGCGAAGTGAGCCAGAAGGTCGCTAACCGTCCGGGTGGCTACACACGTATCATCAAGCTCGGTCTCCGCGCCGGTGACAACGCCGACATGTGCATGATGGAGCTCGTTGACTATAACGACATCTACACCAACGGCAAGAAAGCTGCCAAAGCTACCAAGACAACACGTCGTGGCGGCAAAAAGAAAGCAGCAGAGGCTCCTAAAGCTGAAGAGGCTCCTGTAGCAGAAGCACCTAAGGCTGAATAAGTCGTTAGTCTTTAGTCTTTAGACGTTAGATATTTGTGGGGACGTTTGGACGTCTCCACTTTTTTTTGAAAAAATAGTCGCGTATTGAAAAATTCTTTATATATTTGCAATGTCAATTTCACCAAATGGTGATAAGATATAACGAGAATCGGGATGAGAGAACACCGGATTTATCAAGGACTCTTTAGATTCTCGTTTATTTTATAGTGTTGACTTCAATATTATAATAAAACTTAGCCTGCTTTTGAAACTGAACCGCAATTCGGTTTTTGACAAATTATTTAATTCGGTGCTGATCTCTGGAATGAATGTATATTTCTTTGTCATGGTTTTGTCAGTTAATGAATAAAAAGAATTTAAGCTGATTAGAATTTTTTTGCAAAAATATAGCAAAAGTTTTGTGCTTTTTCAATTTTAACATTTTTTAACATAAGGTGTCAAAATAGTGAAACAAATCTTAAAAAGTTTTAACAATGATTTGTTACTAAATTTTTTAAAAATTAACATGTTATATTTCAAAAAAATTTGTAATTTTGCGGCGACAAAACAAAACATAACAGACATGAGAAAAACAATAGCATTCCTGTATGCGGCTGATGCTGTGTATTTATTATTGTTTCCGATGATTTTTTAATGTGAGAGAAGATGACAATTTCTGTTGTCATGTTTTGTTGTTTTTTTGCTTTCGGAGCACTTTCCGGCGTAAAATATCAGGACAATTGTAAGGCAATTAATATAAACAAATAACAAAACTAAAACAAAACTAAAAAATGAAGAAAAAATTTACATTTATGATGGCAGCGTTGATGCTGCTGGTCTTCATGACGTCGAGTCTGGCGGGATGGGGACAGACAACGTATGAGCAATTGACATCAATTGCAAACATTGATGAGAATGCTCAGTATGTTCTCGGCATTGATGGAACAGGCTTCCATTATTCTAACACTTCTGGATGGGGTTTGACTGGGCTTCCTGAGGATCATACACCCTATTATTATAGATTAGTGGTGGCTGAGGATGGGCAATCATTTAAGGCATATATAGATACGCCTATTTATGGTAAGACATACTACATGACGATTCCTACGTCAAATGCTTTCACTATGATGACGAGCAGTGATGCTGATAATACCGACCTTATCATAGGAACTACATGTACAGGAGTCAGTACGCCAAACTACGCTGTTGCTAATAAAACCACTACAGCAAGACATTTGCGCAGAAATGGTACTAGTGGTTTAAGATCTTATGCTGGTACAACTGGCTCTATCGCTTATTTCTATAAAGTTGTTACTAGTAGTGGTCCGGTTCAGTTAGATGCACCAACCCTTACCGCTACTTCAAGCAATGGAAAAGTTACTTTAACATGGGATAATGTTAATGGAGCGAGTAGTTATACAGTACAATATGCTGATAATTCCTCTTTTACAGGCGCTACAACAATTACTAACGCAACTTCTCCTAATGAAATCTCTGGATTAACAAACGGCACGACTTATTATTTTAAAGCAATGTCGGTTGGCGATGGTACAGATTATCTTTCGTCTGATTACTGCACCGCAATATCATCAACACCTTCCAATTATGTAACAATTACAATTACTCAAGATGATATTGAAGACTTTACAAACACTTATAATTGGTATGATTGGTCTGATGGTGGAGTATCAGGCAAGCTTTATGCTTATAAAAATGCTGGAATGCAGTTTAATTCATCAAAAACCGCCTATTGGATTTACAACTCAACTGCTGTTCCAGGAAAAATAACGTCTGTAAAAATGACAAAAGCATCAGGTACCGATAGGTCTTGGACATTAAAAGCAGGAAATACAGCCTTAACAGCAACATCAGATGGTACACAAATTGGAAACGCCCAAACCGTTGGAACAAATGGTGCGACATGGGATGTATCTGGTAGTTACGATTATTTCTTATTGTATGTTGGTGGCGGTTCGACAGTCATAAGCTCTATTGAAATCACTTATACACCAACTTCTGCATCCGATCCTTCAATCTCAGCCGACGATGTGGAAATCGCCTACGATGCCACTTCTGGAAGTATTATGGGTGAAATTGTAAACTATGTTGAGGGAACCGTTTCGGCTACTACTGATGCCGACTGGATTTCGAACTTCACATACGACCAAACTGATGAGATTTTTGAGGTGGACTTTGACGCTACTGTTAATCCATCAGCTGTTGCCCGTACAGCAAATGTTACATTGACATTTACTTATGGCAACAATGAAACCATCACCCAAAATGTGATTGTATCACAAACTGGTAACCCCGATGGCCCTGGCACTGAAAACAATCCTTACACTGTGGCGCAAGCCATTGCAAACACACCCTCTAGTGGTAATGTTTATATCCAAGGTATCGTTTCAAGCTTCTACAGCACAAGCATTGTGGGTGATGGAAACAACTTCCGCTACTATATTTCTGATGATGGCGGCACCACCACTCAATTGTTAGTTTACAAAGGCACAGGCTTAAATCAAGCTACTTTCACAAATGCAGATGACCTGTTGGTTGGTGACGAAGTTGTCATTTACGGTTCTCTTATTACATACCAGAACGCTCCTGAAGTAGCTTCTGACAACTATCTGTATACATGGAATCGTCCTACTCACCCCATTATTATCGCCAACGATATCAATTTGGCTTATGATGCCACTTCGGGTTCCATTGCTTATTCCATTAGCAACCCAACAAGTGCTACTCTCACTGCATCTTCAGGTGCCGGTTGGATCAGCAACATTACTGTGGGTGCTGAATCTGTGACCTTCACCACTACTGCAAACGAAGGCGATGCAGACCGTTCAGCTACCATCACACTGTCATATACAGGCGCCGATGACAAGGTTATCACCGTGACCCAAGCCCATTATGTTCCTGACTATGCCACGCTGCCGTTTGAATTTGTAGGCAATGAAGCTATACCAACAGGTATCACTACAAATGCCGGAACTTATAATGCATCACCGTATTTGAAATTTGATGCAACTGGCAAGTATCTTGTTTTAAAACTTGTCGAAGCCCCTGTTTCAATATCTTATGACATAAAAGGCAATAGCTTCTCGGGTGGTACTTTCAAAGTTCAAGTTTCAGCTAATGGCACTGAATATACTGATGTGGAAACATACACCTCACTTGGAAACACTCAAACTATCACCCTTCTCAATAGTGATGATAATGTCAGATACATCAAATGGGTTTACACAACAAAATCAAGCGGAAATGTCGCATTGGGTAATCTCTATGTCACAACAGATATGATTATTAATGGTGATTGTACTGTTAACGACTTTACCATCAGTAACACAGATGTGCTAACTATTGAAGCAGGATCTGTTATGACAGTAACAGGTACTCTTGCCAACAATGGCGACGAGACCAACCTCATCATTGAAGACGGTGGTCAGCTAATTACTTCAAAATCTGTGAAAGCTACATTTAAGAAGACGACAACAGCTTCTACAGGAGCAAAAGCTGCAACAAACAATTGGTACGCAATTTCATCACCTGTTGACGAAATAGCTATCTCGTCATTCGCTACCGGAACACATAACGTTTACAGCTACGTTGAGAAATCACACTATTGGAATGAGTACAGAGGTGAAGAAAATACGACGCTTGGCACAGCACCTTTCACAAATCTTGAAAACGGTCGCGGTTATCTCTATCGTTCGACAGCTTCAGGCATCGATTTCAAGGGTGATGTCAACATTGATGATGCGACATACAAGTTGACATATACATCTGACGCCGGCAAACTGGCAGGCTTCCACCTCATCGGAAACCCGTTCTCATACAATATATACAAAGGTGTGGATATCCCGAATACGTATCTTGAAGACAACTTCTACACACTCACACCTGAAGGCGGCTGGGAGCTTGGTTATGACAGTGGCGCTACTGAGCCAACAGCAATCAAACCTAACACAGGTATCCTTGTTCAGGCTATATCAATGGCGGATGGCCAAGATTTGATAATTGCCAAGACAAGAAACGGCGGTGTGTCAAAATACGATAACGACCAAATCAGCTTCAAAGTTGAGAACTCAGATTATTATGATGTGGCATGTGTCCAGTTCAAAGATGGCCGTGGTCTGAACAAGATAGAGCACCGCAACGCTGAGATTCCAATGCTCTACATCATGAATAATGGTGAGAATTTTGGAGCAGCCAACATGCCCGACAACACCGACGTCATCAACCTGGGCTTCGAGGCGAAGACAATGGGCCAGTACACCATCAGCCTCAAGGCTGACGGCCAGTACAGCTACATGCACCTCGTCGACAAGCTCACAGGCAACGACATCGACATGCTCGTTGAAGACAGCTACACATTCGTGGGCACACCTAACGACCGTAACGACCGCTTCGTGCTGCGCCTCAACTACAACGCAGCCGGCATCGACACCGAGAGCGACATCTTCGCATACCAGAGCGGCAACGACATCATGGTCAGCGGCGAAGGCGAACTGCAGGTGTTCGACATCACAGGTCGCAAGGTGATGACAACCGACATCAATGGCGTGGAGACAATCAACGGCATGAACAGAGGTGTCTACATTTTCAGATTAAATGAGAAGACACAGAAGATAGTTGTAAGATAGCAAAGAAAGGGATTAATATTAATAAACAGAAAAAATACGCAATATGAAAAAGATATTATTCGCAATCGCATTAGTAATGACAATGGTGTTGAGTGCCAGCGCCCAGCGTGACGGCTTCTTCGGCGGCTATGATGGCGGTAATGGTGACAGAATGGGCGACCCCAATGATCTTGGTCTCGGTCTGCCATCAAGCAACATCGGCTCGACGACGAATGAGAGTGCGCCTCTCGGCACAGGACTGCTTATCATGACAGCACTTGGCGGTGCTTACTTGCTGAACAAACGCGAGAAGTAACGCGGATTCCTCGCTGCGCTCGGAATGACAGGGGCTTTCTCCAGTCGTTCCGAGCGCAGCTTTTTATCGCATTGTAGAGGATGGCAATATGCTGTCAATTACCACAAAACTACCGTCAATGTGAAAGATTATATTCCACTTTCGGTTCTTGGTGATAAGTCTTTTGGCTTTCGGGTGATATTTTTTTGCGACCTTCCATCTTGAGAACTGCATAACATCAGCACGATGTTTTAATGATTCAATCTCATCAAACAGTTTCTTTGAATAGTTTTTGGCTGCTTCGTATGTGTTTAGGCTTGCAATAAAATTTTGAATCTCTGATATCTGGTCAAACACCCTGTCATGAATGATCAACCTGTATCTTCTCATATCTTTGTTTTAGTCGTCTGAAAAACTCTTTTTTAAACTTGCTGAAAGATGAACAATTCTTGGGCATGACTTCCTTTCTTGGCTTGGAAATCTCTTGTGCCGTAGCATTTGAATTCACTCTGTTTGTTGCTAATACTTGCATAAAATTCATTTTTACACTGCAAAATTAAGGTATATTTTATTTCCTGTCAAGGAAAAAATCACTGAATTTTATTTAGATTTGTTGCTGAAATTTGAAACTTTTGTTAAAAAACATTCATATTTCCAAAATTATTTGTATTTTTGTAGCTTGATTAATTAGGTTTTAAAATTTTTGAAAAATGAGTAGAATAGAAAAGATTCATGCCCGCCAGATTTTGGATTCTCGCGGCAATCCTACAGTAGAAGTTGATGTCATCACCGAAGACGGCATCCTCGGAAGAGCAGCAGTGCCATCAGGCGCATCGACAGGTGTCCATGAGGCCGTGGAGCTTCGCGACGGTGACAAGACCAAATTTATGGGCAAGAGCGTTTACAAAGCCGTTGACCATGTGAACAACGAACTTGCTAAAGCCATTGAAGGCTATGAGGTTACAGACCAGAACGCCATCGACGCCAAGATGATTGAGCTCGACGGCACAAAGAATAAAGGCAACTTCGGAGCCAATGCCATCCTCGGCGTGTCGCTCGCTTGCGCAAAAGCAGGTGCCATCTACACCGACCAGCCATTGTACCGTTACATCGGCGGCGTCAGCGCAAACACATTGCCTATCCCTATGATGAACATCCTCAACGGTGGTTCACATGCTGACAATAGCGTTGATTTCCAGGAGTTTATGATTATGCCAGTTGGCGCAACATCATTCCATCAGGCTATCCAGATGGGCTCGGAGATCTTCCATAACCTCAAAAACGTGTTGAAAGCTGCCGGTTATTCGACAAACGTCGGCGACGAAGGCGGTTTCGCACCAAACCTCAAGTCAAACGACGAAGGCATCGAGGTGATTCTCAAAGCTATCGAGAAAGCTGGCTACCGTCCGGGCGAAGACGTGTTCATCGCTCTCGACGCTGCTTCTTCTGAATATTATCTGCCGGAAGAGAAAGTCTACCATCTCCACAAATCAACAGGTGAGAAGCTCAACGCGAAAGACATGGTTGAGTTCTGGAACAACTGGGTCAAGAAATATCCTATCATCTCTATCGAAGACGGTATGGCCGAGGACGACTGGGACGGCTGGAAACTCATGACCGACACCATGGGCAACAAGATTCAGCTTGTGGGTGACGATCTCTTTGTTACCAACGTGGAGCGTCTCAAGATGGGTATCGACAAGAACGTCGCCAACTCTATCTTGGTGAAAGTCAACCAGATAGGCTCACTGACAGAGACTATCGCAGCTGTCAACTTAGCATATCGCAACCAGTACACAGCTGTCATGAGCCACCGCTCAGGCGAGACTGAGGACACCACCATCGCCGACCTCGCAGTGGCATTGAACACAGGCGAGATCAAGACAGGTTCTGCCTCACGTACCGACCGTATCTGCAAGTACAACCAGCTCATGCGAATCGAGGAGGAACTTGGCGATATGGCATACTATCCTGGAAAGAATCACAAATTCACGAAATAGTAAGTCGTCATTAAGACCGACTGAAGGGAGTGGAGAAATCTCATTCAATTTAAGACATATCTTATTTTGAAGGAGATTTCTCCATTTCGTTCCATTTCATTTCACTTCAGTCGAAATGACGATTACATGAAATAATTGTCGTCGAAGTTAACGAAGTACAATTGTTTTTGAGCACGAGTCACTGCAGTATAAAACCAGCGTAAGTCGCTGACCTGTAAAGACGCACGGCCGTGCGTCTCCACATCAGGAAAAAATGGCGCGTCGAGAAATACTGTGGGCCACTGTCCGCCCTGCGTCTTATGACAGGTGAGGGCATATCCGAACTTGACCTGCAATGCGTTGAAATAAGGATTCTGGCGCATCGCCTTACATCTGTCGCGTCTGTTCGGGATGTCCATGTAATCCTCTTCAACGGCATGATACAGTCGGTCGGACTCTTCCTGCGTCAGGGCAGGGGAGTCGCTGGTCAAAGTCTCCAGTAATATCTTTACAGAAAGATTTGGTTCTTCTTGATAATCAGTGAGTTGTATCTCTACATCGGCAAAATGGAAGCCGTACATCTCCTCGGTGTTGTTGATGCGCATCAGCTCAATCATGTCGCCGTTGGCGATGAAGCTGATTTTTTGGTCTTCGTCGGTCCAGAAATAATTGTTTTTCACCACCATGAGCTTGTCGCCGGTTGAGATTTCGCCTTCTTCCTGCAAAATACGTGCCCTGACAGCCTGGTTATACATGTTGGCGCGTTTGTTGCTGCGGCAGATAATCACAGCCTCGTTGCTTGTCTTGTCGCCGAATTTCTGCCATAATAATTCTTCAAATTCTTGAGGTTCAATGCGATGGATGTCGGAGAAGCCATTAACATTAAATAATTGTAGGGACGTATTGCATGCGTCCGATGATAAAGGACGCACGCAGTGCGTCCCTACCATGCGGCGCAACGCCGTCGCATTCCACAGAATTCCCGACTCCTCTTCCTGTCGCATCACCTCGGTGAGTTCGTACGCCGCCACGGTGAGCCCGAACCCGTGTTTCAGCACGTTGATGTCGTTGGCGGGACTGTTTTCCAACCCCACTGGTGGCAGCTGGGCGTTGTCGCCTATCAGCAGCAGCTTGCAGTTATCTCCGCTGAACACGTAGTTTATCAAATCGTCGAGCAGTGAGCGCCCGTTAGACCTCTCGTCGCTTATCATAGAGCATTCGTCGACGATGAAAAGCGTGTTTTTCGCTTTGTTTTCGGCTCTCGTCATGCGCAGCGAGCCGTCGGCGGCATATTGCTGAAACCTGTATATCTTTCTGTGTATGGTTGAGGCGTTCTTCCCCGTATAGCCGCTCAGTACCTTCGCGGCTCGTCCTGTCGGCGCCATCAGCTGGTACCACATCCCAATCATCGGAAGCGTCTTAACCAAGGTGGTCACCAAAGTGGTCTTGCCAGTGCCGGCATATCCTTGTAAAAGGTAAGTGGGACTGGGCTTTTCGGAGAGCAGAAACGCTGCCAGATGGTACAACACCGTGCGCTGACCCTCCGTCGGGACAAAGCCGAACGACCTTGTCAAGAGCTGATATAACGACTGCCGTTCCATGTTAGAATGGGTATCCAATACCGAAGTTCCACACCAGGTTACGCCACTGCAACTTGCTGACCCTCCAGCGAGAACCCTCGTCGTATGCCGGGTCGCACAGAGGTGCCGCGATATCAAGTCGGATAAGGAAGAATGAAAAGTCAAAACGTAGGCCCAAGCCAGCGTCGACAGCTATCTGCTTGTAGAATTTGTCGAATTTGAACTGTCCTCCCGGGAAAGCATCATCGTCGTTCAACGTCCAGATGTTACCCATATCGCAGAACAATGCGCCTTTTAACACAGAATATATAGGAAAACGGTATTCGATGTTCGTCTCCAGCTGCAAATCACCGATATGCTCGATGTCGTAGTTGTATTCGTTCTTGAACTCACCAGGTCCCAAGCTCCTGAAACGCCATCCGCGCATGCCATTGGTGCCGCCTGCGTAGAAACTCCTTTCAAACGGCAGACCGGTGGAATTGCCGTATGCGATGCCTTGTCCGTACACGAAACGCATCGCCAAGGTGTTTTTGCTGGTGAAATAATGGTAAAACCTGAAATCAAACTGATACTTGAAGAACTGGGCGTAACGTATGCCCATAATCTCATGATAGCTGTCTTTTTCGGTGATGAGCGACGTGTTGTTGAACAACGACAGCAGGTTTCCTGACGTCTCGATGTCGAATTTTAAATAAAAGAAGTCGTTGTCTTTCTTCTTGATATTCTGGTTGTTGAAGATAAACGAATAGTTCAAACCGAAAATCAAGTGGTCGGTATACTGCTCCTTGATACGCTGGTTGGTCTCAAATTCCAGCAAAAATGCGAACAATTCATCTGGCAAAACCTTCACAATGTTTAAGTTGATGGGTGTCAGAATATGCTCTATCGTAGATGTCGTTTTCCAGTTATAACCGAACGATGCCATGCCGATGTATCTTGTGTACAAAGGTCTTACCTGCATGTTGTAACCTGTCGAGAGGACGGTCTTGGGTTGGTATTCTATCACAAACCGGTTCAGCTTGATGGGGGAGAGGAATCGTGGAAACAATATGCTCACGTCTATGCCTAATTCCTTGGTGTTGAACAGCCCTTCCGAGATGATGTAATCTTCCACGCGTTGTGCCTGAAAACCTCCTCGGAGCGTTATCCTTAGCACCTCTGAACCCCTGAAAATATTGTTGTTTCGGTATGAGATGCTTCCCAATGCGCCCAGGTCGCCGCCAGAGTTGTTGCCTTCAAGCTGTATGTTGTAATAGTTCAGCTTGCCTTTCTGTAAAGTGATGTCGCATTTTAACGGTTTCACCGAGTCGTTGCCGCCAGGGAGCGTGTCGATGTATATGTTGCTGATGCTGTATATCTTCAAACTTCCGAGCGCCCTGTACGTCTGGCTTATTTTTTTCTGGCTGAACAGCTCTCCCGGACGTGTCTGTATCACCTGATCAAAGGTCTTCAGGTGCATCTTGGGATTTTTGCTGTATATGAAGTTGAAATCATATTCCGGACCTCTCTTACTTAACGAAAACGTGCGTGTTACCGTATCATAAGGACCTGTATCACCCATCTTTAAATCAGGGTAGATGAAGACTTCCTCAATCTCGTATTTGTCGTGTTTCTCGCCGTCGATGCGCATCGTCACGTCGGCTTTGTTCTGCATCAGGTTGGTGTCTACCTCGTATATGATATACTCTCTGGTGAACATGAAATAGCCGTTGTCACGCAGATGTGTCGTGATGAGGTCACGCTGCTTGTCCATGGTGTAGGCGTTGTATATATCACCTTCCTTCACTGGCAAATCGTCTTGTATCTTCCTGATTTCCCTGGCGATAGCACTGTCGCCGATTTTGTAGTCGATATTTCGTATATAATACGGCTTCGACGGATGGATAACGTAATCCACCTTGGCGAGACCTTCGGCAACCGTCTTCTCAGGTGCCACTTTCGACTTGAAATATCCTGTGTTGTTAAGATATTTCTCGATGAGACGCTTCGATTCAGCCATGTTTTTGTCATTGACATACACAGGCTCTCTGGCGATGTTTTTGTTGATCCAGCGGTAAAATCCCTTGTCGGTCTTGTCGATGGTCTTGTAATACAGCCAAACTCGTGGCATCCATCCCATGAAGCTTTTGTTTGGCTTTTGGACAATGTTGTTTTGGATGTCAGACCTTGAAATGTTATACTTCTCGGGTTTGAACTCTATGTAATTGTTAGTCAGTACTGCTTCGTTTTTAGGAACGTAATCCTTTATGGCACAGCCACTTAAGAATAATGCCATTAACGAAAACAATATGATTCTAACAATTCTCATATCACCTCTGCCACAGTGAAATTACTTCCTCCAATAAACACCACGTCATCGAAATGGGCGTTGTTGAGTGCCGATTGGTATGCTTGCTGCACAGATTCATATACGTTGCCTCTCAATCCGACCTGTAACGCCTTGTCTGCCAATATGTTAGCATCTAATCCGCGTGGTATGTCGGCCTTGCAGAAATAATACTCTGCATATTGGGGCAACAAATTCAAAATTCCGTCGATGTCTTTGTCGTTGACACAGCCTAAAACGAAGTGTAACTTCCTGAAAACCATGTCACTAAGCTGCATCGTTATCTCTTTCACGCCGCCCACGTTATGGCCGGTGTCGGCTATCACCAGCGGCTGACGGCTTAAGACCTGCCATCTGCCCATCAAATTGGTGTTTTTCACCACGAACTCAAGTCCGTTGATGATGTCTTTTTTGTCGATATTGAACTTCTCTTTCAGAATCTCGACGGCGCAGATCACCGTGGCGAGGTTCTTCTTCTGATAATAACCTAAAAGCGGGAACTCAACGGCTTCGATATAAAGCTCGTTGTTTTTCCAGATGTCAAACTTCTGATAATCAAGCGATTCCACATGAATCTTGTCGCAGTCGACGATCTGGTCGGCGAAGTATATTGGGGCGTTGCATTCCTGCGCTTTCTTGATGAACACGTCTTTTGTCTCCGACTGTGTCTCGCCTATGACCACTGGTGTGTTTGGCTTGATGATGCCTGCTTTTTCCCCGGCTATCTCCTCCAATGTGTTGCCCAGCATATTAACGTGGTCCAACGAGATATTTGTAATCACGCTGAGTTCCGGCATTATCACATTGGTGGAGTCCAGTCTGCCGCCGAGACCCACCTCGATGATGGCGATATCCACTTTTTCTTTTGCGAAATAGTCGAATGCCATGCCTGTAGCCATCTCGAAAAACGACAGCTGCATCTCCTCGAACTTGGCTTTGTTGTTACCGATGAAGTCGATAACGCTCTGTTCGTCAATCATTTTGCCATTCACACGTATTCTCTCACGGAAGTCGAGCAGGTGAGGGGAGGTGTAGAGTCCTGTCTTATAGCCGCATTCCTGAAAAATCGATGCCAGGGTATGCGACACTGTGCCTTTGCCGTTGGTGCCTGCCACGTGTACTGTCTTGAACTTCTTCTCTGGATTGCCAAGAAAAGCAAGCAGTTCCACGATGTTGCCGAGGTCTGGCTTGTAAGCCTTCGCCCCAATCTTCTGGTACATCGGGAACTTGTTGAACATCCAGTTTGTTGTCTCAGCGTAGTTCATTGTCTTAATGTATAATAGTATGTTATCGTTCCTTTTTGCAGTTCTGCCGCGTCTTTGTCGGGTGCGAACACCGATTTTTTCGCAGCGTTTACCGCTTCTTGTCGCATCCGTGTGTTGGTGATGGTGGTGCCTTTGCCTATCTTGGCGTTCTGCACGCGACCGTCTCTGTCCACCCAGATGTCTATCACTATGGTGCCTTCTTCTGTCACGCCGTCTTTGCTTGGGTGTGGCAGCCTCTTCGCGCCACGTCCGCCGAGGTCGAACGACGGGCCTCCGCCGGCGCCGCCTTGTCCCTCGTAGTTGGCGATGTCCTGTCCGCCGTTAGGGTTGCCCTGGTCGCCTGGATTGCCAGTGACGCCTTCCGATGACGACTGCTCCTTCGGCGTGTTGACGGGCTTGAACAGCGCACGCTCGTTGACCTTGGGCTCCTCTTTTATTTTCGGCTTGGGCTCCTCTATTGCTGGCGCCTCCTCGGTGTCCTGTGTCACCATCTCCTCTTTCACCTGCTGCGGCTGTGGCTTTTGCGCCTCAACCACAGGAGTGGGCTTGGGCTGCTGCTGGTTGCCTACACCTTCGTTGTACATGCCGAGGTTGACCTCAACGCCAGCCTCGCCAGGCAACGGCAATGGTGTCGTCAATGCCATGATGACAAGCAGTACCACCACGAGGGCGTGTACCGCCACCGTGACACCTATAGCGATAGTCCTATTTCTGTTTTCTCTCGTCATTTCTTTGGTGATGTTGCCAGCAAAACCTTATGGTTCTGATGCGTCTCGTTGTTGATGTTGTTGACCGCGTCAATCACGTTGACCACATACTGCACCGGCACATTCTTGTCGGAACGTACCACTACGGTGCCATCTTCGCCGCCATGTGACCTGTTAAGCTCCACCAGAATCTCCGATTGTAATTGATTCTCATCGACTTGACGCTCTCCGACGTAGTAGTCGTTGTTCTCGTTGATATACACAGTGACGTTCTGCTTCGCCATGGTGCGGCTGTTGCTCTGCGGCAACAACAACTTGATGGCGTTTGGAGCTATCAGCGTCGACGTCAGCATGAAGAAGATGAGGAGCAGAAACACGAGGTCGGACATCGACGACATGTTAAACTCCACCTTTCTCTGATTTCTACGTTTCAGTGCCATGGCTACTTAGCTGGTTCGTTCAAAACATCCATAAACTCAATGCTCTTTGACTCGAGCATGTTAACCACCTTGTCAATCTGTGAGACAAGGATATTATAGAAAATAAAGGCGATGATACCTACGATGAGACCTCCCACCGTGGTCACCATGGCTTGGTAGATACCTCCTGAAAGAGTGGCAATTTCAAGGTTGTTGCCTGCCATCGACATCTGGTAGAATGCACGTATCATGCCGATGACGGTGCCAAGGAAGCCTAACATTGGGCCGGCTCCTGCTATCATGGAGAGTAATGCCACGCCTTTCTCAAGACTGCTAACTTCAAGATTACCAACGTTTTCCACCGCTGTCTGAATGTCGCTCAAAGGCTTTCCGATACGCGAGATGCCTTTCTCAATCATTCGCGAAAGCGGACTGTCGGTATGCTTGCAAAGCTCTTTGGCCCCAGCTAAGTCGCCTTGTTTCATGGAGTTACGTATCGCTTCCATGAAGCTGTCATCACTCTTGGCAGCCCTGTTGATGGTGATGAATCTCTCAATGAAGATATACACCGCTATCAATGAGAATATGCCTAAAACAAGCATGATCCAACCGCCATTGACGGTCATTTCCCATAACGACATCCTGATTTCTGTCGGTTCAACGGCAGTCTCAACCACCGCTGCGTCTAATAAAATACTCATTAAGCTCATATACTATATTAATTAGGTATAGTTAAAACAATGAAACAACAAAAATATTATAATTCCGTGAATCTTTTTACAATTTTTTCCCTATAAGTGTTAGAAACCGGCACCGCTTCAAGTCCTGTCTGGTTGAAGTCGATGAAATAACCGTCTTCTTCGTTGCGTATCAGCTTGATATTGTTGGAGTTAACAATATAAGTCCGATGGCAGCGCATTAGCGGTGTGCCTGCAAAAGCGTCTTCAATGGACTGAATCTTGTTTCTCAACACGAAAGTGCTTATTCCACCTTTATTGTCATAATACACATTGACGTAGTTGCCTTCCGC
>CADAFC010000011.1 GCA_902787095.1 uncultured Bacteroidia bacterium
TGGAAATATTCGTACAGTTTCCAGCGCCAGCAGCCAGTGCCGAAG
The DNA here is from genome assembly GCA_902787095.1 of uncultured Bacteroidia bacterium. Taxonomy (GTDB): domain Bacteria; phylum Bacteroidota; class Bacteroidia; order Bacteroidales; family F082; genus Limimorpha. The sequence goes on from CADAFC010000011.1 coordinate 46, forward strand.
AGGAACGCCTGTTTTTTGCCGTCGTTGTCATTGGCAAACACCAACAGAGGGAGAGGCGTCTCCACATCCATCACATTCATGTTGAATAGCACATCATGGCGGCCGCTTAACGTGATATCGGAATGTGGCAGCGATAGCGGCGGGTACGACTGTATCTCGTTTTTGATGTCGGAATTGATGGTAAATAGTCCGAAAGCATTGTTAAACCTGGCTTTCACGTCGAGGTTGGTGTTTGCCGCGCCACGTTTTATTGTCACGATATCCTGTGATTTGTTGAATGCATCGTAATCGGTATTCGCACCGATGATACACAATGTTGGTGTAGGCATTTTCAACGAAACTTGATGCAGAATTACCAAATCAATTCCTTGTAGAGACGTGATTAATCGCGTCGCCACATCGTCATCATTCAATATCCCGTCATAATACCGTGTTTCGAATTCAAAATGGTCATCCAATGCCGATTTTATTGCGGCGATGTCGGGATGCGGCGCACGGGCGATGCACAGGACACGATATTTTTTGTCGGTCACGGTGATGAATACGCGACGCGATGATTCCGTTTGTTGAGACGATGTGCACATCGTCTCTACCGGCGTTAAAAATATCGCGATATTTTTAACGCCTTCATTGCCGGAATCAATATTGAAATCAAAGGTTTTCGAGAATCGGTTCGAGGTCACCGGGATAGTGATGTTTTCCACTTCGACACCATCCATCTTCACCATGATATTCATGTCTTTGCCCTTGTTATTCAATGCGTTGGCGGTCACACGAAGCGGAAACATCATGTTAGCCTGCACCGTCTTGTTGCATTTCACGTCCTTGATGGTCATCGAAGGGTGGGCAACGGTGTCGCCAAGGGTCACGGAAAATATCGGGAATGGATAGTTTTCAATCGTCAATTCCGGGTTAACACCTTGATTTACAATGCCGTCAGAGAGCAAAACGACTGCACCTACGTTACGTTTGTAATACTGGCGTGCTATGGTGTTTAATGCCTCTGAAATATTGGTGTATTGGTCACCAAACCCATGATAATCAACGCTATAATGCTTTTCTAATGCGTTTTTCACAGAATCGACGCTTTGCGGATATTCCACCATTGACTCGGAATTGTCTTGGGCAAAAACGATGATAGGTTTCTCTATCTTGTTGATTTTCTGTTTGATATATGGGTTTATGAATAACATCACCACTGTGGCGACGACAATTGTCCTTAAAGCGAAAAGCAAAACGGTGAGTCCCTTGCTGTATTTCTTCGAAAACAGATACAGCAGTGAAGCGTAAACCGCACCTATTGCTAATGCCATAATAATCAACCACATAGTTTGTGTGAAAATTTTTTTGCAAAAATACAAAAAAAATCAATCGCTCACCGTCATTTCGACTGAAGCGGAATGAAATGTAGCGAAATGGAAAAATCTCCTTCATTTTAATTCGTCATTTCGACTGGAGTGCAATGAAATGGAACGGAATGGAGAAATCTCATACAATTGGTGGAGATTTCTCGACTCCACTTCGTTACGCTCGAAATGACGTAAACCAATTCGTCATTTCGACTGGAGTGCAATGAAATGGAACGGAATGGAGAAATCTCATACAATTGGTGGAGATTTTTTCACCAAAGGTGAAAGCTCTCGCTTTGCTCGGGTCTCGACTCCACTTCGTTTCGCTCGAAATGACGAAAAAATGTTGTGGTTTCAAAAATATTTAGTATTTTTGTAGTTTGTTTTGATTCTTATGAAGAAATTTCTTGTTATACAGACGGCATCCATAGGCGATGTGATTCTGGCGACAGCTGTGGCGGAGAAACTACATGTGTATTTCCCTGACAGTCAGATAGATATGATGATAAAGAAAGGGTATGAGAGCCTTTTTGCGGACCATCCTTATATAAATAAGGTGTTTTCGTGGGACAAGAAAAAACACAAATACAGAAACCTCTTCTCGATTTGGCGCCAGATACGCCGTCAGCGCTATGACCTGATTGTCAATATACAACGTTATGCTGCTACAGGTTTCATCACAGCTTTCGGCAAGGCAAAGGAGACCTCGGGTTTCAATAAGAACCCGTTCAGCTTGTTCTTCACACACAAGGTGAAACACGTGATAGGGGTGAAGGGCGTTCATGAGGTTGACCGCAACCAGAAGCTGATAGAGCATATCACAGACAATAAACCGGTGCGGCCGGCGTTATATCCGAGTGAGGAGGTATTTGAAAAGGTGAAGCATTATAAAACAGACAAATACATCTGCGTGGCGCCATGCTCGCTATGGTTTACCAAACAGTTTCCCGAGGACCTTTGGGTTCAGTTTTTAAGGCTGGTACCAAATGATTTGAAGGTTTATCTCCTTGGCGGGAAAGACGATATCGCTCTTTGTGACCGTATCATCGCCAACGTGCCGGACAAACAGATTGAGAGTCTCGCCGGACAGCTGAATCTCTTGGAGTCAGCGGCATTGATGCGCGACGCGAAGATGAACTACGTCAACGACTCGTCGCCGATGCACCTCGCAAGCTCCCAAAATGCTCCGACAACGGCCATATACTGCTCTACGGTGTCCGACTTCGGCTTCGGTCCGCTATCGGACGACTCGGTGGTGGTGGAGGAGAACCGTAACCTGAAATGCCGTCCTTGTGGATTGCATGGCTTCAAGGAATGCCCGAAAGAACATTTTAACTGTGCGTATTTCATTGATATTAAAGAACTTACAGATAGGTTATGAATACTTTTGAACAAGAAGTCGATTATTGTGTGAAGATGCTTCATGAAGGCAAGGTCTTCATTTATCCGACCGACACCATCTGGGGAATAGGCTGCGACGCCACTAATGCAAAGGCTGTCGACAAGATTTTCAAGATAAAAAACCGTCCCGCAGGCAAGGGATTGATTATTTTGGTCGATACGGTGGAACGATTGAGAGACTATGTCGTCAACCCGTCGCCTATAGCTGCCGACCTGATAAAGTCAGCACTTAACCCGTTGAGTATCATATACAAAGAGTCGAAGGGGCTGGCGAAAAACCTCTCTGCCGACGGTAGCGTATGTGTGCGTGTCACCACCAATGAGTTCTGCAAAGAGGTTATCAAACGTCTCGGACACCCGATAACATCCACATCGGCGAATCTGAGTGGCGAGCCGTCACCGGCAAACTATATCGACATCTCCGAGCAGATGAAAAACGCCGCCGACTACGTGGTGAGTCTCTATCATGATGTCATCGTGAAGCCGAAGGCGTCGACGATCATAAAGATAAATGAAGATAATTCGTTTGACATTGTCAGATCGTAGGGACGTGGCGCGCCGCGTCCTTACAAAATAAGTATAAGATGAAAAGGTTAGTATTAGTTATATTATTGAGTATCAGTGCAATAGCATTTGCACAGAATAAAAATGTGAAGCAGGCCGAGACATCGCAGAAGCTTGCCACCACGATGTATCTCATCGAGAATTTCTATGTTGACACTGTTGACATGCCGAAGCTGACAGAAGAGGCCGTCATAGCGATGTTGAAGAGTCTCGACCCGCACAGTGCCTATATCGCCGCAAAGGATGTCCAGAAGGCCAATGAGGAGCTTGAAGGCAGTTTCGAAGGCATAGGCGTGACATATCAGATTTTAAGAGACACCATCCTTGTCGTCTCCGCCGTGCCTGGCGGCCCGTCGGAGAAAGTCGGTATCATGGCGGGCGACCGTATCGTGACCATCGACGGAGAAGATGCATTTGGAAAAAAGATAAACACCGAATATGTCACCAGTCATCTGCGTGGCAAGAAAGGCTCGAAGGTGGTGCTCGGCATCCAGCGTGGAGACGATGCCGAACTCATTGAATTTGAAGTTGTTAGAGATAAAATACCGTTGAAAAGCATCAACTCATATTTCATGGTTGACAAGAAAATAGGGTATATAAAACTTGACAGGTTCGCCAAAGAGTCGGTGGAGGAGTTTGAGGCTGCGCTGGCCGACCTGAAGAAACAAGGTATGCAGTCGCTGATTTTCGATTTGAGAGGCAACGGCGGCGGCTATCTGCAGACGGCATTCGGTATGGGCAACGAGTTCCTTGGAAGCGATAAAACCGTAGTGTTTACCGAGGGTTTGAAGAGTCCGAAGCAGATTCTGAACACCGACAGAAACGGTGACTTCCGCGATGGCAGGCTTGTGGTCTTGATTGACGAGGGCAGCGCTTCGGCAAGCGAGATCGTGTCGGGAGCCATCCAAGACTGGGATAGGGGTGTGCTCATCGGTCGCCGTTCGTTCGGCAAGGGACTGGTGCAGAGACCGTTCAACCTTCCTGACGGAGCACAGATACGACTCACCACGGCACGTTACTACACCCCGACAGGACGTTGCATCCAGCGTTCCTACGAGAAGGGCTCGGAAGACTATTTCAAGGAGATGACGAAACGTCTGGAACATGGCGAGTATTACCATGCCGACAGCATACAATTCCCTGATTCACTGAAGTATTACACACTCAACAGTGGCAGGACGGTGTATGGCGGCGGAGGTATCATGCCCGACATTTTCATGCCGGTCGACACTACTAATACCACCAAGCTTTTCACCGATTTGGTGAGGAAAAACGTGTTCAACAGCTATTGTATCGACTATGTTTTGGCTAACAGGGACAATATCAATAAGGATTATCCGAAATTTGAGAAATATAACAAGAATTTCGAGGTCGACGATGCCATGATAGGGGAGTTTAAGAAAATTGCGGAGAGCAAAGGCGTGACATGGAATGACGAGCAGTTTGAGCGCTCGGAGAAGTGGATAAAGTTGAGAATCAAAGGGATGATAGCCCAGGACGTTTGGAATATAGACAAATTCTACCAGGTCGTGGCAGGTGACGACAAGATGATTCAGAAGGCTGCCGAGGTCTTGAATTCGAAAAAAGAATATGAGAAAACATTAAGGAAATGACGTTTTTTTGAAAAAAGTTTAGAAAAAAGAACGCCAATTAAAAAATAATGTGTAATTTTGTAGCTTGTAAAATTTAAACTTAATCCGAAAGAAAATATTAAGAAAGAAAAAATTAACAAATTTAATTTTAAAAACATGAAAAAAAATCAACTCAGAAAACTCGCAATGGCATTGGTAGTCATTATGTTTGGCTTCCAGGCTTTTGCACAAGGTCGTATCGATCTTGCCCCTAAGGGAACAAGAGCTCCTGAGGCACAGAACGTGTCAATGAGCGGTTTTACTGCATCATTCTCATTCAACAGCATTGAGAGCGAGCAGGTTTCAACAGAGAGAGGTAATTTCTCTATCATCACAATGGGCAATTCGGTCGCTGGTGGTAACATCGGTGAGCCACAGGTCCCTGTTAATCGTGAGCTTATCGCTGTCCCATTCGGAGCAAATCCGGTTGTTACAGTTAAGAACTACACAGTGAAAGAGTACAATCTCGCTGACTATGGCATTGAGAGAATCTATCCTCAGCAGGCTTCAGTGAGCAAGAGCGAAAAAGATCCTAAGTTCGTCTACAACGAGGCAGCATACGCAGCTAGAGGTTACAACGAGGAGCTCCCACTCGCTATGGTTACCGTGATGGGAACAATGCGTGGTATCCAGATTGGCGCTCTCCAGCTCAACGCAGTGAGATACAATCCTTCAGCAAACACCATCCGTGTTTACAATGACATCGAACTTGAGGTGACATTTGAGGACGCTGACCTCGCTCTCACAGAGAAGACATTGGTCAACACATATAGCCCTTACTTCAGAACAGCTTACGCAGCTTTGTTCAACGACAGAGCTATCATGGACATCTACGATGAGCACCCGGACCTCTGGGCAGTGCCAGTAAAGGTTTTGGTCGTCGCCAACCGTATGTTCGAAGCCGCTATGGAACCATGGCTCACATGGAAGACAGAAAAAGGTTTCGTCATGGATGTCAACTACACAGACGAGATTGGTACATCAGCATCAGCTATCAAGACTTTCATCACCAACAAATATAATGAAGGTGTTGCTGAAGGTCAGGCTCCTACATTCCTAATCATCGTTGGTGACAACGGTCAAGTTCCTGCATCACAGACTGGTTCTGCATCACACTGCGTGACAGACCTTTATTACTATGCGGTTTCTGGCGGTGCTAGCGACTACTTCGCAGATATGTACCACAGCCGTTTCACATGCGAGACAGTTGCTGAATTCGAAATCGTCCGCGACAAATCTTTGATGTATGAGCAGTACACCATGCCAGATCCATCATATCTGAGCGACGTCCTTCTCATTGCAGGTTGGGACCCGTCATGGAACCCGAAAGATGGAAAACCTACCATCCAGTATGCAATGAACTACTACTATAATACAGAACACGGTTTCAACAATGTTTACAACTGGCTCGAACAGCCTTATACAGGTTGCTATCAGCCATTGAACCTTGGTGTTAACTTCGTGAACTACACCGCTCACGGCAGCAACACCAGCTGGTCAGACCCACAATTCACCAACAGCGACATCAACTCATTGACAAACCAAGACAAGTACTTCTTGGCAATGGGTAACTGCTGCCAGGCTGCTGACTGGGGTATCTCAGGCAAGTGCTTCGGTGAGACATTCATCGTGGCTCCTAACAAAGGTGCTTACGCATACATCGGCTCATGCCCAAGCTCATACTGGTATGAGGATTACTATTTCGCAGTAGGCGCAACAACCACATTCTATGCAATGCCTACATACGAACAGACTTCAATGGGTTGCTATGACTCACAATTCCGCGATGATTTCAACAGCATTTCATCAATTCCATTCGTTGGTAACCTTGCTGTGGCATATTCACACGCAAACGGTTATGAAGGCAGTGTGTCAGACCAGTACTACTGGGAGTCATACCACGTCCTCGGTGACGGTTCTATCTGCCCATACCATGTAAATCCTGAAGCAAACACAGTGACACACCTCCCAACTCTCCCTATCGGAATGGACTTCTACACAGTGTCAGCTGATCCAGGTTCATACGTTGGTATCTCAAAGGATGGTGTCCTCTACGGTGCTGGTGAAATCGGTGAAGAAGGCACAGCCGACATCCCGATCACTCCTGTGACATCAGGCGGTACAGTAAAAATCGTTGTGACACATCCACAGCGTCAGCCATACGTCGCTGAGGTTCCAGCAGCAGCAATGACAGGTGCTTACGTTGCTGTCGACAACTATGAGATGAATGTCCCACAGGCTAACTACGGTGAGACAGTCAACATGGACATCACAGTGAAGAACGTCGGTACACAGACTGCAAGCAATATCACAGCTACACTCACAACAGAGTGCGAATATGTCACAATTGGCGCTGGCACAGGTTCAGTTGCAAGCTTGGCTCCTGACCAGATGGCAACAATGGAAGGTTTCCAGTTCGCAGTTGCAGAAAATGCTCCAGATAAGACAAAGGCTCAGTTCCTTCTTTCAGTGACAGACGGCACCGATGTGTGGGATGCTAACATCACCATCACACTCCACGCTCCAATCCTCATGACAGAGTCAATAGAGAAGAGCGACAGCGACGTCACACTCAACTTCAAGAACGGTGGTACCGCTCCATTCTATGGCGGCACATTGACAATTACAAGCTGCTCACCAGACCTCGTGTTTGAACCGGCAACAATGACAGTCGACGAGGTGGTTGAACCAGGTCAGACACTTGCATTGTCATCATCATATACTGTGGCCTCGAGCGTTGCTCCGGCAACATCATTCGATGTGGCTTACAATTTCGTGACAGGCCTCTTCGTTGAAGAAGGTATGTTCAACATCACATACCAGGCTATCTGCGAAGACTTCGAGTCAGGCTCATTCGGTTCAGAATGGTCATTCAGCACCAACAACGCATGGACAATCGTTGATGGCGGCACTAAAGGAACAAAATGCGCCAAATCAATGAACGAGGGTATCTCAAGCTCAGATTACTCAATGACATTAACAGCTGAAGTTCTCGCCCCTGGTGACATGACATTCATGTACAAAGTTTCATCAGAGACCAACTGGGATAAGTTCTTCTTCTACATGGACAACCAGCTGATGAATGGTTCTAACGGAGCTTCAGGCGTTATCGACTGGACACAATTCACACAGGCTGTGACAGTGGGTCAGCACACATTCAAGTGGGAGTACCACAAAGACAGTTCAGTGAACAGCAATGACGACTGCATCTATATCGACGAAATCGTATTCCCGATTGTCAATGTGATTACATTCATCGATCCTGTTACAGACCTTGATGCTCAAGTTGAAGGCGCCAACGTGGCCCTCAGATGGAACGCATCAGCTGACGCTGACAAGTACATCGTGAAACGTGATGATGAGACAGTTGGTGAAACAATGGGCACATCATTCGACGATGTCCTTCCACACGACGGCGTGTACAAATACGCGGTGTATGCAGCAAAGAACGAAGGTCAGATGTCAACACCTGTCATGATCATTGTAGAAGCTGAATTTGACGGTGTCATCGACGCTCAAGAAATCAATGTGAGCGTATATCCAAACCCGGCAAACGGTGTGTTGAATATCGTTACAGACGCCAATAGCTATGATTATCAGATCATCAACAGCATTGGTCAGGTTGTCATGAGCGGCAGCGCTAACGGCGCTACAACACTCAACGTCGAAGCACTGAACGGTGTTTACTTCTTGAGAATCATTGCTGACGGTGATGTTATCGTAAGAAAAGTCACTGTGAAGTAAAGATTTTTTCAAAAAAAATTAAGGATGTCGGCTCACGGCATCCTTTTTTTTTGTACTTTTGCGAATTATTAATATACACAAGGTGTAAAATTGATTATTAATTATTAAAAACCATTTAATAAAACATGAGAAAAACATCATTACTAACAGCTTTGTTCCTGTTGTTCTCATTTATGGGATTCGCACAGGAATGGCATGGAATCACAAGTGATTCCCCAAAAGCAATGAAGAAAACTTTGGTTTCTTCGACAGAAAACGAAATCGTTGTTGAGGTAAACCTCGACGGTTTCTACACACAGAATGTGACAACTCCTAACGGCAAGCAGGTTATGGTGAGCGTCGACAAGATGGCTACCGAGCTTGATGCCGGAGCACCACAGCTCCCATACGATGTCGTGTCAGTGATTATCGGCGACATGGCAGAGATGGAGGTCGCTGTCGTCAATTCAAACTACGTTGACTATGAGAATGTTGAGGTGGCTCCTTCAAAGGGTAACTTCAGCCGTCAGATCAATCCTGAAGATGTGGATTACACATACGGTGCAATGTACCAGCAGGACGCTTTTTGGCCGGCAACACAGGCTACACTTGACGCTCCTTACATCATGAGAGACTTCCGTGGACAGAACATCTTGGTTCGCCCATTCGCATACAACCCTGTGACAAAGACATTGCGTGTTTACACCAACATGACAATTGTCATGACCAAGGTCAGCGACAACGGTGAGAACCAGAAGGTTGCACGCAGAAGCAACACAATCAAGGTCGATCCGGAACAGAAGGCTCAGTACGACCGTCGTTTCATCAACTTCGGTGAGACTGGCGCCAGATACACCTTCGACGAGGACTTCGGCGAGATGCTTATCATCTGCACAGACGCTTACATGAGCAATCTTCAACCATTGGTGGAGTGGAAGAACAAATCAGGCCGTCCTACCACTCTGGTGAGCTTGACAACAGCTGGTGGCAACAACATTGAAAACATCAAGAGTTATGTCAGCAGTTTCTATAACGACCCATCACATAACCTTGAGTTCCTCCTCTTGGTCGGTGAGTTCAACGACATCACTCCAAAGAATGGTGGTTATGGCTCAGGTGGTACTTGCTATTCAGACAACTATCTTGGAAAACTTGAAGGCAATGATGACTATCTGGAGGTTTTGGTCGGCCGTTTCTCAGTGGCAAATGCCGCTGACGCTGATTTGCAGGTGAGCAAGACCATTTACTACGAACGTGATATCCAGGCTGGTGCAGCATGGGTTAACAAAGGTATGGGTATCGGTTATTATGGCGCAGGTACCGGCCACTATAATGAGGACGACTATCAGCATATCGACTATATCCGTGACACCCTGTTGCACTACACATACGCACAGGTTACAGAGCACCACGGCGGTAGCGGCGGTGACGCAAGCGTCGCGACTATCAGCGGTACCACCAACCAGGGTATCAGCATCATCAACTACTGCAACCACGGTAGCTGGGACAGCTGGGGCGTGGCAAACTACAGCGTCAGCAATGTCTCTGCATTGACAAACGACGGCATGCTTCCTGTGGTCTGGTCTGTGGCTTGCTCGAACGGTGAGTTCGACCACCCGACATGTTTCGCAGAATCATGGCTCCGCGCAAAGAACAATGCAACAGGTGCTCCTACAGGTGCTGTAGCAGGTATGTTCTCATACGTTTCACAGCCTTGGGTTCCTCCAATGTACGGTCAGGACGAGATGGTTGACATCTTGACAGGATGGCATAGCGCTGACCAGTTCAACCACACCATCGGCGGCGCTTCATTGAACGGCAGTATGTATGTCCGCGATATGGCTCCAGGCGATTCATACCAGACATTCAACACATGGCTTCTCTTCGGTGACCCGTCATCATTGATCCGCACCGACATCCCGACAGCTATGAACGTCACAGCATCACCTTCAGTGTTGATGCTCGGCATGACAGAACTCGAACTCACAGTTGATGCAGACTACGCTATCGCAACATTATCAATGGACGGCGAGATCATCGCATCACAGAGAGTTATCAACGGTCAGTGCACAATGCAGTTCCCGGCTTTGTCGAATGTTGGCGATGCCGAACTCGTTATCGTCGGCTATAACAAAGAGACTTATATGGGCTCTATCGAAGTGGTTCCTGCAGAAGGCGCATATCTGACAGTGAACGGCTACGAGATGAATGTCCCTCAGGCTAACTATGGCGAGACTGTCGACATGTCTGTCAATTTCAAGAATGTCGGTGTTGAGGTTGCAAACAACATCACCGCCACACTTTCAACAGTAAGCGAATATATAGACATCACTTCAGCTGAAGGCACAATCGCCACAATCAATCCTGATCAGGTCTTGACAGTGGATGGCTTCCAGTTTACAGTTGCAAACGATGTGCCAGATGAAACAATAGAGCAGATTGATGTCACCATCACTGACGGAACAAATGTTTGGACCGGAAAAATGATGGTCCAGCTTCATGCTCCAGTACTCCAGGTGGAGAGCCTTACAATTAATGACAGTGACGTGGAATTCACATTCGCAAATGTCGGTACAGCTCCATTCTACGGTGCGACATTGAACCTCACAAGCTGCTCACCTGATTTGGTGTTCAACCCTGAGTCAATGACTGTTGATGAAGTAGTTGGTGGTGGTGAGACACTCTCATTGTTGTCAAATTACACTGTTGCTGCAACAGTTGAGCCAGGTACAACATTCGAAGTGGCCTACACATTCAGTACAGGTCTCTTCGAGATCCAAGACATCTTCGTGTTGAGCTACGGCACCATCATGGAAAACTTTGAGTCAGGTTCATTCAGCAGTGACTGGACATTCAGCACAAACAATGCATGGATTATCGTTGATGGTGGTGCAAAGGGAGTCAAATGCGCCAAATCAACCAATGAAGGCATCGGCAATTCAGACTATTCAGCAACATTGACAGTTGAAGTCCTCGCCGCAGGTGATATGACATTCATGTACAAGGTGTCATCAGAGAACAACTACGACTTCCTCCGCTTCTACATGGACAACCAGAAGAAAGCTGAGTGGTGCGGCACATCTATGACAGGTTTTGAACAATATACACAGGCTGTGACAGCAGGTCAGCACACATTCAAGTGGGAGTACCACAAAGACAGCTCAGTGAACGGTGGCAGCGACTGCGCATGGATTGACGACATCATCTTCCCACCAACCAACGTGTTCACATTCTTGGCTCCAGCTACAGATCTTGTGGCAGCAGTTGACGGTGCCAATGTCAACCTCACATGGACAGCATCAGCTGACGCAGACAAGTATATCGTGAAACGTGACGGTGAGGTTGTCGGTGAGACGACACAGACCACTTTCGGTGATGTTTTGCCACACGACGGCATCTACATGTATGCAGTGTTTGCTGCAAAGAACAACGGTCAGATGTCGACACCTGTCAATGTTACAATCGAGGCATCATTCGACGGTGTTGATGAGGCTCAGGAAGTCAGCGTGAGCGTATATCCTAACCCGGCACACGAAATCCTGTATATCATGACAAACGGCAACGTTGAGTATCAGATGATTAACAGCGTCGGTCAGGTGGTGATGAGCGGCAACGTTGAGGGCAGCGCACAAATCAACGTGAGCGGTCTCAACAGCGGCGTTTATTTCCTGAAAGTTGACGCTAACATCCAGAAAATCGTTATCAAATAACTGATTTTTTGAAAAATATGAAGGACGTCGGTTACGGCGTCCTTTTTTTTATTATCTTTGCAAAAAATTATTTACTATGAAAAAACTGTTATTAGTAGCTATCAGCTTGATGTTCATGCAGTTGTCGTTTGCACAAGGTTGGAACGCGCAGCTTGTTACATCAACAGATAAAGAGATCGTGGTTGAACTCAATGTCAATGGATTCAACACAAACACAGTGACGACACCAAACGGTGATGAAATCGTCATTACAAGCAAGAAGATGTTCAACTTGGCACAGGCTGGTGAGCCTAACATGCCGAGTGTGGTGATTCCAGCTGTCATCGGCGACAATGCCTTGATGGATGTGGAAGTCATCGATTCACAGTATGTTGAGTATCAGAATGTTGAGATAGCTCCATCGAAAGGCGATTTCCCGAGAAGTATCGATCCCGAGGATGTGCCTTACACGTATGGCGCGATGTATCAACAGGATGCATTCTATCCGGCACAGCTGGCACATCTCGACGAGCCTTATATCCATCGTGATGTGAGAGGGCAGAACATGGTCGTTACACCTTATTCGTATAATGCGGTGACAAAGACCTTGAGAGTTTACAACCACATGGTTTTAAGAATGAAGACCGTGGGCACCGACGATAGGAATGTGTTTGAAAACCGCTCAAAGTCAGCAGCTGTAGATCGTGAATTCAACAAGATGTACCAGCGCAGATACATCAACTATAATGAGACAATGTCGAGGTATACCTCAATTGCCGACGACGGCGAGCTGCTCATCATCTGCCATGATGATTTCATGACTGCCATGGAGCCTTTCGTGGCATGGAAGAAACAGATCGGCCGTCCTACTACTATGGTGGGCACTTCTGTGACAGGCAATAATGCCAATGCCATCAAGACATATATACAGTCTTATTATGCGGAGCATCCTAACATGACAGACATTCTGCTTGTCGGTGATGTGACACAGATTCCTGGAGTGTATATCTCAGCAGGCTCGGGCTGGAACAACTATTCGGGCTATGGCGACTTGCAATATGGTCAGTTGACAGGTAACGACTATTACAACGAGGTTATCGTGGGCCGTTTCTGCTGTGAGACAGAGGCTCAGGTGACAAATCACGTCAACAAAGTGTTGAATTATGAACGTGACCTGGATGAGACAGCCACTTGGCTCAGTGTCGGACAGGGCGTGAGCAAGAACGAAGGAGCAGGCTCAGGTCATAATGGCGGTGAGGCCGACTATGTGCATATCGACAACATCAACAACGACCTGTTGAACTACAACTATACTGAGGTGCACCGTGACTATCAGGGTGTTAGTGGCGTTACGTCGAGTGCGGCAATAGTAAGCCAGCATATCAACGATGGCGTGAGTATCATCAACTACTGCAACCACGGAAACATCACATTGTGGGGCGTTTTCAACTACAACAACAACAACGTCAACGCATTGACCAACGACTACAAGCTGCCATACATCATCTCTGTAGCCTGCCTTAACGGAAAATACGATCATAGCGGACCGTGTTTTGCTGAGGCATGGATGCGTGCAACCAACAACAGCACAGGCAACCCGACAGGCGCAATCGGCGGAATGTTCTCATATATCTCACAGCCTTGGACACCACCACAAGACGGTCAGGATGAGATGATTGACGTCCTTGTGGAGTCATACAGCAACAACATCCGTCACACAATGGGAGGAGTCTCAGTCAACGGAAACATGAAGGTTTTGGATATGGGTGCCAACAGCAACCCTAACAAAGGCACCTACAATACTTGGATTTTGTTTGGCGACCCAACATTGACATTGCGTAACGCCACACCGGCAGTGATGAATGTAACCGCAGCCACAACGATGAGAGGTGATGACACCAACTTTGATGTAAATGTGACCAACGGCGAAGGCGCTTTGGCAACATTGACATTCAACGGTGAGATTTTAGGCTCTGCTGTGGTAGAGAATGGTGTTGCCAACATCACATTCCCTGCAACAGGCACAACAGGTACAGCCACTCTGACAGTGTTTGGCTACAACAAGAAGACATACGTCACCACGGTGGAGATTACCGACGGAACCACACCGACACCGTTGCTGGTGATTGCCGTTGCAGATCCTGAGAATTTGACACTTGGCGAGACAACAACATTAACAGCCAATGCCAATGGTGGAACTGGCAATTACACCTACGAATGGGAGCCTTCAGCAAGCATCGCGGACCCGACAGCGGCTTCAACAACGGCAACTCCAACAGAGATAGGAGAGATTGTCTATGTCGTTACGGTGAGCGATGGCGTGCAGACAGCATCAGCTGACGTGACAGTTGTGGTGCATGATCCACAGCCTGTGGTGTGCCCGAAACCAAGACATTTTAGTGGCATGGATTATTTCGATGAAGATGAAATAGGAGCCAGATTGTCGTGGGATGCAGCTGAATATGAATATACCCTCGACAGATTCGAGATATACAGAAGCGAAAACGGTATCGACTTTGATCTGGTCCAGCGTATTGTCAACACACCATCATTAACACATTATGAAGTTGTGGATGTTGTAAAATTGCCAGGTGTCTACACATATAGAATCGTAGCATTCTATCAGAATGACTGTGAGTCGGATTATGCGGAGATTGAGGTTGAAGTGACTGGCGATGACAACGTGGGTGAGGCTTTGGCAGCCAACGTGGCTATGTATCCTAACCCGACATCAGGCATGGTGACAATCAAGGCTGAGTCGATGCGTCAATTGACGGTCGCCAACATGATGGGACAGACTTTGATGACACAAACTATTGACAATGATGAAGTGGTGCTTGATATGAGTTCGTTTGAAAATGGAATGTATCTGGTCAACATCATCACTGGCAATGGCAATGTAGTTAAAGTTTTGAATGTCTTAAGATAATGGAAATCAAATTTATAGGCGCAGCGCGCGAAGTTACAGGCAGCAAACATCTTCTTGTCACCGACAAGGGCAAGAAGCTGCTGCTTGACTGCGGTATGTTTCAGGGCAAAGGCTTGGAAACCGATGCCATGAACCGCAACATCATGGTGGAGCCTTCGGAGATCGACTGTATCATCCTGACACATGCACATATCGACCATTCGGGGCTTATACCTTATTTTTATAAGCGAGGGTTCCGTGGCTCGGTGATATGCACTCACGCCACCCGCGAGCTGTGCTCTATAATGCTTCCCGACAGCGGTTTCATCCAAGAAAACGATACCCATTGGTTCAATAAGAAACGCTCACGTCAGGGGTTGAAGCCGGTGCAGCCAATCTATACTGAGAAAGACGCCCGTGATTGTATGGAGCTCTTTATCGCCACGGAGGCGAACCGTCGTTTTTACATCGACAACAATATCAGTGTGAAGTTTTACAACACCGGTCACATGCTCGGCAGCGCTTGCGCCACCATCAGAATCGACGAAAACGGACATATCACGCAGATAGGATATACTGGCGACATAGGGCGTTACAACAGCTATCTTCTGAAGTCGCCGTACGCTTTTCCGCAATGCGACTACGTTATCACAGAGAGTACTTATGGTGACAGGCTTCATCAGGAGAGAGAAGGCGCTGAGGAGAAACTTTTGGATATTATTGAAGACACTTGCGTAAAGAAAAAAGGCAAGCTCATCATCCCATCGTTTGCCATCGGCAGGACACAGGAGATAGTCTATATCCTAAATAACTTCTACAACGCCAATCAGTTACCTAAGATACCGGTATATGTCGACAGTCCGTTGGCCGTCAATGCCACCGAGATCTTCAAGATGCACCTCGACCAGTTCAACAAAGACGTGGCGGAGGTGTTGCGTTACGACGATGACCCGTTTGGCTTCAACAGTCTGCATTACATCACCGATGTGGCAAAGAGCAAAGCGTTGAACGAATCGAAGGAGCCGTGCATCATCATCTCGGCATCGGGCATGATGGAGGCAGGTCGTGTGAAACACCATCTGGCGAATAACATTGACAATCCCAAGAACTCGGTGTTGTCTATAGGTTATTGCGCTCCGACGACATTAGGCGCGCGCATCGTGTCAGGAGAGAAGGATGTGTCAATTTTCGGTATGCCACACAAAGTTAACGCTGACGTGTACAGTATCGACTCTTTCAGCGGTCACGGCGACTACAGCGAGATGGGCGAGTATCTGAAATGCCAAAACCCCGACAAGGTGAAGAAGGTGTTTATCGTCCATGGCGAGGCCAAGGTACAGGAGAAATACGCACAATATCTCAAGGAAAACAACGGTTTCAATGATATTGTGATTCCGGAGCCCGGGGAAACGTTTAAACTTTAGGTTACGATTCTTGTTAAGAGATTAGAGATAAAAGTTAAAAGAGTTTAATGTCATTAATCTTAAATTCTTTTAACTTTTTCTCTTTTCTTTTTCTAACTTTTTTGTATTTTTGCAGCCTGAAAGGCGATTGTCGCGGGCTGGCGCAAGTCAGCGTGAGGAAAGTCGGGACAGCACAGAGCACCATACTTCCTAACGGGAAGGCGTTGGAGACAACGACAGCAAGTGCCACAGAAAATTACCGCCCGCAAGGGTAAGGGTGAAAACGCGAGGTAAGAGCTCACGCATTGCCATGGTGACATGGCAGTGAGGTAAACCTTATGGGCTGCAAGACCAAATATACCGGCGTCAGAGGGTCGCTCGCCCGAGCCGGGAGGGTAGGTTGCTAAAGACAAGCGGTGACGCTTGCCTTAGAGAAATGACAATCATTCCGCAAGGAATACAGAATCCCGCTTATGCCTTTCCTTTTTTGCCTCTGGGTTTTTCGGAATCCAGAGGCAAAATTTTTATAATAAAATTGAAAATTTCTCGTTTATTATTCATATATTCGCAAAAAATTTCGTCATTATGACAAACGACAGAAAAATTATTATTTTAACTATATTGGTTTTGTTTGTAACTCTTTCATTATCAGCGCAAAAGAGATGGGAGAACTACGAACCCGAACAGGTGTTCCAAGAGGCCAAACTGCTGTTCGACAATCAGAATTTCAGCTCGGCGGCAGAACTATTCCATCAATATCTTGACATGACAGAGGGACAGGATACACAGAAGACTGTTGAGGCCAAGTTCTATGAGGCTGCATGTTCGTCGTATATGGGTGCCGGTGAACAACAGCTTATGCTTTTTTCTAAAGAGAACCCTACCAGCACTTTTGCCGTGAAAGCAGACTTCATGTATGCCAACATGATGTTCAACAACAGAAAATACCGCGACGCGGTGAAGAAATACGAAACCGTTGACGAAGAATGTCTTACGAACGGCGAAAGAGCAGAATACTATTTCAAAAAAGGCCTCTCATACTACCAGACAGGCTCCCTCGACAAGGCTGAACCGCTGTTTTATAAGGCGGCATTTTTAGACAGCCCGTACAAAGACGATGCACGATACTACTATGCTCATATTCAATACGTTAACAAGAAATATGAGGATGCCAAATTCAATTTCAAAAAGATTGAAGACTCGCCGAAATACAAGGATGTGGTGCCGCTTTATTTGATGCAGATCGAATATGTGAACGGAAACTACGTCTTGGTTACACGCGATGCCGACGCAATCCTCAACAATGCCGAGAAGTCACGTAAAGTAGAGCTGGCGCTGATAATCGCGGAGTCGTGGTATGAGCAGAAAGACTACGACAAGGCTCTCGAATACTACAACGTGGCACGTGCCAACACACGTAAGGCGTTCCCTCGCGAGGTGGAGTTCCAGATAGGCTACTGCAAGATGAAGACCAACGACTATGAAGGTGCAATCACCAACTTCCAGAATACCACAAAGAAAATCAACAACGACGAGCTGGCACAGTACGCCTCATATTACATGGCACAGTGCTATCTGCAGGAAGGCCAGGAAAAATTTGCCCGTAACGCCTACCTGACAGCTTACAAAGCCGATTTCGACCATGAGATGGGCGAGGACGCTTTGTTTAACTATGCAAGACTGAGTTTCATCAGCGGCGTCGACCCATTCAACGAGGCTGTTGCGCAACTCGAGGATTACATGGATAAGAATCCGTACTCGCCACGTATCGAGGAGGCCCGCCTGATGGTGATACATCTTTATCTGAACAACAAAGAATACAGCAAAGCTATCCGTGCATTGGAGCGTTATCCCGAGCTTAACGACGAGATGAAGTCCATCTATGCACGCTTGACATACGACCTTGGCATACAAAATTATAACGCCACCGATTACGACGGTGCCATAACGTATCTCACAAAGACCGTTAACAACAGAATGACCCCGTCGACGGTTAAAGCCGATGCTTTGTACTGGCTCGCCGACAGCTATATGCAGAAAAAAGACAACGCCAACGCTGAGAAACATTATGCGGCGTTTCTGAAGCTCGAAGGTGCCGGACAGTCTGACCTGCTGCCGGTAGCCTATTACAACCTCGGATATATCGCTTACGCAAAAGGCGATTTCCCTAACGCCATCAAGAACTTCAACTATTTCATCAACATGGCTAAGGGCGATAAGGAATTCGAATCGGATGCCTGGATGCGTGTAGGTGACTGCTACTTCATGGACCGCAGCTACCAGAAAGCCATCACAGCATACAGCAACGCCATGAAGCTCGACAAGACCAATGCTGATTACGCTTTGTTCCAGCAAGGTATGGGTTACGGTGCGCTGGGCGACATGAGCAGAAAGGTCGCCTGCATGGACGAGCTTACAAAGAAACACACTACATCGTCGTTCTACGACAAGGCTTTGTATGAGAAAGGCATGGCTTATATGAGCACTAACGATCCGCGCTCGGCTATTGCGGCGTTCCGAAGGCTGGTAAACGACCGCCCGCGTTCGACATACGCACGTCAGGGATTGATGAAGATAGGAATGCTGTATTACAATGACAATCAATACGATAATGCTTTGGCTTCGCTGAAACAGGTCGTCAAAGACTACCCGAACACAGAAGAGTCGCGTGAGGCGCTTAATATCATCCGCAACATATACATGGAGCAGAACAAGACCAACGAGTTTTACGCTTTCGCTGACAGCAACGGCATACAGACCAGCGTCACTGAGCAGGATTCAGTGTCGTTTGCAACGGCGGAGAACTTCTTCCAGCAGGGTAAGTATCAGGACGCTCTTAACGCTTCGGAGCAATACATTAGACAGTTCCCTAATGGAGCTTATCTGCTGAAAATCAATTACTACGGATGCACATCGTTGGAAAAATTGGGCAGAGCTAACGAAACAAAGCCATATTTGGAATACATCGTCACACAGCCCGATAACGACTATACCGACAACGCTCTGCTGAAGCTGGCAGGTATGGAGAAAACAGCTCAAAACTACCAGAAAGCGGCTGAATACTATCAGAGGTTAATGCAAATTACTGAAAATCAGAAGGTTAAGGCGCAGGCGATAGAAGGTCTGATGGTATGTCAGTATAAACTTGAAAACTATGATGCGACTATCGAGCTGGGTAATGCACTTGCCACGGTGCCGAATCTGCAGCAAAGCAAGAAAAACCTGGTGAACTACTACGTCGGTAAGTCGATGTACCAGAAAGGTGACTACCGTACGGCTTTGGGAAAACTCGATGCCTGTTCCAAAAAAGAGCGCAGTGAGATGGGTGCCGACGCCGCATATCATGTGGTGCTCTGTAACTGGAAACTTAACAACCTCAATGAGGCTGAGGAGAGCGTGTTTTACATCTCTGACAACTTCAGCAACTACAGCTATTACGTGGCGATGTCGTTTGTGACACTCGCCGATGTCTACGTGGCAAAAGACAACGTATTTCAGGCCAAAGAGACGCTCAAGAGTGTCATTGACAACTATCCAGGAGGCGAGCCGAAGGAGCTGGCACAACGCAAGCTGGCCGAAATCGAGAATAACGAATCAAACAATGAGGAGGATGCGGAATGAAGAATAAATCGTTGATAATCAGTATATTGTTCGTATTTGTAAGTGTCATAGCAAATGCTCAAGGACATAACGAGCAGGTGACGGTGGAAGGTACCTATCGTCCGCAGATAAAACGTTCGGAGCGTCTGCAGAAGACTCCCGAGACACCTGTCAACGAGTTCAATATCCCGAAATACAAGGCCGAGACACGCGACTTCAACTACAACTATAACATGGAGGTGGAGACAATGAGTGCCATCAACTACAAGGCAGAATATGGGGTGGAGGAGAAGAGCAACTTCCTGAAAGCCGGCATCGGAACAAGGCTCTCGCCAGTGTTTCTGTTCCGTCACTACGGCGACTTGTCGAACACCATGAGCCTCGGTGTGGGCGTGAACCACTATTCGTCGTGGCTCGACATGAAAGACTATAAGAAGTCGTCGTTTATGAACAATGACTTTAACATAATGACTGTCAACAAGTTCAGGGGCGGGCAGCTGCGCGCGTTCGGCGACTACAAATACGATATGTACCACTTGCGCGCATACGATGACATTGAAAATCCTAACGGACGCAACATCCACTCGTTCAACCTGGGCGCCAAATGGCTCTCCAGCGGCTCCAGCTACCGTGATTTCTACACAGAGTTTGGCGGCGACTATCGAGCCACATGGATTCCGGGCGCATTGACCGAACATCAGGTCAACGCGCAGGCTTATCTGGCATATTCCGACAACTGGTTCGATTACAAGAATATCAATGACTTGCAGACATTCGCGGCCAACGTGGACCTCGGCTACAACAACGTGTTCCAGAACCAGCTGATAGTCGCAGTGAATCCGTATTTCATGATGAGCGGCGATTTTTACCACATACACGCCGGTCTGCGCCTTGACTTCAAGACGGGTGACAATATCGGCATCTATCCTGACGTCCTGGGCAGCGTGTTTATGCTCGACAATATGCTCGAGTTTTACGCCAAGTTCGGCGGTCGCTCGAAGATAAACACTTTTGCCGATATCGTGGCTGAAAACCCGTTTGTGACGACAAATTTCACCAACTTCAGTGAGTTTGGCTATGAAAAGACCAATTTTGACTTCCAGGCGGGTGTCAAAGCCAAGGTCCTCAATAATTTGGACGCTCATGTTGGTGTGCGTTACCGCAATATCAAAAACAGCGTTTTCTACGTTCCGGATCTTGATTTTTATGTCAATTACAGTGATGACGCTACGTTTTACCATTTGCAGGCTTTCGACATCGTGTTTGAAGACTACAAGGCAGTGAATGTGCTCGCCGACGTGCATTGGAAAGCCATGGAAAAACTGGACATCGCAGCAGAGCTGTCGGTCAACAGCTATACTCTTACCGACAAAACGGAAAAAGCGTGGTACAAGCCGTCGTTTACCATGACGTTGCGTGGCGACTACCGTCTTGACAAGACATGGAAATTCAACGCCTCGATGATGCTCATGGGCAAACGCTGGGCTTTGAATCTCGACAATGTAGCCGTTCAGCTTGACCCGGCCTTCGATTTCCAGGTTGGCGCTGACTATCAGATAATGGAAGACCTCGCGGCTTTTGCCGAAATACATAATCTTTTCCACGACAAATACCAGCTTTATTACAACTATCCGAGCGTCGGATTTGAGATTTTCGCCGGTATAAAATACCGCTTCTGAACCATTTCCGAAAAGGGTAAGATTTTTAGCAAAAAAAGCTAAAAATCTGTCATTTTTTTCATTGTTATTTCAAAGAAATTTCTTATCTTTGCAAGGTTTATTTTTGAAATAATAATTAAAAGAAATTTATATAGGAAAATGACAGAAGAAGAAAAAATCCAGAATGCTGAGAGCAACTACGGTGCCAACAACATTCAGGTTCTTGAAGGTTTGGAGGCGGTGCGCAAACGTCCCGCCATGTACATCGGCGACGTCAACGTGAGAGGTCTGCATCACTTGGTTTATGAGGTGGTCGACAACTCCATCGACGAGGCAATGGCTGGTTATTGTGACACAGTCAATATCGAGATTTTACCAGGTAATTCAATCTCCGTTGTCGATAACGGACGTGGTATTCCGACCGGCATGCACGAGAAGGAGAAACGCTCGGCTCTTGAGGTCGTGTTGACGGTGCTTCATGCTGGTGGTAAGTTCGACAAGGGCTCATATAAGGTCTCTGGCGGTCTGCACGGCGTCGGCGTCAGCTGCGTCAACGCACTTTCGAAACATCTGAAAGCCGAGGTGCACCGCGAAGGCAAGATCTTCGTACAGGAATACGAGTACGGCAAACCGCTATATCCTGTTAAGGTGGTGGGCGAGGCTCATGACCATGGCACACGTATCACTTTCACTCCGGACGACAGCATCTTCATCACCAACGAATACAGCTATGACATTCTCGCAGCACGTATGCGCGAGCTGGCATATCTTAACAAGGGCATCAGAATCACCCTTTCGGACAAGAGAATCGACCCGGAGACAGGCAACGAAGGCAAGAGCGACGAGTTCCATTCGGCAAACGGCCTCATCGACTTTATCAATTATCTTGACGAAAATCGTGAGAAACTCACCCCTGAACCTATTGCAATCCAAGGTGAGACGGATAACGTGCCTGTTGAAATCGCGTTGGAATACAACACTTCTTACTCGGAAAACCTGCATTCATACGTCAATAATATCAATACTCATGAAGGCGGTACACACCTCGCAGGCTTCCGTCGTGGCCTGACACGTACCTTGAAGGCATACGCCGACAAGGAAGGCATGTTCTCTAAACTGAAATTCGAAATCAACGGCGATGACTTCCGTGAAGGCTTGACAGCTATCATCTCGGTGAAGGTGCCGGAACCTCAGTTTGAGGGACAGACCAAGACAAAACTCGGTAACAACGAGGTGATGGGTATAGTTGACAAGATCGTGAGTGAGCACCTTTCAAATTATCTCGAGGAACATCCGAAAGAGGCTAAGATGATTGTTGACAAGGTCGTTTTGGCCGCCACAGCACGTCATGCGGCACGTAAGGCGCGTGAACTCGTGCAGCGCAAAGGCGCTTTGTCGGGTGGCGGACTCCCAGGCAAGCTCGCCGACTGTTCGGAGCGTGACCCGGAACTGACAGAGCTTTATCTCGTTGAGGGTGACTCAGCAGGCGGATCGGCAAAACAAGGCCGTGACCGTCGTTTCCAGGCGATTTTACCTTTGAGAGGTAAGATTTTGAATGTGGAAAAAGCTATGCAACACCGCGCCTTCGAGAGCGAAGAGATAAGAAACATCTATACCGCACTTGGGGTGACAATAGGAACTGAAGAAGACAGCAAAGCGTTGAATCTCGAAAAGCTGCGTTACCACAAAATCATCATCATGACCGATGCTGATGTCGACGGCAGCCATATCACCACACTTATTCTGACATTCTTCTACAGATATATGCCTGAACTTATCGAAAAAGGATATGTCTATGTGGCTACACCACCATTGTTCCGCGTTCATAAAGGAAAGAAAGAACGTTATTGTCTGACGGATGAAGAACGTGTCAAATTGCTCGAAGAGATGGGACCTGGCGCTGAAGCGAATCGTTATAAAGGTCTTGGTGAGATGAACCCGGAACAGCTCTGGATGACCACCATGAACCCTGAATTCAGAACTTTGCGTAAGATTCATATCGAAAACGGTGCTGAAGCCGACTATATCTTCTCAATGCTTATGGGTGATGAGGTTGGACCGCGCCGCGAATTCATAGAGCAGAACGCCACATACGCTAACATTGATGCATAAAATTTACATTTATGGATAACAAACTTGATATTTTAACAAAGAAAATCTACGAGCAAGGTGTCGAAAAAGCCAATCACGACTCCGTAGAGATCGTGGAAAATGCCAAGAAAGAAGCGGAAAAGATTGTCAATGACGCTAAAGCTGAGGCTGAACGTATTGTAAATCAAGCGAATAAGGAGGCTGAAGAACTTAGGACCAAGGTCAACGCCGACGTGAAGATGGCCGCCACACAGGGCATCGCCGTCACGAAGCAGGAGATTGAGAAGATGGTGGTGACAAACGCCACCGAGCAAGGCGTGAAAGCCGCTATGACATCTGCCGACTTCATGAAAGAGCTGATAAAAGATATTGTCAAAGCGTTCAACCCTGAAAACGCTTCACCTGTGGCATTAGACCTGATTCTGCCTGAGGCGATGAAGAAAGAAGTCGAGCCATTCGTGAAAAACGAAATCAGCAAGTCGTTCAAAAATGAGGTCAACGTGAGCTTCAACAAGAAACTCGGCGGCGGCTTCAAGGTTGCTCCAAAAGACGGCGGCTACGTGCTTCAGTTTACCGACGAGGAGTTTACCCAACTCATATCTAACTACCTGCGTCCTGCGACAAAGAAAATCCTCTTCGGGTAATGGATAACTATGTTTATATAGTAGCGAGTCTGCCAGAGCTGACAGCGGGCTTCGAGAATTCGAGCTTCGACTACGCTGCCACAAAGGAGTCGATAATGGAGCTTCTATCGGAGAAAGACCAGAAGCTGGTCGAGCTCTTTGAAGAAGGCTTTAACGAGGAGACTCTTGGCGCCGAGTTCTATAAGAAAGCTGCCGAGAGCAAGAACCGTTTCATCCGCGAATATTTCGACTTCGACGCACGGCTGCGTAATATGAAGGTCGCCTATCTGGCAAAACGCCTCGATAAACAAGGAAGTCAGTATCTCGTGGATATGCCAGAGGCTGATTTCGAAGAGGAGAGCCAGATAAAAGATATCTTGGACAATGCCGACTTCGTGCTTCGCGAGCAGAAGATGGACGAGCTGAAGTGGGAGAAGGCGAGTGACATCGCACGCATGGATTACTTTAACATGAACGCCATCCTCGCATTCTTGGCTAAAGCCAAGACAGTGCAGCGTTGGGCGGAGCTCGACCGGTCGAAAGGCGAGGAGATGTTCAGAAAGCTCGTCAAGGAGATACGTGGGACTAACGCTAATTTGGATTTGAGTCTTAAATCAGACAAAAATCTTTAGTTTTAAATTTTGAATATTTGAATTTTAAATAATATGACAACAGGAAAAGTTACAGGAATCATAGCAAACCTGGTCACTGTCGAGGTGAATGGCCCTGTGGCGCAGAATGAGATCTGCTTCATCAACTTGGCAGGCGTCAGGCTGATGGCGGAGGTCATCAAGGTGAACGGCGACAAGGCCTCTGTGCAGGTGTATGAGAGCACCCGCGGGCTGACGATAGGATGTCCGGTGGAGTTCCAGGGGTATATGCTTGAGGCTACCCTCGGACCTGGTCTGCTTTCGAGTAATTTCGACGGCTTGCAGAACAACCTCGCTACCATGGAAGATGTCTTCCTCAAGAGAGGCGAATATACCAAGCCATTGGATGAGAATAAGTTATGGGACTTCACACCTATAGCCAAGGCTGGCGACCAAGTCATCGCCGCCGACTGGCTGGGTGAGGTCAAAGAAGGCTGGCTGCCTCATAAAATCATGGTGCCGTTCTCGTTTGAAGGCACTTACACCGTGAAGAAAGTGGCTGATGCCGGTCAATATAAAATCACGGATACAATAGCGGTCCTGACAAACGGCGACGGTGAAGAGGTCAACGTCACCATGACACAGAAATGGCCTGTGAAGGTCGCTGTGGGTGGCTATGTCGAGAAACCGCGTCCGTTCAAGGTGATGGAGACAGGCGTGCGTACCATCGACACGCT
Organism: uncultured Bacteroidia bacterium; assembly: GCA_902787095.1. GTDB lineage: Bacteria > Bacteroidota > Bacteroidia > Bacteroidales > F082 > Limimorpha. The sequence goes on from CADAFC010000011.1 coordinate 26,013, forward strand.
GAACCCTATCGCGGAAGGCGGCACGGGCTTCATCCCGGGACCTTTCGGATGCGGCAAGACAGTGCTTCAGCATGCTTTGGCAGAACAGGCCGACGCCGACGTCATCATCATGGCGGCATGCGGCGAACGTGCTAACGAGGTGGTGGAGATTTTTACCGAGTTTCCTGAACTGAAAGACAAACACACAGGTCGCAGCCTGATGGAACGTACCATCATCATCTGCAACACATCCAATATGCCGGTGGCTGCCCGTGAGGCTTCAGTGTACACCGCCATGACACTCGGCGAATACTACCGCGCCATGGGAATGAAGGTGCTGCTCCTCGCTGACTCCACATCACGTTGGGCTCAGGCATTGCGTGAGATGAGTAACCGTCTGGAAGAGCTTCCAGGACAGGACGGCTTCCCAGTCGACCTCTCGGCAATCATCTCAAGCTTCTATGCAAGAGCAGGTTTCGTGAAACTCAACAACGGGGCAACAGGCTCAATCACATTCATCGGAACAGTGTCGCCTGCCGGCGGTAACCTGAAAGAGCCTGTCACCGAGTCGACAAAGAAAGCGGCACGTTGCTTTTACGGACTCTCGCAGAACCGCGCCGATAAGAAACGTTATCCGGCTGTCGACCCTGTCGAGTCATATTCAAAATATCTCGAATATCCTGAGATTATTGAATATCTTGACAATAAGATTGAAAAAGGCTGGGTCGATAAGGTCACCAAGATGAAATATATCATCCGTAAAGGTAAAGACGCCTACGAACAAATAAACATCTTGGGCGACGACGGCGTGCCGATGTCATATCATGAGCAATATTGGAAGTCAGAGCTTATTGATTTCGTGATTTTACAGCAAGACGCTTTCGATGAAATCGACGGCTCGACACCGCTGGACCGTCAGAAATTCATGCTTGATTTAGTCCTTGAAATCTGCAATAAGTCATTCAAATTCGATAATTTTGAGGAATGTACAACATATTTCAAGGGCTTGATTAACATCTGCCGTCAGATGAACTATTCGGAATATAAGTCAGAGCAATTTGAGAACTACCTTGGACAGTTAAAGGAGGAACTTAAACATGAGTGAGAAAGCTTTTCAACGCATATATACTAAGCTGACCGCCATAACCAAGGCGACGGTAACCCTTGAGGCTCAAGGTGTTATGAACGATGAGCTGGCTATTGTGGCAGGTCGTCTGGCACAGGTGGTGAAGATTAAGGACAAAGCCGTCACCTTGCAGGTGTTCGGAGGCACGGAAGACATCCCCACCAATGCTGAGGTGACATTCTTTGGCGAGCCGCCATCACTCAACGTGAGTGACGACCTCGCGGGACGTTTCTTCAACGCTTACGGCGAGCCTATCGACGGCGGTCCGGCAGTGGAAGGCGAGAAACGCCAGATCGGCGGTCCATCCGTCAACCCTTACAAACGTCGTATGCCATCAGAGTTGATTCCGACGGGTATCGCAGGCATCGACTTGAACAACACACTGGTGTCAGGTCAGAAGATTCCTTTCTTCGCCGACCCTGACCAGCCATACAATAAGGTGATGAGCATGGTGGCTCTGCGTGCCGATGTCGATAAGATCATCCTCGGCGGCATGGGTTTGAGCAACGATGACTACCTGTTCTTTAAGAATGAATTTGAGAGCGCTGGCGCTTTACATAAGATTATCAGCTTCGTGAATACCACCGACCAGCCGCCTGTCGAGCGTCTTTTGATTCCAGACATGGCACTGACAGCCGCTGAGTATTTCGCAGTCGATAAAAACGAGAAAGTGCTTGTGCTTCTGACAGATATGACGCTGTATGCCGACGCTCTTAGTATAGTGTCGAACCGTATGGACCAGATTCCTTCGAAGGACTCCATGCCGGGTTCGTTGTATTCAGATTTGGCGAAGATCTACGAGAAGGCGGTGCAGCTTCCTTCAGGCGGCTCCATCACCATCATCGCAGTGACGACATTGAACGACGGCGATATCACACACGCCATCCCGGATAACACCGGTTACATCACCGAGGGACAGCTGTTCCTCCGTGCTGACGCCGATTCCGGCAAGGTCATCGTCGACCCGTTCCGCTCGCTGTCACGTCTGAAACAGCATGTGCAGAACAAGAAGACCCGCGAGGACCACAGCGCCGTGATGAACACTTCAGTCCGTCTCTACGCCGATGCCTCCAACGCTAAAACGAAGTTGGAGAACGGTTTCGACTTGAGCGACTACGACCTCCGCTGCCTCGACTACGCCAAGGAATACGCCACCCGACTTCTCGCCATCGACGTCAACATCCCGATTAACGAGATGCTCGACACCGCATGGGAGCTGTTTGGCAAGTATTTCACCAAGGCCGAGACAGGTCTGAAAGAGAAGCTTATTGAAAAGTATTGGAAAGCCGTTGATAATAAGTAGATCTTTGAATTTTTAAATCTTAAATCTTTAAATTTTGAATTAAAAAATGGCAATAAAATTCCAATATAACAAGACTTCGCTGAACGAGATGAACAAGCAGCTCAAGACTCGTACACGCGCCTTGCCTACGCTGAAAAGCAAGGAGAGCGCGTTACGCCTTGAGGTGAAGAAAGCCAAAAAACGTTCGGAGAGCCTTGTCGCACAACTGGAGGCCGAACTCAAATCGTATGAGTATATGGCCCGGCTTTGGAATGAATTTGAGCCAGGACTGATATCAGTGACCGATGTCAAACTGAAGACGGTGAAGGTGGCGGGCGTGCCGGTGCCGGCACTGGAAGAGGTGCTTTATGATGTGAAAGACATCAACCTCTTCACCAAGCCGATGTGGTATGCCGACGGCGTCCAGATACTGAAAAACCTCGCACAGCTTGGCATCGAGTCAGAGGTCTATGTTGAGGTGAGCCGCGTGCTCGACTATCAGCGTAAGAAGACCACACAGAAAGTTAACCTTTACGAAAAGGTGCAGATACCTGGCTATAACGAAGCCATCAGAAAGATTAAGCGATACATGGAAGACGCGGAGAACCTTGACAAGGCTTCCCAGAAAATCATCAAAAACAAACACGTCCTTGAGGAGGAGGCAGAGTATGGTAACTGAAATGACGAAATATAATTTCATCCTGCTGAGTGGCGATGTGGAAGAGTTTCTCAAGAAACTGCAAGGTGTGGGTGTGATGGATATCACCCGCTCAACAAAACCTGTCGATGAGATGTCGGAGACATTGTCATCGAAGGCGGGAAATTACCGTAAAGCCCTGTCATTGCTGAAGGATGTGACACCAGCAGAGTTCGCAGACAAGACATACGGTGACCTCGCAGAAGATGTCATCAACACCGTCAGCGAGAAAGATGCCATGGAATCGCAACTGTCTCAGCTTCATAGGGATATGGAGGAGCGTATGCCTTGGGGTAAGTTCGACGTCAAAAACCTCGAGAAGCTTCAGGAATGCGGTCTGAAACTGCATTTTTACAAGGCAAAAACCTCCGCTATGGATCCTGCTTGGACTGAAAACTACGCTTTGAGCGAGATATCAAATGATGGCACATCGACATATTTCGTGGTCGTTTCCGATGATGAAAACTACGATTTCCCATTAAAGGAAATGCCGGCTCCAGACAGCGATTGCACTGATATCGAAAAGAAAATCAATGATTTGCAATATGAAATCGAGAAGAAATATCGTCATCTGGCAGAGTTGAAATGTCATGAGAAAGACCTTCAGAAGGAACTCGACAAGACGATGTCGAAACTTGATTTGCACTTGGCTCATATCTCGGGAACGAAGGCTGCTGAGGATTATATCACAGTGCTTGAAGGTTTCGCTCCGGCTGAAAAAGAGGCTGAAGTTAAGGAAATGCTTGATAGGGAAGAGGTGCTTTACCTTGTCGACAAGGCGAAAGTCGATGATAATCCTCCGATTAAGTTGAAAAACAACAAGTACGTGTCGATGTTCGAGATGTTGACCGACATGTATGGCCGTCCGAAGTACAACGAGTTCGACCCGACGGTGTTCATCTCG
>CADAFC010000012.1 GCA_902787095.1 uncultured Bacteroidia bacterium
ATGTCGAAGCAGTCGGCACCGAGTTTGTTGCGTATCTTCTTGTAAACCAACGCGTCAGCGAGTTTCAGCTTGAGGTTGTAAAACCAGCTGCGTCCGTCGACGGTATACTGCTCGGCAAGGTTCATCGCCCAGTAGAATATAGCCTTCGAAAGACCTTTCTGGCTCTGTCCCGACTGTCTTACCTTAAGATATATCTTCTCTAACAAACGAGGTACGCAGGTCATCATCGTAGGATGAATCTCCTTCATGTCGTTGGCGATAGTAGCGACGCTCTCGGCGTAATACACTGACATGCCAAGATATTGGTATAGATATGTTAGCGTCCTCTCGTATGCGTGGCAGATTGGGAGGAAACTCAACGCGCGTGTCGAAGTCGGCGACGGCGTCTGACGCAGGTTCTCAATCTGACTCAAAATGTTGTGATGCGACAGCATAACGCCCTTTGGAGTGCCTGTGGTGCCCGAGGTGTACAGTATCGTGGCGCAGTCGGTGCTCTTCACCGATGCCTTGCGACGCTCAAGCTCCTCAGGATCCTGGTTTTCACGACCTAACTGAAGCAAGTCGGCCCAGATAGGGTAGTCACCGCGTTTCACGAAGGTGTATATCATCTTCAACGACGGTATATCATTGATGATATCCTCGATTTTGTTCAAAACGCATAACCCTTCCACCATCACGAACTTAGCCTCACTGTTGTTGATGACAACGCGATAGTCTTCCTTGCTGATTGTAGGGTAAATCGGTACTGTTACGGCTCCAACCTGCTGTATGGCCATGTCCATGATGTTCCACTCAGGACGGTTACTGCTGATGATGGCCACCTTGTCATCTTTCTGAATGCCCAATTTGATAAGCGCATAGCTGATGATGTTGGTCGTCTCCACATATTCCTGGATGCTGTATTTCTTCCATTCGCCGTTGTCTTTCTTGGCGAGTGCAATTTTCTGGTCAGGATGTTTCTGTAAATAAGTCGTCAGAATGTCAAAAATGCGTTTCTCTTCCATTTTCACTGCTTTAAAAACGGTGCAAAAATACGTAGTATTTTAACCCACAAAATTTTTTGGGGTGAGTGGGGTGAATTTTGGGATAAAAACGCCTATTTAGGGATGAAAGTGCCGTTTTTAGGGGTGAATGAAAAATTTTTACACCCTGTTTAGGGGCGAAAGTGCCGATTTCGGGGGTAAAAAATTTACCCCAAGGGGTGAAATTTAAGCACCAAAATCGTCGAAAAGAATGTTTTCTTTCGGCACACCGAGACTGTCGAGCATCGAGAGTACAGCCTGTGTCATCATCGGAGGACCGCAGAGATAATACTCTATTTCTTCCGGCTCGGCATGATTCTTGAGGTAGTTCTCCAACAAAACCTCATGAATATTGCCTACGTAACCGTTCCAGTTGTCTTCCGGAAGCGGCGATGACAACGCTATGTTGAATCTGAAGTTAGGGTTATCGGCTTCAATCTTCTTGAAATCGTCGATGTAGAAAAGCTCTCGCAACGAGCGGCCGCCATACCAAAATGATACCTTTCTTTGCGTGTGCTTCGTGAGGAATAAATCAAGGATATGCGAGCGCATAGGAGCCATTCCGGCGCCGCCGCCGATGAAGATAATCTCCTTGTCGGTGTCCTTGATGTGGAACTCGCCGTAAGGCCCGCTGATGGTGACCTTGTCGCCCGGTTTGAGCGAATATATATATGATGAGCAAACACCCGGATTGACCTTCATAAACCCGCCGTGTTTCTTGTCAAAAGGCGGCGTGGCGATACGCACATTGAGCATGACGATGTTATCCTCAGCAGGATGGTTCGCCATCGAATATGCCCTGAACTGTGGCTCCGGATTACGCATCACAAGGTCAAACATGTGGAATTTCTCCCAGTCGTTACGATATTCGTCTTCTATAACAAAATCTGAGTATCTCACGTTGCACTGAGGCACGTCGATCTGGATGTAACCGCCCGACAGGAAGTCGAGATGCTCGCCTTCAGGCAGCTTCACCACGAATTCCTTGATGAAGGTGGCTACGTTACGGTTGCTCACCACCGTGCATTCGTATTTCTTTATGCCGAAAATCGCCGGATTGATGCCTATTTTAAGGTCTTCGCGTACCTTAACCTGACAGCCAAGCCTCCAATGGTCGAGCTGTTCCTTGCGGCTGAAAAAGCCTTTTTCGGTGGGTAAAATCGAGCCGCCGCCATCAAAGACCTGACATTTGCACATGCCGCAGTTGCCCTTGCCACCACATGCCGACGGCAGGAAAATCTGCTCCTCAGCGAGAGTCTGAAGCAACGAATTGCCTGGCTTAACCTCCAAATTACGATCCTCGTTGATGCTAATCTTAACATTATCCTTCGGCGTAAGCTTTTTTCTTACAAAAACCAGCAAAATCACAGGGACCAGCACTGTGATGAGGAAAACGATGACGGATGTTATGATGATTGATGTAGTGCCCATTTTAAAAACTAATTCCGAGGAACGCCATGAAAGCAATTCCCATTAAACCTGTGATAATGAATGCGATACCAGTGCCTTGCAAGCGTCTCGGTATCTTCGAATACCTGATTTTTTCCCTGATGGCGGCAATGCCGACTATCGCGATGAGCCAGCCTATTCCGGAACCGAATCCGTATGCAAGTGATTGTCCCACAGAGGTGAAGTGTTTCTCCTGCATGAAGAGGCTCGCACCCAAAATAGCACAGTTGACGGCTATCAAAGGGAGGAAAATACCCAACGAATTGTATAATGCAGGGCTGTATTTCTCAATCACCATCTCCAATATCTGCACTATGGCGGCGATGATGGCGATGAAGAGTATGAAACTCAAGAAATCTAATGAGACATCGGCAAATCGGGGACTTATCCATGCTAATGCGCCTTCCGACAAGACATATCTGTCGAGGAGATAATTCACTGGTACTGTGACGATTAGCACGAAAGTGACAGCTACGCCGAGTCCGAATGAGGTCTTCACGTTTTTCGAGACTGCGAGGAAAGAGCACATCCCAAGGAAATATGCGAAAACCATGTTGTCGATGAAAATCGAACGGAAGAAAAGTCCTAAAGTGTCCATCATCTTTCCTCCTCAGGTTTTTGTAGCCAGATGATTATTCCTATGATTATCAAGGCCATAGGCGGTAAAATCATCAAGCCGTTGTTCATATATCCGAAATCGTAAAACCCTTGCGGGATAACTTGGTAGCCAAACAATGTGCCAGACCCTAACAGCTCGCGGAAAAACGCCACGATGACGAGAATCATGCCGTAACCTAAGCCGTTGCCGACGCCGTCGAGGAACGACTCCCATGGCGAGTGCGACATAGCGTATGCCTCAAGACGCCCCATGACAATGCAGTTGGTGATGATAAGTCCAACAAACACAGAGAGTTGCTTGCTCACGTCATACATGAAAGCCTTCAGAAACTGGTCAACTAATATCACCAACGTCGCTACGACGATGAGTTGCACTATGATGCGTATCTTCGACGGTATTCCCTTGCGTAATAATGAGATGACAAGGTTTGAAAGTGCCGTAACAACCGTCACCGACAGTGCCATCACTATAGCCGGCTTCAGCTTCGCAGTGACCGCCAACGAGGAGCAGATGCCCAGTATCAGCACCGTGATAGGGTTGGCTTTGCGCAAAGGAGCCGTTATCAAGTTCAAATTCTTACTCATTGCCTTCAAAAACTGGCTTGTAAGCCTCTAAAGTGTTAGTAATCATGTTCTTAACTCCATCCGACGTGCGTGTCGCGCCTGCTATGGCATCGACTTCGACAGAGTAGTCATCACCGTTTCTTTGCATCTTTCTGCCTGAAAACTGACTCTGGAAATGCTCTGTAGTTATCTCGGCACCCAAGCCCGGTGTCTCTGATTTGTGGTCGAATACAGCGCCTACCACAGTCTGGTAATCCTCGGAAAGACCTATATATCCCCAAATTGGGCCCCACAAGCCGTTGCCTTGCATAGGGATGACAGTGATTTTGCCGTCTATAATATAATAGGGCAGGTCGCCGTCATGTTCTGCAGTGCAGTGCTGCTTGTAAAGCTGCTCGGCGTTTTTGTTGTCAATGCCAGTAATTCCCGCAGCTTTCAAGATGTTGATACGCTGCTCGTTTTTCTTGTTCATGTCCTGATAAGGCTTCAACAGCAGGGCTGCGCCTGAGAGGAGCACCGACACTATCAGCACCAGGATGATGATGTAACGGAAGATATATCTGTCGCTCATTTTGTCCTCCTTTCTGCTGCTGCCCAGCGTTTCTTGCGTTTACGTATGTTGACAGCCACCACACACCAGTCGATGAGAGGGGCGAAGACGTTCATCAACAGTATAGAGAGCATCATTCCTTCTGGATAGCCGGGATTTGCTACACGAATCAGTATCGCAATGGCCCCAACCAGGAAGCCGTAAATCCATTTTCCGATGTTGGTCTGCGCCGCTGTCACAGGGTCGGTCGCCATGAAGAAGGTGCCGAACAGGAAACCGCCCATCCAGAGATGATAGTAATATGGTACTTCCATGGCTGGCGTTGTGCCTAACGCATTGAAAAACAATCCCATGGAAACGGCTCCCAAGAATGTCGCAGCTATAATTCTCAAGCTGATTATATCATTGAGTATCAAGAATATAGCACCAATCAAGATGGCTATTTTCGATGTCTCTCCTATGCTTCCGGGTATCGTTCCGATGAACATCTCCGTAAGACTTGGCAGGTCGTTGACGGTGCCTCCATTGAAGATGGTGCCGAGTGGCGTGGCACCGCTGTAAGCGTCAGCTTTTTCTGCTATCCACACGCTGTCGCCTGTCATCTTCGAAGGATAGGCGAAAAACAGGAACGCTCTCGCCAGCAACGCGGGATTCACTACGTTCATCCCGCTGCCGCCAAACACCTCTTTGCCAATGATTACTGCGAAAGCCACAGCCAAGGCAAGCATCCATAGCGGTACCTCCACTGGCATGATGAGCGGAATGAGGAAGCCGGTCACGAAATAGCCTTCGTTGACCTCCTCATGCCTAATCTCCGCAAAGGTGAACTCAATGATCAAGCCTACGATATAGCTTACAAGGTATAGCGGAATAATCTTCAAAAGTCCGTAACCGAATGTGTGCCAGAATGTTACATCTTCACCAAGTGAAAGAAAATGCTGGTATCCGATGTTCCACGTCCCGAACAGGAAGCATGGAATCAAGGCGATGAGCACGTAAATCATATTACGTTTCATGTCGGCATAGTGACGGATATGCGCGCCTCTGTTTGTCACTCGGTTTGGCGTGTACAGAAACGTCTCAAATGCCTCGAAAGTCGAGTGGAACTTGGCGAATTTGCCGTCTTCCTCGAAGTTCGGCTTGATTTTATCGATATAGTTTCTCAGTCCCATCACTTTGTCTCCTTTCTGATAAATTCAAGACCATCGCGAATAATCTGCTGTATCGGCGTCTTCGATGGGTCTATAACCTCACAAAGCGCAAAGTCCTCAGCGTCAACCTCATAGATGCCGAGCTCCTCCATCTGGTCGATGTCTTTTATCAGACACGCCTTGATGAGCTGCATGGGGTAGATGTCGAACGGAAACACCCGCTCAAACTGCCCCGTCATGATGTACGGACGTGTGTCGCCATTGGTGTTAGTGTCGGCATAACGCTTGAAAGCAGGCATCAGCCAGCCGAAAAGCTTGTAATGGTTGCCTTCGGGTATCGCCGTAACCTGACTGTCGTAAAAACACAGGAATCCGTCGTTTTTCGTGATATTTGTGCCCGTCAGCACGTTACCGCTGATGACACGGGCATTATCCCCAACACTCAAAATCGGCGTCATATCAGCCCCTATTTTCGTCTTGTAATAATGCGGCTCGTGCATCGCAGAACCAGTGGTCGCTATAACCCTGCTGCTGTCGTATCTCCCAGTGAGGAACAGTTTCCCTATTGTGATGACGTCCTGAGGGTTGCAATACCACACCACCTCGCCTTTATTTATTGGTGAAATGGCATTTATCTGGGTGCCGACATTGCCCGCAGGATGTGGACCTTCAAATTCGGTAATGATAACATTTTGAGGCCATGTTGAGACGCACGGCCGTGCGTCTTTACGAATATTCATATACACATTCCCATCCGTCAACTTCGCCAGCACCTCAATTCCTGTCTTTAATTCATCTAATTGATTTTCAATGATATAATCATAATCTGGAGCCAATGGTGCAGTGTCTAACATCGAGACAAAGATGTGTTTCGGCTTGTCGTCAGGGTTGGCGATGGTCGCAAACGGACGCTGACGAAGCATCGGCCATACTCCGCTTTGCAATAATTTTTCAACCGGATTATTAATACCACCGAAATCAATTGATTCGTTTTTGCCGTCGTTTTCGATGATGACCTGTTGTATCGCACGTTTCTCACCGCGCACGATGGCTTTCACCTTGCCCGAGATAGGGGAGGTGAACACTATTTTCTCGTTGCTTTTGTCGTGGAAAAGCACACTGCCGACTTTCACGTCGTCGCCCTCTTCGACGTGCATCTTTGGCAAAACTCCAATGAAATCGGTCGGTTTGATGGCACAAAACGTCGGCTCAAAAACCTCCGTACGTCTCGCCGCCTCGCCTTTTATATGTATGTCAAGTCCTTTTCTTATTCTGATTTTATCCATTTTCCTGTCTCGTTGCCTACTTTCCAGAAATACAATCCCGACGGCCAGTTTGCAGTGTTGATGGTCGTCATGCCGTTGTAAATATCTTTTTCTAATAATAATCTGCCTTGGAAATCAAAAACTTGTAATTTCGATGAAGATTCCTCGGTGTAGATGATATTCAACTCGTTTCTTCCCGGATTAGGATATACACAGATGGTGTTGCTGATCTCTGACAACTCATCAACATCATCGAAATCAACATGCATAGGAGGCAATTTGATCAAATCGATAGAAGCAGAGCCTTCGTCAGCGCCGCTTTTTCTTGCAAATCTCCATAACAGCAAGTGCTTGCCCGCTGCAAGTGGCATCTCAAAATATTGCCATTCATTTCCGGTGAGGTCGTACTTGTCTGAATCTGCTTGGAAATAGAATTCATCGTTATTATTTGTCGAACCTTTGTAATAGAATGACACCACATCGTCAATCTCAGTGTCAACTCCCAGATATAATTTTGAAACCTTGCTCGAACTTGTTGAAGTGGAGGTGTAACAATAGGTGCCCTCGTAAGGATCGGTGTCATCCTTAACCCAACGGTAATTACCGCCGTTATTCCATTGGAATAATGGATTAAGTTCTTCATTCTCAAAGTTTTCAATGCAATTGCCCAGCGAAATCTCCGATACGAAATCAATACTGTATCCGTTTGATGTCATAGTATAATACTGCTCAAGTATTGCACCGTCCGGAGCACTGTTGTTGACTGTGACCAAGAATGTTACGTCAATACTTCCGTTAGCGGCAATGCCTTCTGTATCTATTGTAAGACTTTGATAATCAATGAAATCGGCGTTTGTTAAATATGAATGACGAATTCCGTTGCTGTTGCTGTGTCCTTGATTATTGATGGTAAACGTAATCTGTGAAGTCTCACCTTTGTAAAGTCTGTCGGTAGGATTACCATTTTCATCTTTGATGTTGTAATTTGCAACCTTAAAAATAGGAGCGTTGGCTATGATGTAGAAACTGTCTGTAAATGAATGAGTTCCGTCGCTCATTGTAAGGTTGAAGTTTATCTTTGTCTGGTCAGGCACATCGTCGGTGAGTTTAATTGCGAAAGCATTGTTTTTATTGACGACTTGATTTGTTCCAATAGCGTCATAATTAGCTGATCCTGAGTTGATTATCACGTATGGCGAGCTGCTTGTCAATGTAGTGTTCACGTTGTTGATATCCGCAAAACCGACGTTATGAATTGCGACGTCCAGCGAGGCTTCTTCGTTGAAATCAAGCTGGTTGTTGTCGTCGCTGTCATTCACTTCGAAGCTGTCCAAAATCAAGTAAGGGCCTTCGTTAGGCATCACGTTGATAGGATGTGAATATCTGTAATAATTTTGCTTTGTAATAGTCAAAAGCACGTCATTTCCAACGATTTGAGGAGTTATCTCAATGGTTTGCGGCTGGCCTGTTGCCGTTGCTAATGCAGCGATAGTGCCATTGCTTGAGATGCATATCGTCGCGCCTTCGGTAGCTGTCAACTCAAATTGTGTTTCGCCTTGTGTTATCACAGGAAGCATAGCGACGTCAAGGGTTTGCGGCATCTCAGTGTAGAGATTCAAATACACATCACCATGGTGATGGAATAGGTCGTAGGTTATTTCCCTGCCATCCGTCCAGTCAATCCAGTTAGACTGTTGCAGATAATATTTTCCAGCCACGTTGCCGTATGCAGGAAGCACGAAATCGGTAGGGTGGTGGGTGCCGACAGTTGGCATGAAATCAGGCCACATATTGTCGTAAACGCCCCAGACATACACGTCGTTAAGGAAAGAATACGACACCTGTGTCGCGGCAATAAGTCCCACCGCGCCTTGTTGATGACGATGGAATGCCTCAGCGAAGCATGTGCCATCAACGCCACCGTAGTTGAATCTGCCTGTCAAGCAGTTGTTCGACATCACAAAGGTCAGGTCGGGGTTGGCTAAGTGATTGATATTGCTGATATTGTAACGTGGCTCGCCCCAGAGGTCTTCCGAGCCGTGGTCACGATGTTGCAACAAAAACGCGCCTGAGTTGATGCTGTTGTTGATATCTTGATAATTGCCATCCCAATCGGTGAGATGCGACATTGTTTGAGGGATGTATCCCAAACCATTGGGACCGAAGAAATTGACTGCGCTGTTGGTATATTGATACGTCGACCAAGTGCTTCCTGGCGTGCCTTCATATATGGCGTTGATTCTCACAGGATGCTTGCCCAAGCCATATTCAAAGTATCCGTTGACGACCTCGGAGCAAAGCTGGAACCAGCGCTCACGCTGATAACCCATGGCTGTGATGGGGTGGTCGTAGAAATCAGGGTTGGTGGATGGATAACGTTCGTACTGTAAGTCTTTGTTTATCATGTGATAAAGCTCCTCGTAGTTACGTCCTGTGATACGTCCCACCACCACATCCGGAATATGGTCGTTGCCGGTGTCGGCATATCTGTTGTCGGAGATGTATGGGTTATATCCATTACCGCCAGGGTGGTTGTACATGGTATGTGACACAATGCCTTGTGTGCCGTCGGTGTTATGGTCGCCGAGGATGAGCACTGCCGAGACAGGGATGTCCCAATTGTTGTATGCGTTTATGATATAGTTGCGGATAGCAGAGTCGGTGTTTCCGCCACATTCGCTTACTGTCACCACGTTGGTGAGGATGCCTTGCCGGGTGCGGAATTCCTTGATGGAATCGGCCAGCTGAACGAACTCCTCGTTGTCTGGAGTGATGATAAGATATTCACACCCGTCATCGCCACGTTCCACTGCTTCTTTGATAAAACGTTGATAATCAAACGATGGCAGTGCGTCTTCGTTGATGACCATGTCGCGGATGATGTGGTCCCAAGCAGTGCTGCGATAACGTGGGTCTCCGCCGAAAGTGCCGTCACCGCCCTCAAAACTGACTTCGAGGTTGAGTTGGCGTGTCACCACGAGTTCCTTGCTGACAGGGTTGTATTGGAATGGCGTGACACTCAATATCACCACGTCGACATCACGGATTTTCATAGGCTCTGATGTGATGATAGGTTTGGCAGGGAAGAAGGCATCGGTGCTGTAAACCTTCTCGTCACGGTAATATTTCATCGGTGTGTTGTCGTCGTCAAGAGGTAACTCTGGCGCCGGCATGAGCTCAACGTTGTGCATGGTTTCGGTCACTTGGTGTGTCACGCTGACATTGACAGTGGCGCCTCTTGGAATGGCCACATAACGAGATACGACAGGCAGATCGGGGGCTCCAGCCTGGTTGGGCAGGTAGATGCCGTTCAACACTATGTTTTGGCCTTCGATATCACCGTGGCGGTCGCCTTGCAAACCGAAATCGTCGATACTGAGACTTAACTCAAGGTTGGAACGAGTGCTGTTCTCTACTTTGAAAGTCTGTGCTACGCCATTGAACGTCAACAGCATAAGCAGTAATGTTATTGATAGATAATTAAGTTTTTTCATGGTCGGTTGATTATATTTGTTTATATTTCTTCTTTTTGTTTTATCATTGTCGCTGATTCATGGGAACTTACGAACCAGACTATATCTTCATTATTGAAAACTGTTGCTGCAGAAGGACTTAAGATAAATTCGTTGCCTCGTTGAATTGCGATGACCATGGCGTCGTATTTGTCTTTGAACATCGAGTTTAGCAGCGAAACGTGGCATATCGGGCTCTTTTCCGAGATTTTTACCGAATGCAGGCTCATGTTATGGTCTTTGCGTTCTCGTATGAGCTCGCTGTCTTCAACTTCAAGAATCGGTTTTACCATATTAATATTGTCGTCGCTACCCACCAAAGTGACTTTGTCGAAAGGGTAGAACGTTATGTCTTTGTCAGGGAGGTCGTAGCATTTGTTGCCTCTCTCAATGCACACTACGCTGACCTTGTATTTGCTTCTGAAAACGGTGTCTTTAAGCTGTTTTCCGACGACTTGGCTTAATGGGCTCACAATCGCTTTTTCAAGATGGAAGTTCTGCTGAAGCACCTCTGGAATGACAAATGAGGCCTGTTTCTGGCGTTTGTTGAGGTTTTCCATGAAACGACGCTCAATTCTGTCGTAAAACTTCATGATGCCGTTAGAGAATGCCAAAATCAAGGAGCCTGCAACCGCTATTCCCAATGCCGCCCAGAAATTGAGCGGAATATAATGCCTGATAATCATCATGATAAGACCTATCGCAATAAGGTATCTGATGATGAAAATTGCCAAGATGACATGACTTTCAAAAGCTGTTTTACTGATTAAACGCTTGTTAGTCAATGATATATTATATTTGAACGCCATCGCCCAGATGAATGGCGAGACGAGCAATAATGTGATGAGTGTGGCTGTCATATCGCCCCATATTCCTTTGATATAATTCAAACAGAGTGGTCCGATAGCCGAAAATGCTATCAGTGTGAGGGCAAAGATGATACAGCCATAGATAACCATGTTTTTCAACTGGTTGATGATGAAGGTCTTGAAAGTCAATGTCTTATCCTCGTTGACCTTGAAACCTTCCGAGTAGTTCGTCATGGTCTTTTTCCAACGTTCCGGTATTCTCGGATTGAGCCAGTTATACAACGGGTCGGCAAGACGCATGATGTATGGCGTGAAGAATGTGGTGACTATTGAAACCGTCACGATGATAGGGTAGAGGTATCCGTCGATGACCTTGAAACTCAGGCCAAGTCCGGCAATGATGAACGAGAACTCACCGATCTGACAGAAACAGAAGCCGGCTCTCATTGAGGTATGGATGTCACGACCTGAAACCAGCATTCCGAAAGTGGCACTTAACGTCTTGATAATCATCACCGTCAGTGCTATGATGACTACAGGCCATGTGTATTCCACCAGAATCTGCGGATTGACGAGCATACCGACAGACACGAAGAATATGGCTCCAAAAAGGTTTTGAATTGGTTTTATGAGTCTGTGAATGATGTCGGCTTCAAGTGTCTCAGCTAGGATGGAACCCATCACAAAAGCGCCGAGAGCCGACGAGAAACCGGCGTAGTTGGCAAGCATGACCATGGCAAAACACAGTCCTACAGCGATGATGGCCAAAGTCTCCTCCGTCATGAATCTTCTGATTAATTTCAGGAAAGAAGGGATGAGGTAGATTCCGAAAACAAACCAGATGATGAGGAAAAACACGAGTTTCACCATGCTGAGGATGAGCTCGCCGCCGTCAAAATTGTTGCCGACGGATATGGTTGAGAGGATGACCATGAGCACAACGGCTACCAGATCCTCGACCACTAATGCCCCGATGACATCGGCTGTAAACTTCTCTTTCTTCAACTTCAAGTCATCAAAAGCCTTGACAATGATGCTTGTAGAGGAAATGGAAAGCATACAGCCGAGGAAGATGCAGTTCATCTTCTGCCATCCGAACATTTTTCCGACAAGGAAGCCCGAGGTGAACATGATGACCAGCTCGGTGAGCACCATGATGGCGCCCGGGCCTCCTACCTTTTTCAATTTCTTGAACGAAAATTCAAGACCGATAGCAAACAACAGGAAGACCATACCGATCTCGCTCCATGTCTTGACGCTTGCCTCATCGTGGATGTCAGGAAAATAGGAGAAATAATGTCCTATCAGAAACCCTGCCACGATGTAGCCCAACACCAACGGCTGCTTCAACCACTTGAAAATGACAGTGGTGATGCCCGCCGTGATGAGAATCAGAGCCAAGTCATAGAATAAAGCCGGTACTCCTTCCATTGTTTGTCGGTGTGTTTGTTATTTCTTGACGACTCTCTTCATCCAGATGCCTTCTTCGCTTCTTACCTGAAGGATATAGGTGCCGTTGGAGAGGTCGCTAAGGTTGATCACAGTATTAAGACTATTGTCAACTGACTCTTTTTGCATGTACACAACCTGGCCGACGCTGTTGTAAACAGTAATTGTCACATCAGATGTGATGTTTTCGATGCTCACATTGATGATGTCGTTGGTCGGGTTAGGATGTACGTTGATTGCAGTTGCGTTGACTTCGTTGATGCCGTGTCCGCGCAATGATATTAACAATGCTGCTGACGGCTCGCTGTCGCCGCAATTGTCATTATGTCCTATCACTGAAAGCGCTACGTCGGTGTCAGGCTGATTCATGTTCCAGCTGATGCTGACGGTATTGCCGTTCGGTGTCATGATGCCTGCTGTCGCCGGCTCGAGGATCCATTCATAGCTGGTGAACATAGGATCGGCTTCGACGCTGTATTCTGTCACAGCTTCCATGTTATACACATCTGTCGGTCCCACTGGGGTGGAAGGTGTGCTGATGGTTGTGAAGAAGACTGTCACATCGTGATAATATGATGTCTCCTGGCAGTCTTTATATTCAGCTGTGAGAACCACACTGCCGTTGTTGAAGTCAGCCTCAGACGGTGTGTAAATTGTCGATTCCGATAACGGATCACTGAATGTGCCTGTTCCCGCTGTTGTCCAACCTGCCATATAGCACCAGTTCGATACGTTGTCTAATACGACCTCGATAGGAGCGATTGAGCAAGTGCTGATTTCTTCAATGCCTGAGATTGTAGGTACGCCCTGATAGCCTACAGTGATGTCGGCAGATGTCTCACCGCAGCCGTAAGCTGTGATGGTGATTGTGACGCTGCCGTTAGCGATATCCTGCTCACCGAAGGTGTATACTCCGTGGTTGAGCTGTCCGTCGCCGTTAGATGTCACAACGACATTGTCGAAGTTATGTGCAATATAATACTCTTCCACATTGATAACACCCATACATGCTAAAGCATCGTTGCCTTGAGGCATCTCAATAGACACAGCCTCTCTGAACGACACTGTCATATCGTCAGACATGGTCTGTGTGCCTTGGCTTGCTGTGATAGTGAGTGTCACACCACCGTTAGCGATATCTTGAGCTCCTGGGGTGTAGATAGCATTCGTAATTGTAACATCATTGAATGTGCCGTCACCAGCTGTGCTCCATTCCATCGATGTCTGGTTGTTGGCGTAACCTTCAAGTTGCGCTGTCTCACCTTCGCAGATTTCCATGTCAAGACCTGCGCTCACAGCAAGACTTCTGTCAGCTGGCAGGATCACGAAGTCAATCCAGCAGCAGTCGCTACCGCTTGACACGCTGGTGTCTTTGCCATACGACCATTTGAATGTGTGAGTACCTGCTGTTACCGCATATTGTGCTCTTGTCCATTCTACAGTGCCTGACCACTGAGCCTTTTCTTGATTGTCAATGTAGAAATGCATCTTGTCATAACCATGTTCAGATGACACTTTATAGTAGAATGCGATAGAGTCGTTTTCAGCCACATCGTAAGTCAATGTAACATAAGTCTCGGAATTGTCATTTATATGGGCAGATTTCAAGCAATACTGACCTTCGTAAGGCTCATCGGTGCAGAATGTCCATGGATATGCTGCGTGGTTCGTCCACAATGATGGATCGAGCTCGCCTGATTCGAAGTCTTCAACATTGAGACCGATCTTCGACATGAAGTCTCTTGTGTCGGTGTATGCGCCTGATTCTACATTCAATGTGTATTCTGCGGCAAAGCCTGATGGAGCACCACCCACGTAGACAGTGTATTCAACATTTGTCGTAGCATCTGCTGCGATGCTGTTCAACGTCACTGTCGGATCACTTGTAAGCTGCATAAATGGGTTGTTTATGACGATAGTAGCGTCAGTAGTCCATGAGTCAGCGTTACCTTTGTTCTTGACAGGGAATGTGAGCTTGGCGGTCTCACCTGGGTCAAGACGACCGTTGCCGTTGCCAGTGATCTCGGTAATAGACACGTTTCCAATCTCAAAAACAGGAGCGTAAGCCTTTACGGTGATATGGCTCTCATAGCTGTCAGAACCACTTGTTATGACTACAACGAACTCGATTGTTGTTCTGTTCGGAATAGCATCCGACATTGTGAACTCAAATGCGTTGTCGATTGTTGTGGTGGTATTTGAAGCTATTGATGTGAAGTTGAATGTGCCGTTTGTGATAGTCACATATTCTGAATCTGTTGTGAGTGTTGCCGTACCTGCTGGAGCTTGTGAGTTACCCACATTTTTGAGCTGGATGTCGAAGCCGGCATTTTCACCGAAGTTGAGCTGAGTAGCAGCGTTGCTGAGCTCGTATTCGTTGATGATGATGTATGGTCCGCTTGCAGGAATCACCTCGACATCGGCCTCATAACGGAGGTAGTTCTGACCTGTCACTGTAAGATGCAGTACTGTCGGAGGCACTTGTGGTGCTATTGTTATGTTTTGTACGCTGCCTGTTGCTGTAGCCACTCCGACAATCTCAAGGTTGTCGCCTTCTCCTTTTGTCAATGCGATGGAGGCGCCTTCTGGTGCTGTGATCTGGAAGTTATCGAGACCAGCAAGCTGTACGTCTTGATGGTTCACTGTCATTGTCTGAGGCACCTGGGTGAAGACTCTCAAGAATGCGTCGCAGTGGGCTGTGAACATAGTATAAGTGATGTCTTTGCTGTCGGCATTGTATGGCCATGAGCTCTGTGCAAGGAAGTATTTTCCTGCCACGTTGCCGAAAGCAGGCATCCAGTTGCCTGTCATTGGAGCTGCTGGCTGGAATGGACCATAGTCAGGCATGAAGTCGCCGTCAAAGAGGTCATAAACGCCCCATACGTATGCGTCGTTGACGAAAGAGTAGGAGACCTCTGTAGGGCTGAGCACGCCGACAGCACCGGCATTCTCGCCGTTGTATGTGCGGCGCATCCATTTCTCTGTGAAGCAGTTGCCGTTAGATCCAGTGTAGTTGAACATACCTGTCTGGCAGTTGATAGACATGAGGAATGGTAACTTGCCCACATTGTTCATCTGGTCGACATGCTGGTTGCGCACTGCTGGCTCACCCCATCCTTCGTCCAGACCGTGGTCGCGGTGCTGTACCCAGAAAGTACCTGCATTGACAGCGTCAACAACTTGTTGTGGTGAGCCACCTGTCCAACCACCCATCTCTGATGGAGTGGCAGGGATGTAATTCTGACCGTTAGGACCGAAGTAATTGGTCACCGATGAGGTGTTTTGTGCTGATGACCAGATGTTGCCTGGTGTTCCGTCATAGATGCAGTTGATACGCTGTGGAGTGTAACCATGGTTGCGCATATAACCGCCAAAGACTTCTGAACACAACTGGAACCAACGCTCTGTCTGCCATCCTAAAGCCGTGATAGGGCTCTGATAGAAATCCGAGTCCATATTAGGTGCGGTCTCATAATCAATCTGTTTGCTTACGAAGATCGGAAGCTCTGCTTCATTCTGTGCCACGAGGCGTGAGAACACCATGTCAGGAAGGTTGTCGTTGCCTGCTGCGTCAGCATAGAAGTTGTCTGTGATACAGCTGCCACTATATGGATGGCCTGTCGTTTCTGCCGGAATACCCTGGCTCATGTTGGTGTTGTGGTCGCCAAACAGACACACGGCAACAGGAGCGATCTCCCAGTTATCGTATGCGTTGTGGAACCATGTCTTCATCTGAGCAGTGGTGGTAGCTGGCATCTCATCGATACGGTAGACCTCGGTGATGATACCTTGTTTCATACGGTGCTCTTTCAGCTGCTGTGCGTATGGAGCCCAAGCGTCGTTGTTTGGGGTGATGATGATGTATTCAGCACCTTCAGCGCCATCGCGGAGCCACTGCTGCATACGTGCTTCATAGTCGATGACAGGAAGCTGGTCGTAGTTTACCAATTCAGCTGCAAGGATAGGATCCCAGTATGGTGAACGCAGACGGTCTTCGCCGAAATGGCCGTTACCGCCTTCATAGCTTAATGAAAGCTCGACATTGGTGAAAACCACGAGTTCCTTGGTCACAGGGTTGTACTGGAATGGGGTGATTGACACTGTCACTGCGTCAACACCACGGATGTATGACCTGCTGACCTCAAATGGATTCTCAGGATAGTAGGCGTCGTTGTCATACACCTTCATGTCTTTCTTATAATCCATGTCTGGCTCTTCATTCTCGTTCTGGATACGAAGGGCAGGAGCTATGTTCACGTTTTTGATGACCTGACGGTCGGCATGAACCACGTTCAAGGTGGCTGTTGAACCTTGCGGGATAGCCATCAAACGGCTCTCGGTAGGCAAGTTAGGACAGCCTTCTGTGTTTGGAATGACGATGCCTTTGATTGAAATCTCTGACATCTCTTCTCCGCGGTAGTTGAGCTGGCTGAGTGTGAAACTGCCAAGCTCATAGTTGATACGCATCCCGTCACGGGTCTTCTGGCTTACTGAAAAGCCTTGTTTCTCCTGAACAGGATAAGTGTAGGTTTGTGCCATCGTTACATTGGCGATGAATGCTAACATGCCGATGATGAGCAATCTACGTAAGTTGAGTTTTTTCATTTGATATAATTTTAAACGGTTTGTCATTAAACGAGACCTCCGAAGCCCATGAATGCCATGGCGAGGATGCCTGCTGTAATCAATGCGATAGGTGTCCCTTTGGTGCCTTCAGGAGCCTCCATGAGGTCGATGTGCTCACGTATGCCAGAGAAGATTATCAATGCCAAAGCGAAACCGATGGCGATACCGGCTGCGTAGATGACAGCCTCGCCCACGTTGTTGCCGTAGATGAAGCCTTCACCGACGACCTTCAATGAGACGCCGAGAACGCAGCAGTTAGTAGTGATCAATGGTAAAAACACGCCTAATGCGGTGTACAACGACGGACTTATCTTCTTCAAGATAATCTCGACCATCTGCACCAAAGCGGCGATGACAAGGATAAATGCAATTGTCTGCAAAAACTCCAAGCCGTGAGCCACGAGAACGTATTTGTTTAATAGATATGTCACCAAAGTGGCGAGCACAAGCACGAAGATAACGGCAGCACCCATACCGACAGCGGTGGATGTCTTCTTGGAAGTGCCTAAAAACGGGCATATTCCGAGGAACTGCGCCAAAATGACGTTGTTGACAAGTATTGTCGAAATAAGAATGATGATGATTTTCATGGCACTTTGTTATTTAGTTTTCTTTAATCTGTTGACTAATGCGATGAGATATCCCAAAGCGATGAATGCTCCTGGGGCGAGCACGAAGATCAGGATGGTCTGTGCGTCGTCAGCAAGGAAACGGTAGTTGAAGATGCTTCCGCTGCCGAGAATCTCACGAATCGAACCGAGGACCGTCAAGGCGAAGGTGAATCCTAAGCCCATGCCGGCACCGTCCAAAATCGATGGCCACACAGGATTTTTCGAAGCAAAAGCTTCAGCACGTCCCAATACGATGCAGTTCACAACGATAAGAGGGATGAACAAGCCTAATGTCTCGTAGATGTCTGGTACATAAGCCTGCATAACAAGCTGAACCACAGTCACAAACGAGGCTATGACCACGATGAAACATGGGATACGCACCTTGTCTGGAATGAAGTTCTTCAATAATGAGATTACTAAATTCGACATTATTAACACGAATGTTGTCGCAAGTCCCATCGACATGCCGTTGATGGCACTCGTCGTGGTGGCGAGGGTAGGGCAGCATCCTAACAAAAGGACGAGGATAGGGTTCTCCTTGATAAGTCCTTTGGTGAAAGTTTTCCAGTTACTCATTGTTTCCTCCTTTCATGAATTGGTCTTTGTTTGCCTCGAAGCCTCTCGCAGCCAGGTCGACAGCCTCTGAGAAAGCTCTCGAACTGATAGTAGCTGCTGTGATAGCATCGACATCGCCGCCGTCTTTCTTCACTTTAAGCTTGAAATTGGCAGGATTTTTGCCGTCGAACTGGCCTTTGAACTTCTCATTGACCATGTTGGCACCCAGACCTGGTGTCTCAGTCTGTGACAAAACCGACACCTTATTAATATTACCATTGGCAAGCATACCGACCATCAAGTCGATTCTGCCGCCGAATCCGTTCTTGGAATAAGTCTTGACAGCTGCTCCAATGAATTGATTGTCAGCGTTAAAGGCTAAATTGTAAGTCAAGTCTCCAATCACTTGAGTCTCGATAGTTGCAATAGCGACATCGGTTTTAAGAACCTCTTCAATAGCCGCTTTGTTCTTGTTGGCCTCGACCTGGTCGATGGCAGGTTTTGTCAAGCCGTAGATAAAACCGAGCACTCCGCCCGACACTATGGTGATTACCATCAGGGCGATGAGCATATTCTTTAATGTTGATTCTTTCTTTGCCATAATTTTCAAAATTTAAGATTCAACAATTATTTAACAACACCAAAACGTTTCGGCTTGAATGCCTTGTTGATGAGCGGCACAACGGCGTTCATGATAAGGATTGCAAACGAAACACCTTCCGGATACTGGCCCCACAGACGGATGATGACTGTGATGGCGCCTATGCCGATACCGAAAATAATCTTGCCTGGGGTGGTCATCGGTGATGTCACCATATCTGTCGCCATGAAGAAGGCTCCGAGGATGAGACCGCCGTAAACCAGATGATACCAAGGGGCGATGTACTGTGTAGGATCGACGAGGTAACAGATGCCTGTCATGATGAACACGGTGAGAAGGATGCTCAACGGTGTCCAGATGTCGATGATCTTCTTGCAGATGAGGTAGACGGCTCCGATGAGCAACGCTATAGCGCAGACCTCACCGAAAGCACCGCCACGGTTGCCGAGCACCATGTCCAGAAACTCCATGTCACCTGATTTTGCAAGTGTCCCGACACCTGATTCCTTCAAGAGGCTCAATGGTGTAGGGCCTGTCACTGCATCGGCGAAAAATCCGGTATCGAAGATCGGCTGTGCCTTTGGCCATGTCGTCATCGCGACAGGGAAGGAGATGAGCATGAACACACGACCCACTAATGCCGGGTTGAACGGGTTCTTGCCCAAGCCGCCGAACGACATCTTCGCGATGCCTATTGCGACGACGCTGCCCACGATGACCATCCATATCGGAAGGTTGGCAGGCACGTTGAAAGCCAACAAAAGACCTGTCAGGGCTGCTGAGCCGTCGTTGATGGTCAATGGGCCTTTGATGAGATATTTCTGGATGAGCCATTCGGTCAGCACGCAGGCTGCCACCGAGACGATGGTCAGACGCAGAGCATACCAGCCGAAATAATAAACGGCAACAAGCAGAGCAGGTATCAGTGCGATAATCACTGAATACATTATTTTCTTTACGCTTAAGTCTCCATGAACATGCGGAGAACCTGATATTGTCAACTGATTCATAGCTATTTCTGATTACGTGAACGTATTAATTGTCCTGTCTTTGTCTTGCCGTAACGGATGTAGTCGGCCAGCGGGATGTTGGCAGGGCAGGTGAACTCGCATGAGCCGCATTCGATGCAGTCCATGATATTGTGTTTCTCTGTCTCCTCGAATTTGTTCTGACGTGCGAGACGGTTCAGGAGATATGGCTCCAGTCCCATCGGGCATGCCTGCATGCACTTGCCGCAGCGGATGCAGTTGCTGACAGTACGTGGCTGAGCGTCTTTTTCGTTGAGCATCAGGATGCCAGAGGTGCCTTTGATGGTTGGGAATGTGGTGACACTCACCGACTTGCCCATCATAGGACCGCCGTTGATGAGGTTGGCTGTGTCTTCCGGAAGGCCACCGGCTGCCTCGATGAGCAAATTGGCAGGAGTTCCTATTCTTGTCAGGAAGTTAGACGGTTTCTTCACAGACTTGCCTGTCACGGTGACGACACGGTAAACCAACGGCTTGTTTTTCTGAACAGCCTCATATATGGCGAATGTTGAAGCCACGTTGACGACGACGCAGCCTGTCTCGATAGGCAGCTTGCCTGACGGCACCTCGCGCCCTGTCACCGACTTGATGAGCTGTTTCTCACCGCCTTGAGGGTATTTCGTCTTCAACGGCTGGATCTCGATGCCTTCGAAATACTTGTCATTCTTGACAATCTCGTCGAGTTTCTTTGCTGCTTCCATCTTGTTGACCTCGATGCCGACCACGCCTTTAGGTGCGTTGACGGCTTTCATGATGACTTTCACGCCCACGAGGAACTCGTATGGTTTCTCAAGCAGCAGCCTGTTGTCGCAGGTGAGGTAAGGCTCGCATTCCGCTGCGTTGATGATTACGTATTCGGCTTTCTTGTCCTTGGGTATCATCAGCTTGACGTATGTCGGGAATGTGGCGCCGCCGAGACCCACGATGCCGTGCTGTTTGATGCGTTCAACAATCTCTTCACTTGAGAGGGTGATATCTTTTACTAAGGTGTCGCTGGTGTCGATGCCTTCGAGCCATTCGTCGCCTTCCACGTCGATGAAGATGGCTGGCTTACGGTAGCCAGTGTGGTCCATCACCTCGTCGATCTTGTTGACGGTGCCGCTCACTGACGAGTGCACGTTGGCGCTGATGAAGCCTTTCGCCGTGGCGATGAGCTGTCCCACCTTCACCTTGTCGCCTTTAGCGACTATCGGCTCCGCTGGAGCGCCGAGGCACTGGCCGAGCGGGATGATCACCTGTTTCGGAATCTCAAATGTGATGATGGGTTGATCCGACGAAAGCTTGTTTTCTTCCGGATGAACGCCACCTTTTGGAAATGTCTTAATTGGATTCATACCTATTCTTTACTTTCGTTTGGTTGTTCAACAATAATTTCTTTCGGCTTCCTTGGCGGGAAGTTGACCTCGTGGATGCTTCCGCGTGGGCAGGCTTCGACGCATTTGCGGCACTGCTTGCACTTTGTGAAGTCGATGTAGGCGAGGTTGCCGCGCATCTCGATGGCCTCGAAAGGACAGGTCTTGAAGCACTTCTGGCAGCCGATGCAGCTCACCTTGCAGTTCTTCATCGCGATGGCGCCTTTCTCCACGTTGTTACACGCCACATACACACGACGGTTGTTCTTGCCCTTGGCGCGAATCTCGATGACGCCGCGCGGACAAGCTTTGGCGCATGCACCGCAGCCCACGCATTTGTCTTCGTCGACCTCAGGAAGACCCGTCTCTTTGTTGATGTGGAGGGCGTTGAACTGGCATTTCTTCACGCAGTCGCCCAAGCCGAGACAGCCGTTAGGACATCCGTTCTCGCCAGCGTAGAGTGTGTTGGCGAAGCCGCAGATGTCAGCTCCTTCATAATGCACCTTAGATGGTGCGTTCTCACAAGTACCGTTGCAGCGTACTACAGCAATCATTGGCTCGGCAACGGTAGCGGTAAGACCAAGTAATCCGGCCACTTTAGACATGTCGGAGCTCGGACAGTTCAAACCAGCGAGACTCTGCTTCTCGGCAGCAGCCTTGACACAAGCCTCGGCAAAGTTACGGCATCCAGCGAAGCCACAACCACCACAGTTGGCACCGGCAAGCACCGATTCCACCTCGTCGATGAGCGGGTTCTCTTCAACCTTGAATTTCTTCGCGACGAAGAACAGTATCACCGCCGCCACTCCTCCTAAAATTCCCAGAATTACAAGGGACCAAAGTAAAATGTTACTCATAAAACAATACATATTTTTAGCGGTTGCAAAATTACTAATTTTATATTAATTAAACAAGGAATTTTTGCAAAAAATGTAACTACCTAATAATGAGAGGGTAACATGCTTTCCGTCATTTCGATTGAAGCAAAATGACGCTCCTTATCGAATTTCGTACGTGAACTCGTTTTTAAGCCTGTCTCTGAAAAAATACAGTATCACATAATACACCGCCAGTGCCCCGATTCCGACAAGCGCAGCCAGCCATTCCTTTATCAGGTTGCTCAAAACCACAGTTAACACAATGATTATCAACGTCGGGATGAAGTAGGCGAGGAGCGCGGCCTTGTTGCCTTGTCTGGCACTCATGTTGATGCTGACTGGCTGACCCACGATGAATTCCTTGTCTTGCGGCCGTGGCACGGTGATGCGCTTCTCTTTCATCTCCGACATGCCACATGCCGACTTTATGTTGCATGAGCCGCATGAGCTGGCGCTAAGTATCTCTATTTCAAGGTCTTGCTCTCCGATTCCGACCACCACTCCGGGATGTGAAACATGTTCTTCCATACAAAAATAATTTTATGCAAAAATAGTAAAAATTTTATAATTTTGCATCATAAAATGTAAACTATGAAAATCGACATCGAAAAATACAAAAACAAAGCTATTTTGTTGAAAGACAATACGATATCATGGCTTAAAGGTTTTACTTTCCCTGGTTTTCGAGGCATGCCATTCTACGATGTGCTGGTTTATTTCGTCAGAGGCTTCACCAAAGGCTGGCTTAGCGACCGTGCCGCAGCCGTGGCATACTGGGTGTTTATGGCCCTGTTCCCCGCAGTAATGGTGCTTTTTACCTTTATACCTTACATGCCGCTTGAAGGCGTGGAGGAGACGATAGTCGGTTTTATCGAGCAGATGGTGCCTCATAACATAGCTGGAAAAGTGATTGACACCATCGATGAAATCATGTCGCATCAGCATGGGACACTTATGTCGATAGGTATCATCATGGCGTTTTATTTCAGCTCGGGAGCAATTAGGGCGTTCTTCCGCGGATTCGCCATGGGCGTCAACAACGCAGGTAAACTGTCGATGGTCAGGATGTACGGCGGCGGACTGCTGACCACATTGATTATCGGATCGTTGTTGATTGTGTCAATATCTTTGATAATCATCGGAAACAACATCTTGCCTTGGTTTTTCAATCAAATTCATTTCTATAACAACTTCGTGATAACGCTGATAAATATCGGACGTTGGCTTCTTACAGTCTTCGCGCTTCTGATTGGTGTCGCCGTGCTGTATTATTTCGGGAATCCCAATAAAGACAGGAAATTTCGACTGTTTACACCTGGAACCATAATGTTTACGTTACTGTTTATCATCGGTACCATTGGCTTTAACTATTATATCTCCAATTTCTCAAATTACAATGCGCTTTACGGCTCCATTGGCGGTGTAATCATATTCCTGCTGTGGATTTATGTCAACTGCACCATCGTTATGATAGGTTATGAGCTCGATGCCTCGATTTTCCAAGCGGAAATGAAAGCATTGCCTGAGGTTTCAACCACTCGTCATTTCGACTGAAGCGGAGCGTAATGGAGAAATCACCGCCTATCAATTGTTCCGTAATATTCAACTGCCGGAGATTTCTCGACTTCGCTCGAGATGACGTAAAAACTTTGTTGACGTTTAATTATTTTTCGTATTTTTGCAAAAATTTTATTAAAATGCGAAGAATTGTTTTCATCGGAAGCGGAGCTATCGCCACAGCAATAGGTGATGTCCTCGCTCAGAAAAATAAGGACGAAATATATCTGTTATCCATTGAGGATGAAGTGATTGAGATGATCAATACCATGCATGTCAACAGTTCGTATTTTCCGAAATGCAAACTCAGTGAGAATCTGAAGGCCACGAGCGATAAAAACGTGCTGCTTGAGGCAAACGTGATTTTTCTCGCCATCCCTTCGACAGCTGTGGTGGGTTATCTTCAGGAAAACAAGGATTATATCAACCCGACAGCCTTGCTGGTCAACCTCGCGAAAGGCTTCGGAAACGGCGACCAGATTATCCCCGACAGTATTAAGTCATTCTTGTTCAATCCTTTCATGACGCTGAAAGGACCCTCGTTCGCACGCGAGATCATCAACCGTCAGGATACGGGGCTGACGGCCGCCACCACCGACGAAGAACTGTATAAAATCATAACGAATGTCTTTGATGACACTACAATCCGCACCGATTTCACCACAGACGTCACCGGCGTTGAATATGCCTCAATTTTGAAGAATATCTACGCCATCGTAATTGGAATGGTCGATGCCAACTTCGACTCGGCCAACCTGCGTTCCATCGTTATCACCAAGGCACTCAATGAGATGCGCCGACTGATAATCACCTTTGGAGGCGAGAACAGCACCATGTACCATTATTGCGGATTCGGTGATTTCTCGCTGACAGCTCTCAACGATATGAGCCGTAACCGTACGCTCGGACTGCTTATCGGCAAGGGGTTCTTCAACAACTGCATGTCGGATAATGTGGTCCTCGAAGGCCGCATCGCTGTGGATATCTTCTATAAGAAACTCATTGATAATCAGATTGATACAAACGATTATCCGTTGATGTGTGAGCTTTATAAAGTACTTAACACCCCGAATTATCCTACGCGTAACTTCATCAAAAATATCTTGAAAAACTGATGGGAATTGTAGTACGACAGAGCATCAAGGGCACGTTGATGAACTACCTTGGCGTTGCCATCGGGTTCGTCACCACCTTCTTCGTGATGACCAAATATCTCACACAGGAAGAGATTGGTCTCACCCGTGTGATGGCCGACGCTGCTTTGCTGCTCTCTGGACTCGCAGCCTTGGGCACCAACACCTCGGCACTGCGTTACTACCCGTATTTCAAGGACAAAGCGAGCCGTGACCATGGCTTCTTCGGCTGGACGCTGATAGTCCCATTGGTCGGTTTCATCATATTCACAATACTGTTTTTTGTCTTTAAAGACTTCATAATCAGTAAGTTCAGCGATGAGTCACCTCTGTTCGTCGACTATATGTATCTCGTCATCCCGATGGCGTTTTTCATGATGTATATGACGGTGTTCGAGACCAACGCCAACGTGCTGATGCGTATTGTAATCCCTAAGTTGGTGCGCGAGGTGGGAGTGAGACTCTTCACGCTCGGCGACTACATCCTTTACATCACCGGAGTCATCAGTCTTGACAGTATGGTGATAGGTCTTTGTCTTGCCTATCTTGTTGCTACACTATTGAATATCATATACTTAATCAGTCTTTCAAAAATCAGTTTCAAGATAGAGCCGGGATATGTTTCAAAGTGGTTGCGACGCGATTTCCTCTATTACACCCTCTTTTTGACGGTGGCGGCTGTGGTCGGTAACATCATCCCAAGCCTCAACACCTTCTTCATCTCTGCGAAGATGGGACTGGCAATAACGGGCATTTACACCATCGCGGCATATATGTCAAACCTCGTCGAGATGCCGTATCGTTCGCTGTCGGCTATCTCACGCCCGATAATCTCGCAAGCAATGAAAGACAATGATACTCAACGGGCTTCGATGATGTGTAAGAGTGTCTCGATGCATCAATTGATAGCAGGAGCGTTCGTGTTTTTCATAATATGGGTCAACATCGACCTGTTTTTCGAGCTGCTGCCAAACGGAGAGAAATACGTTGATGGAAAATGGGTGTTTTTCCTCCTCGGATTGGCTAAATTAGTGAATTCTTCATTAAATATTAGCGTTACAGTATTGAGTTATTCAAAATGGTATTACCTTCAGCTGATATTCACCGCAATATTGACTGTTACTGCTATCGTATTGAACAACAATCTGATACCGATTTGGGGAATGACAGGAGCGGCCTGGTCGTCAATCATCTCATTCACGATTTATTATTTGCTTTTGCTTTCATTGATAATATGGAAGACCAAGATTTCACCATTTTCATGGAAAGAGCTGGTGGTGATTTTAGTGGTGGTAATTATGTTTGTATTAAATTGGTTAGCAGTTAATTATATATCAAAATCTATAATTTACTATAATGATGCAAGTATGGTCGTTAAGATAGTGGAGGCACTTGTTAGAACTGGCATTATTACAATTATTGGATTGATGATTATATATTATACAAAAATTTCAAAAGAGATAAATGAAATAATAAATAAAATAATACGTCATTTCGACCGACCATAGAGAGTGGAGACCTGAGCTTGCGAAAGCATTCACCTTGGTGAATAAAGCTCCGCCAAATGAATTTGAGTGTACATTAAACATTCGTTTTGGAGATTTCTCGACAAGCTCGAAATGACAATGGACAAAAAATGAAAAAAGTATTTTTAACATCGGTATTGCTGTCATTTCTGACGATTACAGCTTTCGCGCAGGTCAGAGGCGTGGTGAAAGACGCCAAAGGCAATGTGCTTGTGGGAGCCAACGTGGTATGGAGCGGCACTAACAACGGCACTATCACTGATGCAGACGGCAAGTTTGAACTAAAACCGCAAGATTCTGTAAATGAGATAGTTACGACATACGTGGGCTATGTTAACGACACCACTCAAGTTGATGGAAAAAGCTTCGTTGAGATAACCATGAGCGAGGGCATCGACTTGGATGATGTGGTGGTGAAGGCACAACGCCCGATGGTGATGAAGGCCAAAGGTGCCCAAAACATTGATGTTATCGGCACTGCAGAGCTCTGTCGCGCCGCATGTTGCAACCTCGGAGAGAGTTTCTCCAACAACCCATCCGTTGACGTGAGTTATTCCGATGCCGCCACTGGTGCTAAACAAATAAAACTGCTCGGATTATCAGGTGGTTACGTACAGATGCTTACAGAAAATGTGCCTGCTTTCAGAGGTGCTGCGGCTCCTTTCTCGCTTGGTTACATCCCAGGCCCGTGGATGTCGTCGATACAGGTGTCGAAAGGCGCAGCAACAGTGAAAAACGGCTACGAATCTATCACCGGACAAATCAACGTTGAGTATCTGAAACCTCAGACCGACCAGACTCTCGATGTGAACCTGTTCCTCGACAGCCATCTTAAAATTGAGGCTAATGCCGAAGGAAATCTGCATTTTAACGATAAGCTAAGTACCGGATTGTTTGCGCATTACGAGAATATGTGGATGGAACACGACGACAACGGCGACGGCTTCATGGACATGCCCAAGGTACAGCAATTCGATGTGATGAACCGCTGGACTTACAAGTCAGACAAGTACATCCTGCAGGCATTGGTGAAGGCCTTGAAAGAGGATAGGAATGGAGGACAGACTACACAAGCGCATCATCATTCGATGCGAAATACCATTGATAATCCGTTATATAAGATAAACATCGGCACCGAACGCTATGAAGGATTTGTGAAAAACGCCTATATATTTGACGAAGTCAAAAACACTAATGTCGCTCTGGTTTTGTCGGGTGCATATCACAAAATGAACTCGCTTTATGGTGTGCGAATCTATGACGTGAACGATAACACCGCCCATGCTCAGCTGATGTTTGAGACTGAATTGACGCCACATCACAGCATATCAACGGGTTTGTCGTACAATCACGACGGCTATGACGAGCATTGGGTGCTGTGGCGCGACATTGTGAAAGCGCCTGATGAGAACGTGGGAGGAGCTTATGCCCAATATACCTATAATCTTGATGAGAAACTCGTGCTTATGGCTGGTATCCGTGGCGATTACAGCGATTTATACGGCCTGTTTTTCACTCCTCGCGCTCATGCGAAATGGATGGTCGCCGAGTTTATGAAATTGCGACTGTCGGCAGGAAAAGGCTATCGTACGCCACGTCCGATGCTTGATTATCATACATATCTGGCGAGCAGCCGCGATATCATCATCGACGATAACTTGAAACAGGAGGAGGCGTGGAACTTCGGAGCGAGTGCGGCATTTGATATCGATATCTTTGATAAGTGCTTGGTTATCAATGTGGAATATTTTTATACCAACTTCCTGAATCAGGTTGTCACCGACCTTGACACCGACCCGCATCAAGTGCATTTCTACAACCTTGACGGGAAATCATACTCTCAGACGTTACAAATCGATGCGACCTACCCGTTTTTCGAGGGTTTCTCGCTGCTTGGAGCGTTCAGGTATAACGATGTGCAGACTACCATTAACGGAGTGCTCCGCGACAAGCCTTTGACCAGCAAATACAAGGGTTTGGTGACAGCTACGTACAAGACTCCGCTCGAGATATGGCAGTTTGACTTGACATTACAGATCAATGGTGGCGGTCGCCTGCCTGACCCTTATGGCACTTTCGACACCTATCCGATACTTAACGCACAGATAACCAAATGGTTCCGTTGGGGCAACATCTATATAGGAGGCGAGAATCTGACTAATTTCAAGCAGAAAAACCCTATCTTGGGCTGGGACGACCCATGGGGCCCCGACTTCGATGCCACCATGATTTGGGGCCCTGTCGACGGCATCATGGGATATATTGGATTAAAATGGAAATTTATAAAGTATTGATGATATGAAAAAGCTGGTTTTATTAGTCTTTGCTGTGTTTTTGGCTGTTTTGGCAAACGCTCAGACAAAGAAAGAAGTGGTCTTCTCAACAGAACCTGAGATACATTGCGAGAGCTGTGTCAATAAAATCAAAAACAACATCCGTTTTGAAAAAGGAGTGAAGGCCATTAACCCTGATTTGAACACAAAACTCGTTACTATTCAATACGATAGCGAGAAAACCGATATCGAAAAGCTGCAAAAAGCATTTCAAAAAATAGGGTATAAGGTAACCGTTGTTGTGCCTGAAGAGAAAAAAACGGATGAAAATCCGTCTAATGATGGAACAAAATGAAGATAATCATCGTCGGCACATCTCATCCATATCGTGGGGGCATAGCAGCCTTCACCGACAGACTTGCCACTGAGTTTGCCAAGGAAAGTGTTGATATTGAAGTGGTTACATTCAGGCTTCAGTATCCATCGTTACTGTTCCCCGGCAAGACTCAGTATTCCGATGCTAAGGCTCCTGAAGGCTTCATTGTTGAACGTAAAGTCAACTCAATCAATCCGTTAAACTGGATAATGGTGGGGAAGGAGATCAGGAAAAAGAACTCCGACATAGTGATATTCACATATTGGATGTCATTCTTCGCTCCTTGTTTCAGCAAGATAGCAAAAATAGTTAAAAAGAACCGTCATACAAAGTGTATCGGATTGATACACAATATGATACC
>CADAFC010000013.1 GCA_902787095.1 uncultured Bacteroidia bacterium
AATGTGCCTTTTGGAAGGATAGAGATTTCCTTGCCGACTTTGAGTGAACGGTGTGTCACGTCGTCTTTGATACCGACGGTGAACTGGTTCATCGGTTTGTCTGAAGCGAGGTTCTTGTAAACAGCGAGGATCTGAGCTGGTGTGGTGTCTTTTGAAGACAAGCCGTAGCGACCGCCGATGATGAGAGGTCTCTTGGCGGCGTCTTTGAATGCTTCGACGATGTCGAGGTACAGAGGATCACCGTTTGCACCCGGTTCTTTTGTACGGTCGAGGACGCAGATGCGTTTCACGCTCTTTGGCATGACTGCCATGAGGTACTTCACGCTGAATGGGCGATAGAGGTGAACTGTCACGAGGCCGAGTTTCTTGCCTGCTTTGTTCTCCTTGTCGATGACGGTCTTGATGACGTCGTTGACTGAGCCCATGGCGATGATGACGTCTGTTGCGTCTTTTGCGCCGTAGTATACGAATGGAGCATATTCACGGCCAGTGATCTGGCTGAGCTTCTTCATATATTTTGCCACGATGTCAGGAAGAGCGTCGTAGTATTTGTTCTGCAACTCTCTTGTCTGGAAGTAGATGTCAGGGTTTTGTGCTGTACCGCGTGTCACAGGGTGCTCTGGGTTAAGAGCTCTGTCGCGATATGCCTTCAAAGCCTTGTAGTTGACGAGCTTGCGGAGTTTCTCCATGTCGGCTGCTTCAACCTTCTGGATCTCGTGTGATGTGCGGAATCCGTCGAAGAAGTGGACGAACGGAACACGGCCTTCGATTGCTGCGAGGTGTGCAACAGGGGCGAGGTCCATGATTTCCTGCACTGAGCTTGTTGCCAACATTGCGAAACCTGTCTGGCGTGCGCTCATCACGTCGGCGTGGTCGCCGAAGATTGACAATGCCTGTGCTGCGAGAGCACGTGCTGAGACGTGGAATACGCCTGGGAGCAACTCACCGGCGATTTTGTACATGTTAGGGATCATCAGCAACAAGCCCTGTGATGCTGTGTAGGTGGTGGTCAAAGCACCAGCCTGCAATGAGCCGTGCACTGCGCCTGCAGCACCAGCTTCTGACTGCATCTCAACGACTTTCACTGTGTCGCCGAAGATATTTTTCTGACCTTTTGCTGCCCATTCGTCGATATACTCTGCCATCGGTGATGACGGGGTGATAGGATAAATGGCGGCAACTTCACTGAACATGTAAGCAACGTGGGCTGCTGCCTGGTTGCCGTCACATGTCATAAATTTTTTTTCTGCCATATTTTTATTTACTTTTTAAGTTGATTTATTTTTGTCATTTAACAGTCTTCTTGATATCTTTTTTGTCAGCTGCCTCATCCATATCGTTGAGGTATTCATGGTTGTAAGGGCCTCTTGGGATATCCATGAAGATATACTCGTTGGTCTTACGCGCCGCTTTGATATGCTCGGTTAAAGCTGTGTTTATAGCTGACGCTGCGAGGTCGGCCAATGTCCCTAATAGACCGCTTGATCCGCTTTTGACACTTAAGTCAAGATACAAATCACAGCTTCTGTCGAAGATGATTTCGTTGGTCTTAGCTGATTTTATGATATAATGTATCTTGGTGTTGATGCCAAAGCCTTGTTTTTCCCAGACGTCGATGACAGAGAAGACGACTGCATCGGCGCCGAAAAACTGTTTGAATTTGTCGAATTTGCCTTCGATGAAAAGCTCAGAGTCGTAGGCACTCTCGGCTCTCAAGATCTCCATTGTAAGGAATGGCGGGATGACGTAATATCCGGCTTCTGCCAAAGGTCGTGCGATGGAAGTGTACAACAATTCCTTAGCCGCGACATGGTTGGTGTTGTTGATAGGAGGCATCACGAGCACAGTGACGGGCTTTTCAGCATACATCTTAGGATACTGGTTGCCTCTTGTGTAGTTGCTTGTGGCACATGATGTGAAGATTGTTGCCATAAGCCCGATTATTGAAAACAATACTAGTCTTTTCATGGCTTTCTCTCCTTTGCACGGTCAACTAACGGCTTGATAAACTGGGCCGATTCTGGATACAACTCTATTTCTTTCTGCATCAATTCGAGGCCGTATTGGTAAAAATCGGTTCTCGACATCATTTTTCTTTGTCTCGGTGTCGCTGTCGAGGCGAATATCTGGTCGATATCCGGTGTCAGAAGCAGATAGCCGTATTCGGCGCATACTCCTGGAGGCGGGACTTGACGTGAGCCGCCCGGATTGTTCACCATATCCTCATAAACCATAATGAGATCGCAAATTGCTTGTGGCGACTGCTTGTCATAATAAGCATATGCCGCCTCGTCATATTCATAAACGTCGCCGGATGCCACACTACCCCAATAGTAAAGTCTCTCCGAAACGCATGATGAGAAGAGCGTCATTACGACAATACAAATTGCCAACAATTTAAAATTTCTCATAATTCTATGACTTTACTTTCGTTGTTTGATAAGAAAATAAGGTCTTTCAGCACAACATTACCATTTGAGGTAACGATGATCTCATGTTTTCCGGGAGCGATTTTGATGGTGTTCTTTGCAGTCTGTTTGATGCGACGGTCTGTCCTCCAATCTTTGAGTTTCACCGTGTTCACCTCATATTCCGTGCCATCGATTGTCACGGTGACAGGATAGGAGGTCTGGGCCACGAATGACACGCTTGACTGTTCGCTTCTGCCTGATTCCACCGAATATGTACCGACTCCGCAACTTGTCATTGCGAGGAGCAGTGCTGCTATTGCCAATATCTTTTTCATGATGATTTGTTATTTGTCAGAAACGTAATACTTTGTTAAAAGCTTGTCTTCGTCAAGCTTGTCGCCTTGATATGAGCAGAATGATATTTCTGTTTCTGGAGTGTCGCCCACCGACATCTCAACTGTCACGGTGCCAATCATCTTGCCTGGGAGCTCCACGTCGACGCCTGTCTGAGGGTTCTTGACGGTCTTGCCTTTTGAATAGACTTTGAAGACGTCGCCAGGGGCGAGGCCCTGTGACTTGCCGCCAGAAATGATGTAGCTGCCGTCCTCGATGGCGAGGATGTAGGACTTCCATGGCTGGTCGGTGCACTTCTTGATGATATTCTCGACGAGCTGTGAGATAGCTGCAGAGATAGCCTTGTCGCTTAATGTGGCGTCAAAACCTGCCTCACCGCCAATGCCGAGAGTCTCTTTTGTCGTGGTCTCAGCAAAACCTTCGGCTTCTTCGGAGTAGATGACGAGACTTGTGGCGGCATCCACGATGCGGATGCTCACGCCTGCCTCGACGGTCTGTGTCTTTGTGGATGAGAACACCTTCTGCTGGCCTTCAGTCTTACGGCCATATTTTGTGATTGAACCGACGATGAGGTAGTCGGCATTGATTTTGTTCATGCCTTCGCCTTTTTCCTGAACGAGAGCGTCAAGGTCGGATCTTTCTAAAAGGATAAATTTCCCTGATTGACTCAATTTCGCCATGAGGAAGTCGGTAGCTTGCTTCTGCATAGGGTCGTTGTCTCTGTCGTAGAACATGCCCTTGCCGTACTGCGTTTCGTTGGTGAATCGTCCAATGGCGACTTTTCTCTTGATTGTCTTCTCGCTTTGCGCGAAAATCGTACCAGCAATAACCATTACTAATACTAAAATCAAAAATTTCTTCATGGTTTTAATATTTTAGTTTTTACTACTTGCTCTCGTGCTGGCAACCTTCGTGCTGGTGCTGGCAACCTTCGTGATTGCCTTGGCATTGTTTGCCTTCTTCATGTTTGCAGTTGCCTTCGTGTTTCTGGCAGCCTTCATGGTTGCCTTCGCATTTGTGGCCTTCTTCATGCTTGCAACCTTCGTGTTTGTCGCATTCATGTTTTGGCATGTTGGCTTTCATTTCCTGAATCTTCTTTGCCATGTTGATGGCTTCTGCTCTCTGTTCTTCGTCGAGGTCTTCCCAGTTGGCGAGGGCGTTGACCATTGCATCCATGCAACCCATCATTTCAGGGCACATCTCAGGTTTCTGGCCATGATGGTCGCACTCATGATGTTTCTCGCACTGCTCTTTTTTATCTTTGCAGCACTCCTTCTGTTCGCAATTCTCTTTGTTTTCCTGTTTGTCGCAGCATGATGTCATCAAAAATGCCACGAGACCGAGTGTTAATAAGTACTTTTTCATTTTTTTTTAAATTATTTGTTATTAATATTCATGAATGTCGAGATAGTAAATCACTTCATCGTCGCGTTTCATAAAATGCTGTTCGCGGGCGACTTTCTCAAGATATGCTGAGTCGTTACGCAGGGCGTTGAGGGTCTGCTTTTGCTCTTTGATCGTAGTGTTGACCTCTTCGATTTCGCGATCCACCTTGCGGCATTTGCGGAACGAACGACCCTGCTCAAAGATGTTGTATTGGTCGAAAAACACAATGACAGCTGCAAAAAGCAGAGTCACGATGATATATCTCCTTTTCGACAATACTTGAAAAACCTCTTTAAACGACATTGCTTAATTTTTTTGCAAAGATACATATTTTTATGGAAATTTTATTATTTTTGCAAAAAATATCATTAAAAATATGAAGAGATTATTGTTTTCAGCGGTTCTGATTTTCGCTTCTATAGCTGCGTTTTCGCAAGATGATGAATATCAAAAGTTTTTGGAGCAACAGAAAAAGCAGATGGAGGAGAAGTCGAAGGCCGACAAGCAGAAGATGTCGGATATGAGCCAGGAGTACCAGGATTACGTCGACAGGATGAATGCCGAGTTTGCCGAGTTTGTCGCCAAACAGTGGGAGCTTTTCGATGAGTTCAAGAAGCAGCAGCTGGCATTTTCGCTGCCGAAGATTGAAGAGGCACCAGTGGCGGTGAATACTGTTTCGGAGAAAGAGGTGGTGACGGAGGAGTCTAAAGAGATAGAATACGTTGTGGAGACGAAGCTGCCTGCGGTGACGGAGACGGTGAACATGTCGTATGAGGAGAAAGACAATGACAACTACGAGTTGAAGACTCGTCTCGACAAGGACGGCGCAGTCGACTTGCCGGTGAAGGAATATGTGGAGGAGAAGCCTACGCCTGTGACCAACGGCACGGAGATAATACTGAATTTCTATGGACGTCAGGTGCCCTTGCATGTGAGTCAGAAGCTGAAGGCAAAGAGCAGTGGTAAAGATGAGAAAAACGTGGCGAACTATTTCGCAAATATCGCGAAAAACCGTGAGGAGACCAAGTCTTTGTGGGACGAGCTTACTGGCGTGGTCGATGAGTTCGGACTCAACGAATGGGGCTACTTCTGCTTGTTGCGCACCCTCTCGGAGAAGATGTTCACCAACATCGACGACCGTGTGCTGTTCTGCTTCTACATGCTGCGTAACGAGGGTAACTTCAAGGCTCGCGTGGCTCGCGGCAAGAACTCGGACAGGCTCACCTTGCTCATTGCTTTGGACAACAGCAAAGAAGTGTATTCATACACGTTTTTCCAGTTTAAAGATGATGAAAACGGCACCAGAAAGGTGAAGTATTACACTGTTTATGGCGGTGGCAAAGCTAACGAGGCCGTGTATTCGTACGATTTCTGCAAGCAGGACGTTGACAAGAAAGAGATGAAGCTTGACTTTACCAAGAATCTCAACATGGGCGCCTGCGACGTGACACGCACGGTGCAGCTGACAAAGAAACGCAGCGTGACGTTGCCTTACAACAAGGCACACATGGCTTATCTGAACGACGTGCCGATGACGGTGTTCCCGATATATTTTGTCAATCCGATAGCCATTGAGGCACAACAGGTTCTGCAGGATAGCTTCAACGAGATGCGCAGCCAGTACACCCCGACGCAGTTCATCCAGATGCTGCTGCATTTCGTGCAGACAGGCTTTGAATACAAAACCGACGATGCCCAGTTCGGATATGAGAAATATTTCTATCCGGAAGAGGTTATCGGCTATCCTTACTGCGACTGTGAAGACCGCTCGGCATTGTTTGCATGGCTGGTGCAGAAATACACCAACGCCAAGGTCATCGGACTGCAATACGAAGGCCATGTGGCTACCGCTGTATGGTTTGGCGACGACGCCAACGTGAAAGGCGACGGCTTCATGTACGGTGGCAAGAAATATTATGTTTGCGACCCGACATACATCAATGCGAGTATCGGAATGACGATGCCGCAGTTTAAGGGAAAGACGCCTAAGATCATAAAACTACGTAAATAGTTATTCAGTTAGTTATGAAAAAGAAGATTTGGATAATAATACTTATCGTTTTGGCACTCGGTGGTGCTGCAGTTGCCTCATATTACATCTGGTTTCATAAGGAATGGGTTGAGCCTGAAGTGATTGAGCCTGAAGTGTTTAATGACTTTGACGAGGATCTTCTTATAGGTCTTTGGAAAGAAGGCGAGGTGTATTACCGCTACAACGACGACGGCACTGCTGTAACATGGGATCTTGCCGATGACGTGATGGAAGACGAGGGCACTGAACTCGACTGGACGCTGGAAGACGAAGTTTTTACGCATTACTATAAAATGGAGATAGGCGGCATAGTGCCTAAAGTGTTCAAAATGAAGGTGTTGGAACTCGACGTCATGGAATATGGCGACGACTTCGGTGTTGAGCACAAATTCACGAAAGTGGAGGAGCTGCAGCTTATTCAGTAAAACGTTTGAGCACCACGTAAGCTTCCTGGATGCCGAGTTCTCCGGCTTTGCTTAAATCCTTGATAGCCTGAGATTTCTTATCGAGATAAAGCAGGGTGAGAGCCCTGTTGTAATAGGCTTCAGCCAGATTGCGGTCGTATTGTATGGCTTTGGTGTAGTCGTCGACGGCCTTGTCGAACTCCTGCATCTGAAGATGTATGTTGCCTAAGTTGTACCAGACATACGGGTTGCGGCTGTTTTTTGCCAAAACGGTTGAGATGGTGTTCAGCGACTGCTGATAGTCTGGTTTTTCCTGTGTGGTGATGATCTCAGATGCTCGTTTTTGCGTGATATAGATGGAGTTGTCGTAGTTGTGGTCGTTGACGATGAGTTCGGCTTTCGCGTTTTGCAGTGCCGCCAGGTTCATGCCTGCGTAGACGCCGAGCACAGGGTCGTCGAGGAGTGAGGTGAACAGACTCTCGCCTTTCTGATAGTTGAAAATTTCGAAGTTATATATTCCGTTAAGGAAAGTCTTGAGATTCAGATTGTCAACGGAGTTGATGACCTGGTCATTGACAAACGAGGTGTGGTTTTCGTCAAGAATGTCGTTTTCCACGTACGCCATTTTTCCGTCAAGGCGCATGTTTTGTGATATCTGGCTGAGTGTGGCATCGAGGTAATAGTGGCTGTTGTCGGTGATGTTGATGACGAAGCTTCCTTTAGGCCTGATTTGGATATCCGAGAACTGCACCAGGGTCTTATGTCGGTTTCCATCGACGAAATCCGACTCGAAGCTGATGATTTTGTTGTAATCCATCTTTGAATAATGGTTATAGAGCGAGTCGACGTTGGCTTGGTCTTCGCTCACGAAAGCCATGATTTGCTTGGCGTGCCATTGGTCTTGCTCTGCGCCCTTGATGTCGTTTTTCTCAAATTTTACCACGGCTCGGTTCATCCAGGCGTCGATGAAGTCGGGGAAGAGTTCGATTACTTTGGTGAAATCGTCTTCGGCATTGTCCCACTGTTTCATCTGGTAGAAGAGGATGCCTCGGTTGAAGTATCCGTAGATATTGTCGGGATTGATTTCTATCACCTTGTTATACAAGGCGAGGGCCACATCGTAATCTTCGAGCATGGAGTAGATGAGTGCGCGGTTGAAGTAGGTGAGGGCGTTACGTTGGTCGATGATGTTGACCCGTTCGTAGTCGTTGAGTGCCGCTATGGTGTCGCCGAGGTTGAGGTAGGCTATTGCACGTTGGAAGTATATCAGCGGGTTATCGCCGTCCATGCGTAGTGCAGCGTTGAAGTCATCCATGGCAGCTTGGTATTCCTCACGTTCAAGTTCTATCATGCCGCGGCGCACCACTGCTTCGATATTGAAGAAGTCGTAATACACGGCATTATTCATGTCGGAGAGTGCGCCATCGAGGTCTTCGAGGTAGCGTTTGGCGATGCCTCTTGATATATAAGCATTGGCATTCTCCGGGTTGATAATCAATGCGGTGTCAAATTCTGCGACAGCGTTAGGGTAGTCGTTGAGGTGCATCAGTGTGGCTCCTGCTGCGAGGTGCAGGTCTTCGCTGAACGGATCGAGGCTGATGGCTTTCTTGAAGTCGTTCATGGCGTCGGCGTAATTCGACAGATGGTCGTTGGCGACGCCACGGTAGTGATAAGCTCTGACGTAGAGAGGGTGTATTTCGAGTGTGCGGCTGAAGTCGTCGACCGCACCGGTATAGTCGCTGAGGCTGTATTTGGCTATTCCGCGGAGGAAATAAGCCTCAAAATCGTTGGGTTTTGCTATAACGGCGATGTTGAAATTCTGAATTGCCTCAGAGTAGTTTTCTTTTGAGAGGTCGAGCTTTCCCATCAGGATGTAGTGCTTGTGGTTGATTTGTGCACATAATTCCGTTAAGGTAAGGAAGATGAAAAACAATATGACGGTGAGACGCTTCACGGTCTGTTATTTCTGGTATTTTGTGAAAGCCTCCATAATGGAATCCTGGTAAGATTTCGACACTGTGATGTCTTTGATGCTGGTGGTGTCGAACTGTATGACGAACTCTGTCTGGTCTTTTTTGAGTGATGTGACGTGCAGCAGGTTGATCATGAAAGAGCGGTGGCAGCGTTGTATCGGGGTGTCACGCAGGTCGTCGGATAGCTTTTTCAGGTTGGTGCGAAGCAGGAAGTCGACGATTTTGTCGCTGTTTATGTATTTGACTGTCACGTAGTTATCGGCTGACTCGGCGTAGAGTATGTTTTCGATGTTGATGGAGAGGCGTATCTCGCCTTTTTCGTCTTTCAGATGTACGGTGTTGTTTTCCGGGCCTCTTTCGCCTATGTCTTTCAGTTTTCCTCTAAGATATTGGTTGTCAAGGAAAAGCAGTGAGATGGTATATGGTATTAGGAGCATCATCACTGTGTTGGCTATTGATTTGCGGAAGATGGCGAAGATGGCTTCCCAGAGTGTCAGGGTGGGGTTGTCGTTGATGTAGTTGTCGACGAAGCCCACTTTATAGGCGATGAAGACGTAGAATATCGACAGTACCACGGCGTCGGAGACGAGCCAAAGCACGTAGTCTGGGAAGGTGAGTTGCACTTTTTTCACCACGAAGCCCATGACGACGCGGCTTAATGATACCACCACCATGCCCACGAGCACCATGAGTGAGGAGTACATGAGGTAGTTGGTGCTGCTGTTGTGGGGTATCCAGGTCTCGGAGTTGAAAGGCCTGAAGATGTTGATGAATACCAAAGAATAAACAGTGGTGAAGAGTATCATCCTCACCACGTTGTTTTTTTCAAGGAGGTAGCTTGGTAACTCCTTGTTTCCGAATATTTTCAGTTTATACTTTCTTGTATCCACTACTGAAGTTTGAACACGATAGGCAGTGTGTACTGTACACGCACTGGGTTACCGCGTTGTTTACCTGGTTTGAATTTAGGCAGGCTTTGGACGACGCGCACAGCTTCTTCGTCGCAGCCGCCGCCGATACCACGGAGCACTTTCACGTTGGATATTGAACCGTCTTTCTCGACGACGAAGCCCACGAACACTCTGCCTTGGATGTCGCTTTCACGAGCCATCATAGGGTATTTGAGGTTTTTCTGGACGTATTCGAGAAGTTTTGCCGGACCGCCAGGGAACTCAGGGTTCTCTTCCACTGAGAGGAAGATTTCCTCTTCGACGATCTCTTCTTCTTCGATTTCCGGAGCTTCGTAGACGTATTCTTCAATGACTTCGTTCTGGTCTACTTCAGCGTTAAGCTCGATATCTTCCACTTCGGCATCATTTTCCACCACTTGGATTTGTGTAACCTGTGGTTTTGGAGCCTGGACTGGTGGTTTAGGCTGTTCCTGTTTTGTGATTTCGACCATTTCTTCCTCAATCACTTCCACTTGTCTTTGAAATGTGTCGACAATTTGTTTGTCGTAGCTCTTGTGTTCAAAAACGCGCCATACCACAAACAAAGTCAGCACCAAACCTATAAGTGTGAATGTCAGTTTTTTGCTGTTAAGATCCGCTTTTGGTGATTTTTTTATTTCCATAATGTTAAATTTTAATCATATAAATAACGCTGCGAAGTTAGCAAAAATTATTGAATTGGCGATGAATTTTTTGCAATTTTTTTTCTGAATACCAATTTAAATATCAAAACGCCTAATACACAACCGATTACGTCGGCGAAAAAGTCGTAAAC
Source organism: uncultured Bacteroidia bacterium (assembly GCA_902787095.1). Classification (GTDB taxonomy): domain Bacteria; phylum Bacteroidota; class Bacteroidia; order Bacteroidales; family F082; genus Limimorpha. Next base: position 10,286 of record CADAFC010000013.1, read on the forward strand.
GCTTCCATATCTGCCTTTGAAAATATGGTACAACTGCAGTAATTCTGTTATGCCGCCGTAAGCTGCTGATATTAAAACCGAAGTCAGTTGAAGTCTGATGCGATAGATCTTGTCGTATTCGCAATATTCTTTCTTATAGCCGAGCATTAGGGAGAAAGCGAAAGCCGCGAACATGATAAGGTGTACGATCTTATCAGGTCCGAGCCAGTCCCAGAATGTTACGACTTTAGGAATATAATTCCCCGGCACGCCACAAAGTATCATGATTATGATACCACAGAGCAAGCCGGGGAAGATATGTCTTATCAGACTATTCAATGCTAACCGATGAGGGCTTTGTAACCTTCAGCGTCGAGGAGGTTGTCCATTTCTGCTGCGTTGGTCACTTCGACTTTGATGATCCAGCCTTCGCCGTATGGGTCGCTGTTGACTTTTTCTGGAGCGTCGGCGAGTTCTTCGTTGAATTCGATGACTTTGCCGCCCACTGGCATGAACATCTCTGAAGATGTCTTCACTGCCTCGATGGTGCCGAAAGTCTCTTCAGCTTCGAGAGTCTCATCCAATGTGTCGACGTCGACGAAAACGATGTCGCCAAGTTCGTGTTGTGCGTAGTCGGTGATACCGATGTAAGCATTGTCGCCTTCTAAACGGATCCACTCGTGATCCTTAGTGTACTTTAAGTTTGTAGGAATATTCATATCTTTTAATTGAGATTTAATTTTACTTAATAATTTGCACTGCAAAGATACAATTTTTATTGCATCATAATTAATTATTCAAAAAATATTTTTTATTGCGACAGGCTGAAGCGTGCCGTGATGCCGGCAAAGACGTTTGTTGTCTTGTATGCGTTGGCGATGAACGGGTTAGTCATGTCGTATTTGAAGAACAACTGCATTGAGAGGCGCTGGCTGAGGTTGTAATCGCCGGTGAGGTAAACGTTGACTTTGTTCTGTCCTGATGACACCTGGCTGTTGTTTTCGTCGATGCTGCGCAGTACTGTTATGTCTTTTCTGAATCCGACGTCGAGTTTGAGTTTGAGGTCGTTGCTCACTTTACGGGTGCTGTTGCCGTCGAGGAATGAGATGTTGAAGCCGAGGTCTTTGAAGGTGTAGCCTAAGCCTATCACAACCTCGCGTCCGTTGACTTCAGTGATCTGGTTGTTGCTGAAGCCGAGGGTTATCGTTCTCGACTTCTTGTATTCCACTGATGGTGCGAGAGTGTTTTGGAACACCATATTGATACCGAGGAGAGGAGTATACTGTTCAGTCATCATCACCTGTGAGATGTCGTATTCGGGTATTCTGGTGGTTGTTCCGGGGTATACGGCCATCTGGTTGCTGGCGTCGTAGTTGACGTTGGCTGCCCATGTCGAGATGGTGAATGTCGACTTGTATGCGTGTGTCACGTTGATGGTTTTGAAAGTCTTCTTCAAGGCCGGGATTTTTGTCAGGCCTGTGAAGTTGATGCTCCAGTTAGGCAATGCCACTTTCTGGAAGAGGCCTAATGACACTCCGTCGGGGTTCTTGCCTGAATATGCTGCGAGGAAAGAGTAGGTGAGCACTTCTTGTGATGACGACGGATAGCCGTAAGGATACTCTTCGCCCGATGTCTCGTCGTAAGCGTAAGGGCATCCCATGTTTACCCATGCGGCGTTGTTCTCGGCGATACGCTGGGCTATCACATGGCGATAGCTGAGGAGGTTGTCGAACAGTTTGTCGCCATTGGCAAACGAGGTGCTTGCCATGATGTATGAGATGCTGTAGTTACCGCCGTTGGTAGGTGTGTAGAACTGGAACACTCCAAACTCGTCGGAGCGGAAGTATTCGGAGAAGTTTTCCGCGTAGGTGCGTGTTCCAGTGAGCTCAATCTTGAGGTCTGTGAACGGTTCGGCTATAACCTTATAATTATAAGTCTCGCTCATACGTTCGGTGTATGGCTGGTTAAAGGTGGAGTCGGTGCTCAGCCATCCTTTGTTGATGGCGTTGTTGAGCACGTTGTTCTTTTGACCCATGACGAAGCCCCATCCTGGAGCGCTGCCGTTCATTCCGAGGTAGTTAGGCTCGAGCATGAAGCCTGGCAGTCCGACGCCGGAGCTCTTTGAGTAGGTGAACGACACTTTCTTGATCATGGTGAGGATGCGTACGGTGTTGTCGAGCAGGAATTTACCGGCTTCATTGTCGCCGCCTTTCTTCACGACGCTGTCGTTGCCCTTTTCATCGCCTTTGCCACGGCTGCGGCTATTGTTGTTACGTTTTGGCGTATTGAGTTTCTTGAGATATTCCGACTTGTTGTATAGTTTGGTGAGGTCGGCTTGTGCGGTGAACTGTATAGTGTTGTCGTTCTCGATGGTGTTACCGAGGCGTTTCTGTACGGTTCGTGAGTTGGCGATCCAGCGGTAGTTGCCGGTGTATGCCACCGTTGAACCGAGCCAGTCGCAGTATGGCAGTTTATTAATAGGTATAGTGTAGTTGATTTTCACTGACTGGTTGAAGCGTGAGATGGAGCCGAAGCGCATGAGCTCATCGCGGATAGTGTCGCGGTTGGCTTGCCATTCGTCAGTGTTGCGGTCGGGGTTGCCGACAGGCTCGTAGATGTAGGCTTGCGAGGTGGCGTTGTATGTGAAGTTGAGGTTTTTCGTCAGGTCATAACGGAAGTCGTAGTTACGCGACCAGTCCCAGGTCTTCGCGACGGTCTCTTTGGTGAGCACCAGTCCGGACGATTTGTTGCGCATCTTCTGCGATTGTATCTGGCGGTACATCTCGGTGTTGAAAGAGAAGCTCTTTGGCAGATAATAGAGGTTGAAATCTTTTAAGAGCAACATATATGATGCTGATGCCCATTTCTTTTGTGCGAATGGTGTCCATGGCTTGGCGTTGGTGTTGTATGTGTATCCTATGCCGCCACGGTGTGACTTCTGGTTGTTGTATTCCATGTCAGGATTCGATTGTTCCTGATTGGTGTAGGCGTACGATGCGTTGAAGTTCTCCACATCCCAGAAATGTGGTTTCTTTGAGCCGACGCGGTTTTTACGCAAGTTAGTGATGTTGAAGTTGGTCTGTGTGGTGACGTCTCGTGCGAGGGCGTTGAGTGAGTCGCGGCCTCGGCTGTCGAGGTCTTGCAGCGAGCGTTTGAGTTTCACGTCAGGGTCGAGAGGGTTATATTCCGGCGTGATGGTGGTTTTGTTATGGTCGATGTGAACTGGCACTGACATACCTGACTTCTCAGGTGCCATGAACTTACCGAGGTCGAGGTCGGTGGAGATGTTGTAGTAGGTGTTTGCCATCATCTCGTTATCGGTGATCTTGGTTTCCAACGAGCCATATCCTGCTGATTTATATGAGCCTGCGAGTGACACTCTACCGAGGTCGGCGAGATAAACCTCTACTCGGCCTGTGGCGGCATAGCCTCCGTCGCTGTTGAGGTCGGTCATACGAAGCTCGTTGACCCAGATGACGACGCTCTTGTCTTGTGACACCTCGCCGTCGACTTTAGGGTTACGGATACCTATCATCATGCATCGCACTTCGCTGATGGTCGGGTTACCGAGCACTTTGATAAAGTTCTTGCCGTCGCGTTCGGTGTATAACCTATTGGTTTTCACCTCTTTATTGCCGTTAGCGATGGCGGTGTTACGGTTTGATTTTACTTCTACGACTCTTTCGAAGTCTATGTCGAAGTTGTTTGATTCAGGCCAGATGGCATATTCATCGGTGACCGAGGTGCCCCATGGTGTCATCTTCAGCGGGACCTCGTATTCGTAGTAGTTGTCGGTGAGGTCGGTGCCGAATCGCAAGAATGCTGTCACTTCGTTGTCGTACACCGGGTCGTTTTCATACATGGACTCGGCGTGTACGAACATCTTGAGATGTTTATAGAATCGGAAGTCAAACTCTGTTGTCTTATACACTGCTCGGGCGTCGCCGTCGACGAGGTGTTTCACTGCGAGTTGCAGTGCTTGTTCGTTTTGGCGTACTGTAGATGTGGCGCCGGTGTAAACCTCTTGTTCGATGCCTGGTGGAATGCAGTAAGGAACAGGTTTGCGGCCTGCGTTTTCCTCAAGGTTGACGGCCGACATCTCAAACACGGTATGGTTGGTCTGGTCACCTGGCACGTATTCGCCTGGTGCCTGGATGGTGTTGGTGTAGGTGCGCCATTCACCGCGTACGAGGTCGAGGGTGGCGAAACGCAACACGATATTGTCTTTAAAGCCTTTGAGGAACATACGCATGAAGCGGATGGAGCTGAATCCTTCGATGTTACCGACCACTCGGCTTGGCTCGCGGATCGGGATGCGGAACTGATACCAGCGTGCGCGGCGTGTCTCACCGTTGGCAACGACCACAGTGGCTTCGCGAATATCTGCGATGAAGTTCTGGCCAGAGGATTGCAACTTGGCAGGGTCAAGGTCGATGACATATTGATAGTAGTTCTCCGATTCGCTCAGTGTGTTGTCGGCGTTGATGTCTTCCTCGTCAGGGAGGGTGCTGTTGTTGGTTGTATAGTCTTCTGTGTACATCGTCTCGGAAGGTGAGTTGCCTTCGTTGCCGTTGTAGTTCTTGTAACGTTCAAGTATGCTGGAGTATCGAGGGTCGTTGTCGTAGTCGGAACCACGGAAGTAGTGATAGTTATCCGATGACGGGTCGTCGCTCAAACGCGAGTATGCGTCGGAGTTGATTTTTGGACGTATAGTGTTGAGGAAGTTTTGGAAGAACGAACGCTCGTCGTCGTTGTTCAAGCCGTCGTAACCGATATCCTGATACTGTCGTGAGCTCGGGTCGCTGTTGAATGCGTCGACGAGAGCCTGCAGCGAAGGCACACGGCCCCACCATGTGGTATCGACATTTTCAACAGTGGATGTTGTCGGCAATCCGTGCTCGTAGGATTTTCTGCCATCACGAAGGATGTCTTCCGACACGTCACCGAGGTTGAAATACAACTTACCGATATTGGTTTGGTCTTGTCCTTCGGAATACGGGTCCATCATCCAGAACTCGATATATTCGACGTTGGTCGAGTTGAAATCCGATGACTCGATGGCTCGCATGATACCGCCCCAGCGTTCCTCAGGGTCTGTGAATGTGCCGTCTAAATTAAGGTTGTCGGTCTCGTAGTTGTATGGTCCACGTTCTTTCGGGTAATATGCGAGGTTAAGTACCGACATATTGGTAGATGTTCCAGCCACGATATCGCGGTTAGGATAGATTTCGGTCAAAAGCACCTGACGCACACGGTCGTCTGACAATTCCTCGTTAGTGACGTTAGATGGCAAGAGGTTGCCATATCTGTCGTAGAACACCGACTGGTCGATGATATACCATGCCAGTTTGGCTCGTTTCTTGCCGTAGTCGAGACCCACGGAGCTTGCTTCAGGGAAGAGGTTCGGCTGGTTTTGAGGAGTGCTGGCGAGGTGCCAGAAGTTCCACTGATGCATGTCGATGGTCGACTTGGCGCCTTCGAAGTCGTCGATATATGATGTTCCTGTCTGCTTATGTGTCTTGTTGATGCCTTGGATGAAACGGGCGAACTCACCTGATGCCGTGATGCGTGACTTGGTCTTTGTCTCATATAGCGGCAGCTTGTCGAGCACGTCGGTAAGCCATTGTGATTCAGTCTGGTAGTTGATGTCGAATCCGTATATCGTGTTCGAGATAGGCTCGTCGTTATAGTTTACCTTGGTGGTGTAGGCGCGTTCGCTGAGATGCAGAATCGTACCTCCTATGATGAATGTCGGGTTTACTTCGTGCTCGACGCGGGCACCGAGGTATGTCTTTCGTATTGTCGACAGTGCTGTGTTGTTTTCCATCGACACGTTGATGGTAGTGCCGGAATTCAGGAGTGCCTCGTTGAGAATCGTTACACGGCCGAGTGTGTAATCGACGGTATAGTCGACGTTTTCCACCAATGGGATACCGCCTGCGGTGACTGTCACCGAGCCTGGCTGCACGTTAAGTGCGTTGAGGTTGATTTCGCTTCCTGATGAGGATGTGTAACGTCCTTCGAGACGGAATTTGTTTTTGTCGGTATATTGTTCCGCCATCACTTTTGTCAAGGTATACAACGAGTCGTAGGCGTATCTGTCGGACATCTCCGGATAGTCTTTGAATATCTTATGAATCTGTGAGCCGAAAGGTTCCAGCACGGTGAAGTAGATACGTCCTGTGGATGCGTTGATGGTACCGCCGCCCGTAGCTGCTCCGTTGATAAAGTCGAACATGCCATCACCGCCTGCGATAGGGTTGTTTTGGCTATTCAAACGGTCCATACCCATGAGGTTGAGGAGCGACTCTCCTCTGATTTCTTCTGGGGCATCGGCAAAATAACCTGTGGCGACGCCGTTGTCATTGCCGAGATATAGGATGTTCATTACGAAGTTGGTCTGGGCGATTTGGAAGGCATGGATGTTGTACACGTTTTTCATCATAAGGTCCCACATCGGGGCTTTGGTGTTGATGGTGGTGCTCTTCAACATCTTGGTACACAACACTTTAGGTTCTCTGATGCCTTCGTCTGAGAACTCACCGACCTGGAACACTTCGTCATGGCCGATGACTGTGTATTGGTATGCTACAGCCAGTGTCTGGTTGCTGTTGAGCGAGACGTTCAAAGTGATGAAACCCAGCTTGCGGTTGACGGTATATTCTGTCGAACTAAGTTTCCTTGCTTTCTGTATCTTCTCGAAGTCACGGCCTGAGGTGTAGCCCTGACTGGTGAGGTAGGCTGTCACCGTGTTGAGGTCGCGAATCTGTGTGGTATCCATGTTTGCCAGGAGGTCGTTGGAGAAGTTACCTGGTAAGAAGCTGTATTGGCTGGCTGACGGATGAACTTTGTCGTGGTTGTAGATCCACTCGTCTTTGCCTTCAGCTAAGTCGGTGAATGCCACGATGTTACGGCAGTTTTCGTAGTTTGATACCGTGTTTGTCACCCATACCTCGATCTTTGTGATGTTGATGTCGGATGTCACTGTCGGGAGGGTGGCGAGTGCCGCCTCGTAGTTGTCGCGGAAATATTGGCTCAGGAAGAAGTGTCTGTTCTCTTCATAGTCAATGGCTTCGAGTGCGAACTCCTGGGTGAGCGCGCCGCCTTTCACTGCTATGTTTTGTGTCTCGCTTTCTTGGTATGATGCGATGGCTGTCACCGTCGTCTTACCGAATTTCAGCTTGGTTTTGAAGCCGAAAAGCGACTGGGTGCCCGTTATCAAGGTGCTTTGCAGCGGCATGGAGACGTTACCTGCTTCAAGGAGTTGGAGGATGTCGTCTTCGTCGCCTTCATATTTCAGCGAGAGCTTGTTTTCAAAGGAGAACTGAGTTTGTGTGTTGTAGTTCATCTTGAACTGTATGCGTTCGCCGATTTTAGCGGAGGCGGATATCTGGATGTTCTCGTCGAAGTCGAAGTTGGTGGTGCGTTGTTGTGCTATGGTGAGTGAAGGGTCGCGGCGACGTTGGTATTTCACGCCAAATGTCACATCGGCGGAACCTTGCAGCTTGATGTCGATGGTGTTGCTGCCGAAGATTTTCTCAAAGACCTTGCCTCCGATAAAGATTGGCGGGATGAGTGAGTTGCCGTTGTTGTTACCCATCGACGACTCGCGGCGCTCTTTCCAATAGCTGCTGACAGCCTGTTTTTGCACGAAGTCGGAGTACTGCTCCTGCGTCATGTAGACTGGGTCGCTGTACTTGAAATCACCGATTTTGCTGACGAAGACATACTGTCCTGTGAGCGGGTCGTATTCGATGGAACGGGTGATGTTGTCAGGATCGTGCAGGGTGATGCCGGTCTGGTTGCCTTGGCCGTACGGATCGTTGTAATCCTGAGCCAGAGTAACAAAACTCAAGCAGAGCAAAAATATCGAAAGTATATATTTTATTCTTAACACCATCTCAATTTTTTTACAAAAGCCTCAACGATTCCTTGATAAGATCTTCGACGGTCGGGTTCTCCATCTGTTTGAGGAGCTTGTCCAACGTCTTCTCGATGCTCGACTTGTTGAAACCTAAGACCATTAATGCTGATAACGCTTCATCTTTCAATGTATTGTTTCCGAACGAAGAAATTTCGCCGTTGCCTGTCTCGAGCTTGCCGACTTTGTCGTGCAGGTCGACCACGATACGCTGGGCTGTCTTGGCTCCAATGCCTTTCACTCCCTGTATCATCCTGATGTTGTTGGTGGCGATGGCGTCGACTGCTTCTTTCACTGTCATCGAGGAGAGGATGAGGCGTGCTGTGTTGCATCCCACACCCGACACTGTGATGAGCTGAAGGAACAGCTCGCGCTCGCTCTCGGTGTAAAATCCATACAAAGTATGCGCGTCTTCACGTATAGCAAGGTGTACAAACAGCTTCACGTGCTGCTGTTCGCCGATGGCCGTGAAAGTGTTCAAGGTGATATTGATAAGATATCCAATACCTTGATTATCAAGCACTACGTAAGTGGGATTCTTCTCAACGACGGTTCCTGAAATGAAACTATACATATCAATTTTTGCCAATTATCTTTAAAATTGCAAAAATAATAAAAATTTCGGTACGAAGAAGGATTATTTTTTTGAAAAAAATATTGAATTGAATTAGGTTTTTTGTAACTTTGCATTCGTCATTTCGACCGAAGCGTAATGCAATGGAGCGAAGTGGAGAAATCACAGCCATTGGAGTTGTTCAGTATTATTAAATTGGCGGTGATTTATTCACCAAGGTGAATGCTTTCGTAAACTCAGGTCTCGACTACACTCCGTTTCGCTCGAAATGACACGTTTGATTGAAAGTTTAATAAATATTAGCAAATATGAAATCAATAGTAATTCTCGCCGGCGGCGGTCCGGCACCAGGCATCAACACGGTGGTGGCCACTGTGGCAAAGACATTTTTAAACGACGGTTTCCGCGTTATAGGACTCCATGAGGGATATAAAAACCTGTTCAAGCCAAATCCGAGGACGGTTGATATCGACTTTATTTACGCTGACCAGATCATGAAAATGGGCGGCTCGGCGTTGCAGATGAGCCGTTACAAACCGAAAGACGAGGAGTTTAACGTTGATTTCTTCGTGAAAAACGATGTGAACCTTTTGGTGACAATCGGTGGCGATGACACCGCCTCGACAGCAAACCGTATCTCCAAGTTCCTGATGAAGAACAACGTGCATGTTCAGAACATTCATGTGCCTAAGACCATCGACAACGATCTTCCGTTGCCGGAGGGCAGCCCTACTTTCGGTTATTATTCTGCCAAAGAGGCAGGCGTGAAGATTCTGCAGACGGTGTATGAAGACGCTCGCACCAGCGGCAACTGGTTTGTGGTGTCGGCAATGGGCCGTGAGGCAGGTCACCTCGCATTCGGAATGGGCTATGCATGCCATTACCCGATGATCATCATCCCGGAGATGTTCTACAAGACAGAGGTGACATTCGACAAGATCCTGAAGCTCATCATCAGCTCGATGATCAAACGTAAGATGCTTGGCATCAACTATGGTGTGGCAAGCGTGAGCGAGGGCGTGTTCCATTTCATGACCGACGAGGAGATTCATCACTCTGGCGTGAACTTCACCTATGACGAGCACGGGCATCCGGAGCTTGGTAACGTGAGTAAGGCTCACATTTTCAATATGTTACTGCAGCAACGACTGAAGATGTTGGGCCTTGGCATCAAGAGCCGCCCGGTGGAGGTCGGTTATGAAATCCGCTGCGTTGACCCATGTGCATTCGACCTTCAGTATTGTTCAATACTCGGCTATGGCGTGAAGAAGCTGTTCGACCAAGGCATCACAGGTGCTATGGTCACCGCCGACCCGAAAGGCCAGGTCAGCCCGCTGTATCTGAAAGACGTGGAGGATGAGAACGGCAAGGTGAAGCCGCGTCTTGTGAACATGCAGGGCGAGAAGGCTAAGCTGGTGTTCAACCACTGCATGCAATACATTACCCCAGTCGATTACGAAGGTGCGAAGAAATTTGTGGAGAATCCGGAGGAATACGATTTCAGGAAAATCCTCAACTGGGCGGAATAACCACACCCAACAAAAACCCTGTAGAGATGCGGCGCGTCTCTACAGTTGTTCCGTTAATTTATCACTAGTTGTAGCGTGCTCCTGCTGCGTTGTTCCACGAAGACCTGTTTGTCTTTGATGAATTCTTTTTCGATGCCGTTTTTGTAATGGCGGATCGTAAATAATTGCAGACCGTTGTTGTATCGGATGATGAACGACTGTTCGAGGGAGGCTATGAGCTGGGTGAGCTTGCGTTCGTTTTCGTCGAAGCAGATGGAGAGGTTCAACGCCGAGGTCTGAATCATGTTGGCGTGGATGTTCAGCTCGTTGAGCATTGCGAATAGTATGCCGAGGTTTTGCTCATTCATGAAGGAATAGTCGCGCGGACGTATCGTCACAAGAGTTTGGTTGTCTTTCACTATGAACGACGGCACGTAGTTGATATACTCGTCGCTGCCGTCGACGATGGTCGGCTCGAGCGATGCGTCGAGGAAACAGCGCACCTTCAACGGGATGTTCTTGTTTTGCAGAGGTTTTGTTGTCTTCGGGTGCAAGACTGAAGCGCCGTAAAACGTCAGCTCGGTGGCTTCGGAGTAGGAGAGATGAGGTATCTTCACCGTGGTCGGGAAACGTTTCGGGTCGGCGTTGCGCACTCCGTCAACGTCTTTCCATACCGATAACTCCTTGGCATCCAATAGGTTGGCGAAGATGGCACCAGTGTAGTCGGAGCCTTCTCGGCCGAGTGTCGTGGTCACCACCGGCTTTGTTGATGAGCCTATGAAACCTTGCACTATGTACATCGTGCCGTCATGTTCCTGCTGCAGTTTCTCGATACGTAAGCGGCTCTCGTCGAAGTCGACGTTGGCTGAGCGGAAAGTATGGTCGGTGATGATGTAGTTGCGTGCGTCAAGAAGCTGGTTTTTGATGCCGTTTTCGTTAAGAAATGCCGAGATTATCGTCGTCGACAGCATCTCGCCGAAGCTGATGGTCTGGTCGTACTGGTAGTCATAGTCGTAGCCGGTTTCCTGCAAATTAAGATATAGGTCTAAAAAAAGATTCGTAACTGCCTCAAACACAGGATGTTCGCTATTGCCTTCAAAGAGGTCGAGCATTATCTTCTCATGATATTCCATGAGGTCTTGCAAGGCGCTGATAGGCAGATGTCCGTCGTTGTCGCGGAACTCTTTGAGTGCTTTCTCGATGCCGTTGGTGGTCTTTCCCATAGCCGAGATGACGAGCATCAGGTCGTTACGGTCTTCATTTTCAATGATTTTCTTGAGGTTTCTTACGGCATCGGCATCTTTCACCGAGGCTCCACCGAACTTATAGACTCTCTTTATCATGACGAAATCCTGTTTTTCAAAATAACGTCACAAAAATATGAAATATTTTTAATTTTAAAAACATTAATTACCATCAATTGGCCATATAATTTTTCAATAATAAACTTTGTCCTAAAAACAAATGATGGTCGATTAACGGTAATTAATGATGTTTTTTTAGAATATCCATGCTAATAAGACGTAGATCCAGTGGGCTGACACTCCAGCTACCAGGCCGCCGATGGTGTGGGCGCCGATGGCCTTAGGGATGAGTTCGCGGTGACCTAGTGAGTCGAGCATGGCGGTGTGTGTGCTGAGGAATCCGCTCCAGCACATGCCGATGGCGGTGCACACTGCTATGGCGTTGTTATTGACGATGCCTTCGGCGATGAACTTCGGCAGCAGACCGAGCGCGGCGCCGACGGCGCCGAGCGAGGTGATTGGGAACGCCACAAGCTCAGGGTTCTTGAATCCGAAGAGCCAGTCGAACACGAAGTCGATTTTGCCAGCGAGATAAGGCAACACCGGCACGCCTTCGTATGCCACGCCACTGTATCCGGCACCTGTTGCAGGTCCGAAGGTGAGCATCATCACCACTGTCGAGATGATGAGCACGCCCGGGATGATGGCCAGGCCTATCGCCACGCCTTCTTTGCCGCCGTCGAGGATGGCGTCGAGGAAACGAAGGAACACATTGCCTTGCGACTTGAACGAGATCTTCTGCTCGTCGCCGCCGTCAGGGTTTTCCATGGCGTCGAGCTCGGGATACGCTTTCAAAGAGAAACGTTGCATCAGTCGGGTCGAGACGATGCTTCCGATGACAGCGCCGAGCAATCCGACGAGGGCTCCTTTGAGAAACCCGAGGCCGAGCATATAGAATATCACCACCAGACCCATTCCGAAAGCCGTTCCGAAGTTGGTCAGAGAGGCGAGCTGGTATTTCTTGAAATAATGTGCGAAATATTTATCTTTCGACAAGGTGATGATGGCCGGGTTATCCGACAGGAACGTCAGGATGCCGCCGAGAGCCGCCACGCCTGGGAGGTTGTAGATAGGTCTCATCAGGGGACGGAGGACGTACTCGATGAGTCGCACCACGCCGAACTCGACGAGGAGCTTGCCGAGAGCGCCGGAGACAACACACACCGCCATCAGGAAGAACACGGTCTCAAGCAGGAGATGGTATGAGGTCTGCATGATGGTGTTAAGCATGTTGGCAGCACCCATGCGAGTGCCAAGAAAGCCGAAGAAAAGAGCGAAGATTAGCAGGAAGATACCTGCCTCAAGACGTCTTTTGCTTAGAAATTGCCAGTTTTTTATATTCATAATTCTTGTGATTTATTTCTTGATGAAATTGAGTCTCCATGTCACGCCGAGGTTGCCCTGATAGGTGACAGGAGCCTCGTTGATCATACTCTCAGAGGCGTCGTTGACTGCAAAGAAGGCATGAATACGGAGGTCTTTGCTGTCTTTAAGAGGGAAGAACTCCAAGCCGCCGCCGTAGTATTTGATGTCGGTGCCAGGCAGTATGCAGACATCGTAAACCTCGTCGTTAAGTGTCGTATATGGTTGAGTATCATTGACATCATAACCGGCTTTGATATAAATGTGCATTTTCCCTTTTAGGAAAACATAACCTATTTGTCCGTCGGCGGTGAAGTCTGAAAAGAAAAAGTCCTTCTGCTCGCCGTTGGCGCGGTTGGTGAAGTCGATATAACCATCTATAGGTCCGAAATTGAATGTCGTACCTAACGCAATCACGTTCTGATATGCGCCTTTGCGATATTCATACATGTTGACCGAGCATACAGGTCCGAAATGCTTATAATTGGCGCGCCAATGCAAGCTGTAGTTGTAAAGACTGCTGAAGAAAGCACTATTGTCGTAAGGCGAGTTGGTGAACTGGAACGTGAAGGTGTTTTTCTTGTCTTTGGTGGTGTATTCGAAGTTGGTACCAAAGCGGTAGCAGTTGAACTGGTTCCAAAACTCGGAGTGGAAATACACATCGATAGGGGCGAGGTCATATTCTATGCCGCCCATGGCAACAACCTCCTTACCTACGGTCCACGACAGGTTGTCGGTGATACGCCAGCCGATATAGAGATAATCAGTGGCATCGAACCAGTTGTTGAAATTCTGTACCTTATTCAGCCTCTGGCGATAGGCATAGTATATGTTTTCGGTCAAATCGCCAGCGATTATGAAGTTGAGGTATCTTCCGGTGAAGCCTGAATAGAGGCTGTCGTGCTGCGAATAGCAGTCAAAGTCCACTCTGGCTTCAAGTCGTAAGTTATTGATGCCGTAGTTGTTTTCCTTGGTTAACTGGGCAAAAGATGCGGTCGAAAAAAATGCTAATAATGTTAAAAGTACGAGTTTTTTCATTATAAATTTTATACAGAAATTCGCTGCAAAATTATGAAAAATATTTGTATCTTTGCAAGTCTGTAAAAATTTAAAATCATGAATTTCAAACCATATAACTATACCGAAGAGGAGCTTCAGGCAAGAATTGAGAGAATCATAGAAAATCAAACCAAGAATAGCGACCGCCACGAGGCTTTGAAGACCATTTTCCAGAGCATCGATTTCACCACGTTGGAAGCTTTCGACAACGCCAAGAAGATTGAGGATTTCTGTGCTAAAGCCATTGATTTTCAGAAGAATAGTATGGGAATATCGGTACCTGCCATCTGTATCTACAGTCCGTTTGTGAAACAGGCGAAAGGTCTCTTGAAAGGCAGCGGAATCAAAGTCGCCACGGTGGCTTGCTGCTTCCCGTCGGGACAGATGCCGTTTGAGCTGAAGAAGAAAGAGGTGCAATATTGTGTCGAGCAGGGTGCCGACGAGGTCGATATGGTCATCTCACGCGGCACGTTCCTCGCAGGTGATTACGATGAGGTTTACAATGAAATCGAGGCGATTCGTGAGATATGCAAGGCGCCTGTCCATCTGAAGGTCATCCTTGAGACCGGCGAGCTGAAGACTGTCGCCAACATCCGCAAAGCCAGCGAGTTAGCTATCTTAGCTGGAGCTGATTTCATCAAGACGTCGACAGGAAAAATCGCTGTCAACGCCACTCCGATGGCGGCTTTGATAATGTGCGACACCATCAAGGAATACTACGAAACAACTGGCCAGATGGTCGGTTTCAAGCCTGCCGGCGGCATGTCGACGATAGAAGACGCCCTTACCTATTATTATATAGTTAAGGACATCCTCGGCGAAAAGTGGCTGAACAAGAATTATTTCCGTGTCGGTACCAGCCGTCTGGCCGGCAAGGTGATGGAGGAACTTACAAAATAGTTGATAATTATCAATTATCAATTGTCAATTATCAATTTCTTGACAATTCCTCCTATATTAATAAGGTATACTCCTTCATCCAAATCCCTGACATCAACAACATTGGTGCCTTCAACAGTTTTTACCAGTCTTCCGTCAAGGGAATAGATGGTAATAGGTGTGGAGACGCACCATGGCACGTCTCTACAATCGATATTGATAAAATCTGTTGTCGGGTTGGGGTAAATATGAACAGTAGGACTATTAAGCTCAGTGATACCGTCGAACTCGGTGGTAAAACATAACAAGGCTGAAACCTGGAAAACACTGCCGTCGACATATGTCATCATGCAGAATTGATATGCAGTGTCGTCGGCGAGATCATCGACGATGGTCTCGACATAACCGTCGGTGTCCACGTCAACGGTCTTGAAGAAGGTCATATCCATGTTGCTTATCTCAAAGCAAACTCTTGAGAATGTGATGTTTCCGGCATGGATGTCGGCCGACAGCTTGACGGAATGCGTTGTGACATCTGTGGCTTCGTAGATCTTGATGGCATAAAGAGCCAGTATAGGATAGCCGTTGTTGCTGCCGTTGTCCATGACAAATGTAAGTACCTCCTCTTCATTAAGCTGATTTACGAAGTCTTCCGATTGCATATGGCTTGCGGTCATGCTGGTGCCGTAGTTGGTGGTGCCGCCGCATGAGTTGAGATAATAACAGTCGATGACATTGATTGACATCTCATCTTTGAATGGGTTTATCGGGCTTATCATGCCGAAGATGCCACCTTTGGTGTTGCCATTGAGCGTGCCGACGTTGTAGCAACGGTAAACAATGACATCGTTTTCTTGCAAGGTGGCTCCAACTATGCCAGCCGCCACGCTGAGCAGCATGGAATTGCCAGTGATGGTGCCCATGTTGTAACAAGCCGATATTGTGGTGTTTTCCATGGCTATTCCGACTATGCCTGCTGCGCCCGCCGCACCAGTGAAGCTGTTGTTTGAAGCGGTGATGCTGCCTGAAAACGAGCATTGTTCGATGATGCTATATCCTATAGCTGCCGCCACGATGCCGCCCACACCGCAAAACTGACCGTTGTTGCTGACGCTGATGTTACCAGAGAAAGCACACTGTGATACCACTGCTTTCCCGGACGTGCCACCGACAATGCCTCCTACGCCGGTACCTGTAGAGGTGATGACGCCGTTAGTGACAAAAATATGCGAAAGGACAGCATCGCCACCTATGCCACAGAACAATCCTGCCACATCCGCGTTGGTGGTGATATTAAGATGGTCGATGGTATGGTACCAACCGTCGAAAATGCCAGCAAAATAAAAGCCTTCCATGCTCATATTCACATTTCCGATAGGGGTCCAGTTGATGTTGTTCAGGTCTAAGTCGTCGGTCATCTGGAAGTATGTGTGAGCAAAGACCTCCATACCCTGTGCCTGGTAGCCTTCGTTGACTTTTTCGGCAAGATATGCCAGGTTCGCCGCCGTCTCGATGAGATACGGGTCACTTGAAGTGCCGCTGCCATTGGTCCAAGGCGACGAGCTGCCGTCCCAGACGTCAAGTGCAAATGCATTGATTGTCAGTAAGATGGCGAATAATATGGTAAAAAGCTTTTTCATATTTTTAAATCTTTAAATCTTAAATTTTAAATTTTAAATCTTAAATCTTAAATGAGATTTCTCCACTCCCTACGGTCGGTCGAAATGACGGAGAAACCTATAGCATCATTTCGTGAACTCTTAACATATCATCGGCGAGATATTGCCCGTCGGCATGACCGTTGTGTCCTGATTCTTTGAACCAGCAGTAGGCTGTGTAGTCGTCTTTTGGCACGCCTTCGCCTCGGAGATAGCACATCCCGAGTTCGTATTGCGCGTCTTTGTGACCTGCCTCGGCGGCTTTGCGATACCACTCAACGGCAACCTCATAATGGTTTTTGAAATTGCCGCGGAAGGCTCTCTTGCCACGTCTGTACCATCTGTGGATTTGTAATCTTGTTGGATGTTCGTCGCTCATTATATCAGTTTTTTGTATCTGAACTTCTTAGGCTGTTGATTTCCAAGACGTTTGACCTTGTTTTCCTCGTATTCCGAATAGCTTCCCTCGAAGAAATATACCTGTGAGTCGCCTTCGAAAGCCAGGATATGTGTCGCAATTCTGTCGAGGAACCATCTGTCGTGTGAGATGATGACGGCGCATCCGGCGAAGTTTTCGAGACCTTCCTCCAAGGCGCGCAAGGTGTTGACATCGATGTCGTTAGTAGGCTCGTCGAGAAGCAGTACGTTGGCTTCCTGTTTCAGTGTCAATGCAAGGTGCATACGGTTGCGTTCACCGCCTGAGAGCACGCCAGCCTTCTTTTGCTGTGAGTCACCGCCGAAGTTGAATCTCGACACGTAAGCTCTTGACGGCATGGTGCGTTTGCCAAGCTGAATGAGCTCGTTGCCGCCTGAGATGACCTCCCAGACGGTCTTCTCCGGGTCTATCTCGGCATGTTGCTGGTCGACGTAGCCTATCTTCACTGTCTCGCCGACTTCGAAGGTGCCTGCGTCGGGTTTCTCGAGACCCATTATCATGCGGAAGAGGGTGGTCTTGCCGGCGCCGTTAGGTCCGATGACGCCCACGATGCCCGCTGGCGGCAGGCTGAAGCTGAGGTTTTCAAACAGAACCTTATCACCGAACGCCTTGGTTACGTTCTTAGCTTCTATGACTTTGTTGCCGAGACGGTCGCCGTTCGGGATGTATATCTCGAGTTTCTCTTCTTTCTCTTTCACGTCTTCGTTGAGCATCTTCTCATACGACTCGAGACGTGCCTTGCCTTTGGCGTGCCTTGCCTTTGGTGCCATGCGCACCCATTCGAGCTCGCGTTCGAGGGTCTTGCGGCGTTTGCTCTCTGTCTTCTCTTCCATCGCCATGCGGGCGGTCTTCTGGTCGAGCCACGACGAGTAGTTACCTTTCCACGGGATGCCTTCGCCGCGGTCGAGTTCGAGTATCCAGCCTGCCACGTGGTCAAGGAAGTAACGGTCGTGTGTCACGGCGATGACGGTGCCTTTATACTGTTGCAGGTGGCTCTCCAGCCACTGTATTGCCTCAGCGTCGAGATGGTTGGTGGGCTCGTCGAGGAGGAGGATGTCGGGCTCTTGTAAAAGCAAGCGAACCAATGCCACTCTACGGCGTTCGCCTCCCGAGAGGTTCTTCACCGGCGTGTCGCCGTCGGGGCAGTTGAGTGCGTCCATGGCGCGCTCGAGCTTGCTGTCGAGGTTCCAGCCGTCATGCTGCTCGATGAGCTCTGTGAGCTCGCCCTGACGTTCAATCAGTTTGTCGAAATCCGCGTCAGGCTCGGCGAATTTGTTGCTTATCTCCTCGTATTCCTTGAGCATGTCCACGACTTCCTGTGCGCCTTCCTGCAC
>CADAFC010000014.1 GCA_902787095.1 uncultured Bacteroidia bacterium
GATGTAAACACCAGTTGTCGACGGCTTTTCAACAGTCTGCACGCCGTTCACGTGCTGGTTCATCACCATGCGTCCCATCACATCGAACACCTGGAGCTCACTCTCACCGCTGACGATGCTGCCGCTGATACTGCCTGAAGTGGTTGCCACTTCCGCCGTGTAAGAGGTGTTGTTGTTGCCGATGTTTATATTAAAATAATTATTGTGAAAATCAGGTTACAGATATGACAAAACCGGGCGCAGTTTTCCTGCACCGCCATCTGTTATTTAATAAGATTGCAAAATTCAAAATTTAATTATTAAATTGCCGCTGCAAAATTACAAATACTATTTGAATATACACATTTCTAAAAATCGGCAATTTATAAAAAAAATCGGCAAAATGTAAATCATATTAAAAAAAATACTAATTTTGCGCACAAAATGAAGAAATTAGTAAATATATTAATAGTATGTATTGCGCTGTCATTGTGCAGCTGCAATAATAATCCGCAGCCGCCACAACGTACCGACAAGTATTGCCTCGACTCTTTGATGTGCCTGGCTAACACTAACCTCAATGCAGCAAGTCTGCGTATCATTGAAGGTGAACAAAATGGAGAACTTACGCCGTATGAAGTGGCATACTCGCGCGCAAACATCACGTATCAGTATACGGGAAACAAACCTATGGCAATAGATTATTGCCGGGAGGCTCTCTCCTACCTGACTGAAGACGATTATGTGCTGCAAGTGCAGACATTGTTCCTGCTTGCCACAATAGCCAACGACGACCAGGACTATTATTCCTGCCTGAACGCATGCGCTGAAGGCAAGAAAATCACTCGCCGGCATAATATGAAGTTCATGATGTATTCTTTCGACTATCTCACCGGAAAATGCAACCTTGACATGGGCTACCAGGACGAAGCTTTAAAGAAAATGTCCTCGTCAATAGATAAGGCAGCCAAAGTGGTGGAATATGAAAACGAATACGAAATACTTATCAGTTATGTCAATAACCTGATATCAAGCTATATGACCGTCGGCGATATGAAAAACATCGTCCGCGAATCAAAATTGCTGGGAATGCTGACCGACGAACTGGAGACTAAATATCCGCAAAAGAAGGATTTCCACGTGCGTAAGCCAATCCAAACACCCGCTAACAACCCCAATAACACAATTTTAATGATATCTGCGCTGTCTGTCTTGTCCATTATATTGATAGCGGTGTTTGTCATAATCTACCGCGCAAACAGGCGGAAAATGACGGATTCGAGGAAAAAACTCGAACAGATCCAACAACAGGTGAAAATAATAGCTGCTGAGCGGAACACAAATTATGCAAATGGGGGGAAATCCCCTAAAACTCTTTCCTCATTGGTCGAAGGGGAAAAACTGTATCTCAACAAGGACCTCTCCCGCGTTCAAATAACAAAAATGATGGGATGCTCGCACAAAACGCTCACAAAGATGCTCAACAACATCAAGCCCGACCTCTCATTCCCCGACTATATCAAAGGACTGCGTGTCGAACACGCCATCAATGTCATCAATGAAAACCCTTATCTCAACGTGAAAGAGGTGGCCGACATGTCAGGATTCTACAGCATCAGCAGCTTCGAACGCTCATTCAAGTCAATCACTGGCAAAACACCTAAAGAATATATGAAAAGCCAAAGCGAGTGACAATAAAGGAATGACCTAAAGAATCTGCAAAAATAACAGTGGAAGAATATTTCGGAAGAACAATAAAATCTGTGTTATCTGCGAGAGATAGAAAAAAATTTATAAATTTATACTCGTGTATTGAAAATCTTTGTATTTTTGCAGTCCGAAAAAATCGGGTTCGGGATGTAGCGCAGCCCGGTAGCGCGCTTCGTTCGGGACGAAGAGGCCGCAAGTTCGAATCTTGTCATCCCGACACAAAAAACCGTAGAGACGTGCCATGGCGCGTCTCTACGGTTTTTTAATTCCATTTCGAACAATCACACTTATCACTCTTCTTCTTGTAGTTGCTCGGCCCCTTCTCCGTCGAACACCCCATGAAAAACACTGATAACATGATGATTATCAAACAAATCCTAAAAACATTTCTTTTCTTCATACTATCCAACTCTAAACTCTAAACTTTAAAACTACTCTAAACTCTAAACTCTACACTCTACACTACTTCATCCACGGTTCCGGATTAATATTATTCTTCTCTTTCCAAACCTCAAAATGCAACGTCGTCACATTATCCGTCGCCCCTGTGTGAATCATTCCGAGCTTCTGCCCCGTCTTCACCTTGTCGCCTGCCTTCACATAAACCTTGTCAAGGTTGGCATACAGAGTGAAATACAAGCCGTGTTGTATCAAAACCACATTGGTAGAGCCGGTGTTGAACACCGTCGCCACAACGCCGTCAAACACACTCAACGCCTCCGCACCATGGTCAGTCGAGATGTCAATGCCGTTGTTTTTAACCACCACCTTGGGCTGCGTCGGATGCGGGTTGTTGCCGTATTTCTTGATGACTACACCATTTTTCACCGGCCATGGCAGCTTGCCTTTGTTGCTCTCAAAGTTCGCCGATAGCCTCGTGTCAACAGTGGCATCAGCCTTGCGCCTCGACATCTCGTCCTCTATTATCTTCTTGACCTTTGCCTGTAAAGCGTCAGTCTCCTTCTGCTTGCGCGCAATGTCTTTCTTGATGTCTTTCTCTTTCTTTTTCAGGTCTGAAACCTTCTTGTTCAATGCTTTTTTGTCCTCGTTGAGCTTGTCACGCTCCCTTTGCTGGCTGGCCTTCAGCTTCTCAATATCTTTCTTGTCGGCGTCGTTTTTCTCAATGCGCCTCTTTATATCGTCCTTGGTCTTGTCGATCTCCTCCATCTTGTGCTTCAACAGCTCCTTAAACTGCTGGATATATCTCATCCTCCTTATCGCCTGGTTGAAGTCTTCCGATGAGAAAATAAACAATAAGTTATTGATATTGCTTCGGTTACGATAACTCAGCACCAGCAAATCCGCATATTCCTGACGGCTTTTCTGAAGCTCGTTTTGCAGTTTTTTAATGTCGTTGTTATATGCCTTCGTCGATTTGTTCAACGCATCCAACTGCTTGTTATACATGGCTATTAGGTCGTCCCTTTTCTTAATCTGTGCCTGCAAAAGCTCCACCTCCTGCACCGTCGTCTCCTTGTTTTTCGAGGTCTGGCTCAACAGGTTCTGCGATGTCTTGATCTCCCCTTGCAGCCTTGCTATCTTTTTCTCTAACTCACTGACATTCTGCGCATTACAATCCAATTTGACAATAAAAATCATCAAAATAGCCAAAACAGGATATATAATCTTTCTCATCATTTGTAAATGCGCTCGTATTTTTTCGGTATGCTGAAATTGAATTCAAGCGGCTCGTTGACGGTGATGTTCGAGAACTCTATATGAGCCTTCAGATATAAGTCTCCATGTATGTCCACACTGATTTCTTTCGGGAAATATTTGCCGTTAACCTCTTCAAAATCAGAGTATCGCAGGTCTATCTTACGCTTGCTGTCATTATACTCCCTGATGTGGTATCTCGTGATTTTGAACAGCTGCGGGTCTATCCAGAGGTCTTTCAGCATCACCTTCCAATCCTCGTCGTTGTTTTTGATAGTCTTTTTCAACTTCTTTGAAATCGACAGATTATACTGCCCGTCGGCAATCTGTATATTATAGTCGTCGCTTTCGCGAAGATTGATGTCGTTGCCAACAAACACTGCCTGTATGAATCCGATGGTGGTTATCATCGGCGAGATGTCGTTGAAAACCTCAATGTTTTCAGCAAGATAAGTCTTCTCTGTCCTGTTAAGGAAATAAACCGAGTCGGTCGTCACCTTTATGCGCAGCACTTCCAGCCCCATAGGCATCGAGACGCTCGTCCAGATGATGCTGTCTTTCTTCATCCTGAGCAGGCCTTTCACATTGATATTGCGGTCTTTCGTCTCGATTTTCATGTTCATCTTTGCCACGAAATTGTCAAACTCAAACTGGTTTTCCTCCACCTCCTTAATCAGCTTGGCAGCGGTAAACTCGCGCAAGGTAGTCTTCGTCAGCGATTTTTTTGAGGAACAGCTTGTGCTTAAAAATGGCACAACTGCCAACATGCTGAATATCAATAATATATGAAATTTCCTACTCATATAATCTCTCATCTTTTATCTTTTTGTCTAAAAAATCCGACACCTCTCCCCCAGCCTTCTTGGCCTTTTTCCAGTTCTTGACGGCGTTTTTCGTGTCGCCCAGCTTGTATTGGATGTCACCAAGGTGCTCGTAGTTGATGCCTTGGGGATTCTTGTCGTATTTGAACACCTTGTTCATGTATTTCAAAGCCTCGTCGTAACGGTCGAGTTTGTATAAAATCCAGGCGTAGGTGTCGAGGTATGTAGGGTTCTTCGGCTCGGCCTGTATGGTCTTCGCCGACATCTGCAACGCCTTGTCAAAGTCATGATTGTCAAGCGATAAGTAGTAGGCGTAGTTGTTCAAGACATAGATGTTGTCGGGCTTCGCGCGCAACACCCTGTCGTATGCCTCAAATGCTTTCTTGTTGTTTTTCAAAAGCATGTAAGTGTCGCCGATATAAGTGTCGAAATCGGCCGTAAGGTCTTTGTTTGCCGACAGATTTCTGCCTTTTTCAAGCGCTTTTATAGTATTTTCGTAGTCTTTGATATTGAAATACCCGATACCGTTAAACAGATAGAACACCGGCTGCTCGGGATAAAACGTTTTCGCCTTGTCGGTAATCTCTATAAGTCCTTGATAATCATTTAAATCAATATAGCATAGCGATAGCTGGTAAAGCGACACGAAGCTGTTTGCCTCGCGCTCCAAAGCCATGTTATAATACTCTTTTGCGCTGGTATAATCCTGTTTGTTGAAATATACCGATCCAATGATATAATAGCCGATAGATTTGTCGGGATACATCTCCATAAACGCCTTTCCTGCCTCTTCGGCGTCGTCGATGGCGTCTTTGATGTCTTGTTTCTGGAACCAGAAGTCGTAAATCTGAGCCTTTGTCTCGTAGTCCAGATTCTTGTTTTTTATGGCTGCGATAAACTCGTTGAATGCCTTGTCGAGCTCGCCCATGCTCTGGTAATAATCCATCAGAGAGATGTTGATGTATTTGTTGTCAGGCTCTATCTCCTTAATCTTCAGGTATTGTCTGTAAGCGTCCTTGTCGCGTTTCACCTTACGGTAAGCCTCGGCAAGGAGTGCCCTGTAGTGGGTGTTGTCGGGCATAAACTCCACGAGTTTCTCCATCTCTTCAATGGCCTGGCTTTTCATGCCTTGCTCGTCGTAAATCTGTATCCTCTGCAGGAAAATGTACTCGTTTTTGCCTACCTGCACCTCCAATACGTCGAGTTTCTCAAGCACCTTGTCGTATTCACCCATACGCAGCAAAACGTTGATGTATGCCTCAAGATACTCAAGGTTCTCTGGCTCGTTTTCAATAAGCTTGTCGTAGATGTTGACAAACGATTGATAATCACCGTTTTTGACACAAAACTGAGCCAGTCGTATCTGATACCATTTGTTGTCGGGCTGCAGCTCTGCCGCGTGGTTTATCATCGAAAACGCCTCTGTGTCGCGTCCCACCATCTGGTAGAGGTCCGAAAGCTCGTACATGCTTGCGTCATCGTCGTTGTAATACAGAAGCGCCTGCTCGAAATTATAAATCGCGACCGGGTAGTTCTCGTTGTATTTCTCTTCCAATCCTTTCGAGAAATACTCTGCGTTCTTCGCCAAGTCCTGCTTCACAATGCTGTCCGCCGCCGCTTCCTGAAACGGCATCTCGCTTTGCGCGAAAACCGTACATGAAAGTGTTAATAAAACACTGAATATCAATAGTTTAATATATTTCATATAATTTAATTTTCTTTAATTTGTTTTCACTCTCTAACGTCATTTCGAGCGAAGGCGAAGCCGTAGTCGAGAAATCACCGGCATTTGAATATATCGGAATTAATTGATTGGCGGTGATTTATTCACCAAAGGTGAATGCTCTTGCTTCGCTCGGCTCTCCACTCCACTTCGTTGCGCTCGAAATGGCGAGTGGGTAGTTACACTCCCGTATGTCCAAATCCCCCTGCACCGCGTTCTGTCTCGCTAAGTGTCTGAACCTCAACAACATCTGGCTGTTCGTGTTTTGCAATAACCAGCTGTGCGATGCGGTCGCCACTCTTGATTACGAAGTCGGTGTCCGACAGATTGACGAGAATAACCTTCACCTCTCCCCTATAGTCAGCGTCGATGGTGCCAGGCGAGTTCAGCACCGTGATGCCGCTCTTGATGGCCAGCCCGCTGCGTGGACGCACCTGCCCCTCGTAACCGACTGGAATCTCCATAAACAATCCCGTGGGCACCAAAATACGTTGCATCGGCTTTATAACTAATTCACCATCAGGGAGATACGCTCTCAAATCCATGCCTGCCGAGTTTGCGGTCTCGTATGCCGGCATCGCATTGTCCGACTTATTTACAATATTCAATTTCATATCTTCAAAGGATTTTTACGTTCGCTAACAAATACTGTACCAAGGTACACAAATATAAGTAATGTGTTGAGTGTCAATCTTAAAACCAACGAATACTCGTTGAAAACAGTGCTTAACAGGAACAATCCTATTGCAAACAGCATGTAAAGCACTATCCTGCCGACCTGATAAGGTATCGGATACACTTTCTGACCCCAGAAATACGACACCAGCATCATCACAGTGTAACAACCGAGGTGCGCGATAGCGGCACCGAGGTAGCCTATGCGCGGCACCAAAACGAAGAGGCAAAGCAAGGTGACACATGCTCCCGCTATCGAGATGACAGTGCCCGAGAAGGTCTTGTCGGTGAGCTTGAACCATATCGAGAGGTTGAAGACGATGCCATAAAACATATTGGCTATCAATACGATAGGCACTATAGCCAATCCTTCATGATAGTCGCTGCCGCCTCGTCCGACGAAGTATTTCAAGATATCGAGATACAGCATCACACCGAGGAATATCAGCAGGCAGAATATCACGAAATATGTCATCACCTTGGCGTAAAGCTCAGGTGCGTTGCGGTCTTTCGCCTTGCCGAAGAAGAACGGCTCGGAGGCATAACGGAACATCTGGATGAAGATGGTCATAAGCACCGCGAGCTTGAAGTTGGCACCATAGATGCCAAGCTGCTGTAACGCATACTCGTCAGGCGTCATGTCGAGCGCAGTAAGGATTTCTGTGCTCGGAATAGGGGTAAGATACTTTATCAGGATCTTGTCAGCGACTTCGTTAACCATTCCCACCAAGTTGATGAGCAAAATCGGCAACGCGTACGCCAACATCGGGCGAATCAGGCTCTTGTCGAGCTCGAAATGATAGCCTCTGAACTGCGGCAGAAGCAACAACAAACTCAAGAAACTCGACAACACATTGGAAATCAACACCCAGACAAGAAGTCCAGCCTGCGGACCGAACACTTTCTCTGATATTGCCACGGCTGTTTCCGGAATGCACAACAGGAAAAACAGGTTCAAGCCGATATTCAGAGTCACATTGGCTATCTTAATGAGTGTGAATAACTTGGCCTTGTTGAGCCGTCTCAACTTAGCGAAAGGCACCGAGGTAATCGCGTCGAGAGCAACAATCAGGCCCAAAAAGAGAACGTATTGCGTATTGTGCTCATAATGAATGGCATGAGCGAAACTTTTGTACAAAAAACAGTATAAAATGAGGAAAATGCCTGTGGTCAGGATGATGCACGACACGATGTTGTTAAAAACCTTGTCGGGGTTGTCTTTCTGAGTGTAACGGAAAAACGTGGTCTCCATGCCGTATGTCAGCAAGGCGAGGAGGAACGCCATCCAGGCGTACAAATCGGTGATCTGGCCGTACACTCCAGCCACGAAGACACGGGTGTAGAGCGGCACCAAAAGGTAATTAAGCAGCCTCGGCACAATGGTTCCCATGCCGTAGATGACTGTCTGGCCCGCGAGGGCTTTAATTGGATTATTGCTCATTTTATTCGCAATTTTGTAAAGACGTGCCATGGCGCGTCTCTACACATAACAAAATTTTTGCAAATATATTACTTTTCTTTTAAAATAGGTATGTCAATTCTGAAAACTGCGCCATTTCCTTCCTCACTCTGGAATTTTATGCTGCCGCCCATCCTACGAACAATGTCGTAAGCCATCGAAAGTCCAATGCCCATTCCGCTTGATTTCGTTGTGAAATTAGGCATAAATATCTTATTTTTGTCTTCTTCCTTGATGCCGCAGCCGTTATCACTTATGTCGATTCTGTATTCATCCTTGAGATTTCTGATAATGACATCGATATGTCCCGGTTTGTTGCCAATTGCTTGTATCGAATTCTTGATAATATTGCCGAAAACCCTGCCGATGTTGTTCTTGTCGGCATACATCTGCCAGTCTTTTTGTTCGTCGTATGTCAGCGAGAATCTGATGTTTTCCTCGACATCATAAAGCTTTATGGTGCTTTTCAGGAGCTCCACGATGTTGAAGGTCGTTGGTTTGTTTTCCGGAAGTTTGGCGTAATCTGAGAAGGCGGTCGCTATTTTAGAGAGAGTATCAATCTGCTCGAGCAGTGAGCTGAGCGTTTCCTTGAAGTTTTCCTCGAATTTCGGGTCTTTTCTGTCCCAAAGCATCTGCAGATACTCGATGTTTAGCTTCATCGGAGTGAGCGGGTTCTTGATTTCATGAGCCACCTGTCGGGCCATATCGCGCCAGGCGTTCTCACGTTCGTTGCGTGCCAGCTTGTTGGCACTCTCCTCAAGCTGTATGCACATCTTGTTATATTGCTCCACCAAGGCTCCAATCTCGTCACGACCACGGAAATTGATTGGCTCGTTATGTCCGTCAAGTCTGACTTTTCCCATCTGTTCCTCAATGATTTTCAATGGCTTAAGGGTCTTTCGGGTTATCATCAGCACTATTATCGACGAAATGCCAAGCAAGACAATGATGATATTGATATAATTAAGCGCGAAATCGGAGAGATTGTCATCATATTCCGACCGTGAATCAAAATAAATGACATTCAATATCGCTGCGAGACTGTTGGCTTCGTCGAGGATAGGGAAGTAGTAGGAGGTGCATTTCTCGTCGTTTATAACCTCGTCCTGCACATGATAACCGGCATCTTCCTTGAAGATGGCCACGTAAGCCTTCCTGTTGACGGTGTCAGTCAGGAGATGAGTGTTTTCAACAGTTGAATTTATCAGTTTTCCCTCCAGATTATATATGTTAATGTCGCAGAAAAACGTCTCTTCAAGATAGTCAAGATATTCGGTATTATAGAGGCTGTTTTCTGTTAACATATTGGCTTCCAATTTATTACGGATAATATTAGCCTGTTTGTACTGCTCTACCTGAGTCTTTTTTGTGATATTGTTTTTCAAAAAAACGAACGATACTATGCCTATCGCCACGAATGAAATTGTCAGAGTGAGCAATATCGTAAGCTGCATCTTGCTGTGGAAACTCTTTTTGAATGGGGTGGAGCGGTCTTTTTCAAAATAGACATACAAAAAATAGGCGAGGAGCAGGGCTAAAAAGATAAACGAGAACGGTGCCACATAACGCATCCAGCGTTCCGACTCAATAGAGACGACAATTGTTTTTCCGTTATCTAAGTCATTCAGAATGAGATGTTTAAACTTCTTTCCTTTGTGCAGGCCAGCCTCTTGTGAGATGAAATTATTGATATTATTCGGATAAAGATAATTGCCGACTTTATAATGAAGAATGTCGTTGTTGAAGATGCCGAACGAATAGTTTTTCAGGTTAGTAATGGCATTTTTCTCTTTGTAAAACTCGATAAACAGTATTTGCGAGTCATTAATATTGATTTTTGCGATATAATAAGTATTTGGTGTGGGCTCGTCGATATTGTAAAGCTCGTCACTTATCTCCTTTGATTTATTGATACTCATCAGCTCTTTGAAGTATTCTAAGCAGGAAAATGAAGCGTCATTATAGTTGAAATACGTGTTGCTGTCGCAAACTGATGCAACGATGTCGTAGTTTTTGAAAATCTCGGCCTTTTTGAAATAATATGTTTCGATGCGATGGCTTATGCTGTCCTCATCTGTAAGATTGTCGTTTTTTATCTCATCGATGATTTCCAATGTGGCGTTTTCAAATACGTCGTCTGATTCATCGGCGATGAATTGTGCGAAGCGTTCCATCTCGGTGTTCTCACGGTTTTCTTTTCTCTGATGGAAAAAAACGGTGACTGCGATGAGCGCGATTGTGATTAGTATGATAAATATCTTTTTCATAACCTGAAATTAACAAAAATCGTGCCAAAAATCGGTCGTTTTTAAGACATTTTCTAAGATTTTTTGATACATAACTCATTGAAAACCCAAAGTGCCTTAAAACGGCCAAAAATGGGCTTAAATCAAATTTTGTGAAAAACGTAGACCAAACTCGAATATTCTCCCGACTTCTGTGCTTTGCGGTTCGATTTCCAACCGGTGTGAATGCCTCTGACGAATGAATTGCCATGACCGAGGAATTTTTCACTCATCATCGAGATGTAAAACGCGTCCCATTTAAGAGGATGGATCTCGTCAAGTTCGAAGCTGCCGGCGAAGATGTTTTTGAGCGACTCTTTATGAAAATGGTTGAGGTGTCGCGGCACGTCGTAGGCTGCCCATTTGTCTTTGTAATACTCTGCGTCGTATGACTTATAATTAGGCACCGCTATTACTAGGCGGCCGTTGTCTTTCAGTAAACGATGCAGCTGCTCGACTTGGTATCTCAGATTGTCGATATGCTCAAGCACATGCCACATAGTGATTACGTCGAAAGTAGAGTGGGGGAGAGCGAAGATTTCCTCGGGCGAGACCACTGTTTTTCCGAGTTTTTCAGAAGCAATTTTTCGTGCGTCCTCGCTCAAATCACAGCCCATGATATCGCATCCGTTTTGTTGCGCGTAATGCAGGAAATCGCCTACACCACAGCCGAAATCGAGAAGGTATGCATTGGTATGTATGCTGCAAAACCTGTATTTATTGCGGATATTGACCTTTTTCACCTGGTTGTATATCCATGGCACAAGACCTTTTTTATGCTCGTTGTGACTCAGATAGTCCTCGGATTTGTAATATTTTCCAATTACGGACTGATCTGGTCGGGGAGTGGTGAAAAGCAGC
Source organism: uncultured Bacteroidia bacterium (assembly GCA_902787095.1). Classification (GTDB taxonomy): domain Bacteria; phylum Bacteroidota; class Bacteroidia; order Bacteroidales; family F082; genus Limimorpha. Next base: position 11,170 of record CADAFC010000014.1, read on the forward strand.
TTGCAGTTGTCACACTCGCATATCTCGAACTCTTCCTGGCTGAGAAAATAGTCTCTCAGTTTGAGGAACGACCTCGTGTTTTCTGATTCACAAAACGGGCATTTGGTGCTCATGATATCCTTATTTTATTGTTAATTTCAAAAATTGTTCCACGTGGAACATTCTATTCGTCATTTCGACCGACCGAAGGGAGTGGAGAAATCACCGCCAATTGAATGAACAGAATCAATTTTTTGCCGGTGATTTCTCGACTACGGCTTGGCCTTCGCTCGAAATGACAATTCGATTATTAACGTCCTAAAAACACCGCAAGAACCGAGATGTCTGCTGGACTTACGCCACTTATGCGTGATGCTTGTCCCAGTGTCTGCGGCTTGTGTTTTGTCAGCTTCTGCCGTGCCTCGATGGTCAGCGAATGCAGCGCGTTGTAGTCGAAATCCGGGCTCAGTTTCACGTCTTCGAGACGTTTCAGCTTGTCGGCCACTTCACGTTCCTTGTCGATGTAACCTTCGTATTTCACTAATATTTCCGCCTCCTCGATGACGCTTCGCGTCATCTCGTCGTCAAGGTCAAACTGCTGTTTTAACCAATCCACATGACCAATCATTTCCATCAAGCTTACCTGCGGACGTGTCAAAACATGTGCTAATCGTGTTTTTCCTGATATCTCAGGCGTATCTTTTTCTACAAGAAGCCCGTTGATTTCCTCTGGAGCAACGTTGTTTTCTTTCAATAAGGTGACCAAGTCATTGACACGTTGCTGCTTGTCGACAAAACGATCGTAACGCTCCTGTGTGGCAAGCCCTAACTTATATCCAAGCGGGGTCAACCTTGCGTCGGCGTTGTCCTGGCGCAGCAAAATACGATATTCCGCACGGCTTGTGAACATTCTGTAAGGCTCGTCGACGCTCTTGGTGATGAGGTCGTCGATCAAGACGCCTATATAACCTTCGTCACGGCGCAATACCACTGGCTCTTCGTCGTGCAACAGACGATGTGCGTTGATGCCAGCCATGAGTCCTTGGGATGCAGCTTCTTCATATCCTGTCGTTCCGTTGATCTGTCCAGCGAAGAACAAGCCGTGTATCTTACGTGTCTCCAGGCTGTGATACAGCTGCTCCGGAGGGAAGAAGTCGTATTCTATGGCGTATCCCGGACGGAAAATCTTGGCGTTTTCAAATCCTTCGATGTTACGTAGCGCCTCGTATTGGATGTCTTCTGGCAGTGAGGAGCTGAATCCGTTGAGATAATACTCACATGTTGTGGCACCCTCTGGCTCCACAAACAGCTGGTGGAAGTCTTTGCCTGCAAAACGCTCGATTTTATCTTCGATACTCGGGCAGTAACGTGGTCCGATGCCTTGTATTCTGCCTGTGAACATCGGTGACTTGTCGAATCCTTTGCGGAGTATCTCGTGTACCTTCAATGATGTGTATGCGATGTAGCAGGAGCGTTGTTTCAAGGGCTTCTCCACGTTCATAAACGAGAATCCTGTTATTTCCTCATCTCCTTTCTGCTCGGCGAGCTTGCTGAAGTCTATCGTCCTTCCGTCTATTCTCACTGGTGTTCCTGTCTTCATGCGGTCGGCTTCAAATCCGAGTTCCACGAGCTGTTCTGTGATGCCGTGACTTGCCGACTCGCCTATTCTGCCACCTGAGAACGACTTCTCACCGATGAATATCTTTCCATTGAGGAAGGTGCCGTTGGTGAGTATCACGGTCTTTGAGTGCACGTCTCCGCCCATCATGGTGTGGACGCCTTTCACTTGGTCGCCTTCCACTAAGAGGCCGTCGACATGGTCTTGCCAGAACTCGAGGTTCTTTGTGTGCTCAAGGGTGTTTCTCCACTCTGCCGAGAACGCCGCCTTGTCGCTTTGCACACGCGGGCTCCATACGGCTGGCCCCTTCGACTTGTTAAGCATCCTGAACTGTATCATCGTCTTGTCGGCTATGATGCCCATCTGTCCGCCCAACGCGTCGATCTCGCGCACTATCTGGCCTTTGGCGATGCCTCCCACGGCGGGGTTACACGACATCGCAGCCATGAAACTCATGTTCATGGTGATGAGCAAAGTCTTGTTGCCGAGGTTGGCCGCCGCTGCCGCCGCCTCACATCCTGCGTGGCCCGCCCCGACCACTATCACATCGTAATTTTCAAATATCATATTTCCGAGTGTTCCACGTGGAACATTTAATTTAACTAATTGAATTACAATTTATTACATCGCATAGCGAGACATTTTTCCTCTTGTTCCCGCATTGTTTTCGCATCGGCATCGGTCTTGTCTTTGAAGCCTATCAAATGTAGCACTCCGTGTGCCAAGACCCTATGAAACTCATCCTTGAAAGGCTTGCCCATCTGCTCGGCGTTGTCGCGAATCCTGTCGATGCTTATGTAAAACTCGCCCGAGAGATACTCGCTGCAGTCGTTCAGCGGAAACGTCACGATGTCGGTGTAGAAATCGTGGTTCATGCGCTTCTGGTTGAACTCCAAGAGGTATTCGTCGCTGCAAAACAGATAGTACAGCTCGCCTGTCTTCTTGCCGTACGACGCCACGAACTCCTCAATCCATTCCTTGGCAAGACGCTGGTTCAGCGCAGGCATCTCAATGTCGATGTTTTCAAATTTTATCATCGTTTTTTCAATGGATAAGGCTGCCTTATCCTTACTGGTTGTTTGTATTATTAGTTGTTAATTCTTTTTTATATATCCCGTTGGGATAAGGCATGCCTTATCCTTATTAGTTTCTATCTTTTTTTAAGAAATATTCGTTAATTTTCTGTTTGTAAAACGGTTGATACTCAATAGGATTCGTGCGCAAGAAATCCTGCTGCTTCTTGATGCTCTCCTCATATCGCATCTCATCGATGTTATGGGTCTTCTCCGGCCCTTTGTACTCATCCGACTTGCGTTTCTCCTCTTTCTCTCGCTCCTGCTGGGCGTTCTCGGCTTTCAGCATTCTCGACATGATGTCCTTCTGACGCTTGATGGTCTGATTCGTGATGCGTTTGTTTACAATGTCTTCCTCGAGCTTCTCCATGTCACGCATTATCTCGTTGATGCCGTCGTCACCGAGTGTCCCGTTCTTTTTCATCTCTTCAAGAATATCCTGCATCCCCTCACGGATGAGCTCCTGTTGTGCCGCCATACGTGCCAGCTCCTCGCTCATCTCGGACGACGGGGTGCCGTCTTGCTTCTGTTGCTGCATCTGCTGCTGTAGCTTCTTCAGCTGTTCGCCCAACTGGTTCTGTAGGTCCTTCATGTCTTTCATCTGCTTCGACTTACCCTGCTGACCCTTCGACTTGCCTGGCTTCGGGCACGAGCTGCTGCTGGAGCCAGCCATCTGCGACTCCATCTCGTTGAGCGACTCGGCAAGCATCAGGGCAAGGTTGTTCATCGACATCATGGCGTTCTGCTGCTTGTGGGTGGCATTGGCATAACGTAATTCCAAAATATCTTGCATCGCCGACTCCGTCTGCTGGTCAATGACCTGTAACTCATTGAAAACGAAGTTCTTAATCATAGGCTGACGGTTGGCCATCTTGCGCAATGAGTCCTCCACCATGGCAAAGTTGTCGGATATCTCTTTCTGACGTGATATCTTCTGCGACACCGTCGGGTCGTCCTTCTTCATCGTGCTTATCTCCTGCATCAACGCCTCTTCGGCATGTGACGAACGTACCACGTTTTCAAGCAGTATCCTCACAAGATAAGCGTCCTCGGCAAGCTGGTCCATGCCGCCGTCCATCATCAGACTGTTCATGTTTTCGGCCATCTCCTTCATCTTTTTGCCGGCTTTCTGCTTCTGTTTCTTGGCACTCTCGTGTTCGCCACCGTCCTCCGATTCCTCAGCGTTTTCAAGGTCTTGCTGAATATCTTCAAAGGCTTTCTCGTCTTTGTTGATGTCGAACGGCTCACTCAAGCCTTGGTTTTTCTCCATGATGGAATCGAGACGCTTCTCCATCTTATCGAATTGATTTCCAGCGTCTTGCGCAGAAATAGAGTCTGTGTTGTTCATGAGCTCGTCGGCGAGTTTCTGCATCTCGTCCATGAGCTGGTTCATGTCTTTCTCTACCTTCAGCTGCTCCAAAAGCGAGAGGTTGCGGTCCATCATCTGTTGCAGTGCCTCGTTGTTTTTCTTGAGGTCTTTCATGATCTCCTGCATACGCTCGCGCGGCATCTCGTTGAGCAGCTGCTCGATCTCCTCCATGAGCTTCTTCATCTCGTCGGGGATGACCTCTTCGAACAGCTTGTTAATCTCCTCCTGTTTCTTTATCAGCTCTTCCGACGAAAGCTCGTTTTCCTTAATGAAATCTGACAGTTCCTTCTGCTCCTCCTGAATCTTGTTCCACTCTTCCTGTATCTCATTCTCCTTCTCAAGCAGCTCTTTCATCTTCTCCTTGTCGCTCCAGTCGAGCTCTTTTTTCGACATCAGGTCGCGCAACATGTCCTCTATGTCCTTACGGAGACTCTCAAGCTCGTCAGAACGCTGGTTTAGGTTGTCAAGTATCTCATTTTCAGCGTTATCCGCAATGGAATCGAGCTGCTCTGTTGTTGGCAGAACCAGATAAAACACCTCCGAACGTCTCGACTTCGGCCCGTTGATGCCGTCGTTGTCGAAGACCTCGAAATAGCACTTTATCTCATCGCCACGATAGAGTGTAAGTGTATCAATATCAATGCTATAGTAGAATGAGGTGCGGATATTTTTCTTGTCGATAGGTATGTCTTTCACAAACGACTGGTTCGGCTTGCCATCGACTTCGAAATGGTACAATAGCCGGGTGAACCCATAGTCATCGGCAATCAGACCCGAATAATACGTCTGTTTCGCGAAATCCTCGTGGAAATTCTGCACCTGTATGTCGGGATAGGCGTCAGGGACAACCTCGACGGTGAAAGGGATTGGGTCGGTGGCGTTCCAATCATTATATAATGTGACGTTGAATCTCGTGGATTGTAGGGCATTCAGATTGTAAACGTAATCGTTCGATGATTGTGGGGACGTGGCGCGCCGCGTCCGTACATTATTGGAAAGATCCGTTATGCAAACCGAGTCTACATCGCGAGTGTGGAACGTGAATTCCACCTCGGTGCCCTGTGGCACGATGATGCGGGTCTTTCCGCTGAGGGTTTCACTCTTGCGGTGTATGTATCTCGGAAATGTCAGCCGTGCCTCGTAATACAGCATGGTGGGGTTGGGGCGTACTGTGAGGGTTATCGTCGGGCTCTTGTAGTCGCCGCCTTCGATGAAGAATGTCTCGTTTTGGTTCATGTTTTTGAAAACGAAACGGAAATCGTTGGTGTTCAGGCGGTTCATCATCCTCACGCCGGTGTTGCTGCGGATGTGGAAGGCATCGGGTATCCTATCGCCGATGACATGAATGCTGAATTCAGCGTCTTTGCCTTGCGACACCTCAATTTCGGTCGCTGAAAGCTGCACTTCGAACGGCAGAGGCTTCTCAAATTCCTGCGAATAGTTGATGATTCGTTGTGCAGGCTTCTTGGAGAAGTCAGGAAGGAATATTAAAGTAACGCTTAAAATGATGAATGCTAATCCGAAGTATCTCAGATATTTGTAGTTGTCTTTCAAGTCGACGGCATCTGAGAAGTTGATGGGTTTCAGGTGTTCGGTGCGTTGCTCTATTGTCGCAATAAGCAGCTGGTTGTCCCGGTTTTGCGAAAGCTCGTTGGAGAGCTGCAGCGTGTTGAGCAGTTTGTCGCTGATTTCAGGGAAGAATTTCCCGATGATGACAGCCGCCTTCTCGTCCGACATCTTTTTGCGGAAGCGGATGAGGTTGATTATCGGTATGATGAAATAGAAAACCGCCACAAAGCTTTCGCTGAAAACAAAGAGCAGAAGCAGTATCAGTCGTCCTTTTTGCGAAAGCCATGAAAAATACTCTATTCCGTTGATAATCAAAAACAAAGCTATCATCAACACAGCCCCTATCAGCACACCTTGGATGAGGCGGTTGAGGTAGAACTTCCTGATGAAGCGCTCGATTTTTGATATAAGGACGCTATTCGCCATAATAAATATAAACTTGCAAAAATACTAAAAATCCTGCTAATTAAATTGATATTGTTGAAAAATTACTAAAAATTTATTATTTAAAATTTACAAAAACTAAAGTCTAAAGTCTAACGACTAAAGACTTTTTTGTATTTTTGCAAAAATTTTTGACAAATGAAAGAAGTACGTGTACGTTTTGCTCCAAGTCCGACAGGACCACTGCATATCGGCGGCGTGAGAACCGCATTGTATAACTATCTTTTCGCCAAGAAAAACGGCGGAAAAATGCTGCTCCGCATTGAGGATACCGACCAGACCCGCTTTGTGCCGGGGGCAGAGGATTACATCATAAAATCACTCGACTGGTGCGGCATCAAATTCGACGAGAGCGACATAGTGGGTGGCCCTTACGGTCCGTACAAACAAAGCAACCGCAAGCACCTTTACAAACAATACAGCGACGAACTCATCGCAAAAGGCCATGCCTACTATGCCTTTGACACCGCTGAAGAACTCGACAACCTCCGCAAAGAGGCCGAGGCACAGAAAAAAACCTTCATCTACAACGCCGAGACACGTCAGGAGCTGCGTAACTCATTGACAATGACCAAGGAAGATGTCGATGCTTTGATTGCAAACGGCACTCCTTACACCGTGCGTTTCATGATGCCGGAAAACCATGTTGTGGAGATGCACGATATCATCCGCGGCGACATCAAGGTGAACACCAACACTCTGGACGACAAGGTGCTGTTCAAATCGGACGGCATGCCTACATATCATTTGGCAAACATTGTCGACGACCATCTGATGAAGATTTCGCACGTCATACGCGGTGAGGAATGGCTGCCATCAATGCCACTGCATGTGCTTCTGTATCAGGCATTTGGATGGGAAGCACCAGAGTTTGCGCACCTTCCATTGCTGCTCAAACCTGACGGCAACGGCAAGCTCAGCAAACGCGACGGCGACAGACTGGGATTCCCAGTGTTTCCAATGCAATGGGAGAATCCTGAGACACACGAGATCTCGTCGGGATACAAGCAGTCGGGATACTACCCCGAGGCATTCATCAACATGCTGGCGTTGCTTGGATGGAATCCTGGCACAGAACAGGAGATATTCTCTATGGACGAGCTCATCCAGGCATTCTCGTTCGACCACTGCAGCAAGTCGGGAGCACGTTTCAACGTGGAAAAGGCGAAATGGTTCAACCATGAATATCTGATGCGCCGCTCGTCTGAGCAAGTCGGCGAGGAATATAAGGAATGGCTCAAGGCCGAGAAGAACATCGACGCTGACCTTGATTACGTTACCAAGGTTGCTGCGTTGGTGAAAGACCGCGTCAACTTCGTGAAAGAGATGTGGGACCAGAGCTTCTTCTTCTTTGAGGAGCCTACCACCTACGACGAGGTGACGGTGAAGAAACGCTGGAAAGAGAACTCGGCAGATTTGATGCGCCAGGCTGCGGAAGTGATAAGAAACATTGACGATTTCAGCGCTGAAAACATCGACAAGGTTTTGAATGAATGGATTACGAAGAACGAGCTCGGCATGGGTCCTGTGATGAACGGCCTCCGTCTGATGCTCGTGGGCGCCGGAAAAGGACCGCATATCCATGAGATTCTGGCACTCATCGGAAAAGATGAAGCGTTGAAGAGAATTGAAAAAGGAATTAAAGTTTTAGGATAAACTTATAAACGTCATTTCGACTGAAGCGAAGCGGAATGGAGAAATCTCAAACAATGGAATGAGATTTCTCGACTCCACTTCGTTTCGCTCGAAATGACGCAACACACACAATATGTCAGTTATTTCAATAGAAAAAATGGAATTCTACGCCTATCATGGCTGCTTCGAGGAGGAGCGCAAGATAGGCACGTGGTTTAACGTGGATTTGAGCATGGAGGTCGACACTTCGAAGGCGGAAGAGACTGATAATCTTGAAGATACAGTAAATTATCAGGAGGTGTACGCCGTTGTTAAAAGAGAGATGATGGTTTCCTCCAACTTGCTTGAAAACGTTGCCCGACGCATTCTGAAAGCCATCAGTAAAGAGTTTCCGGCCGTCTCCTACGCCTGGGTGAAGGTGAAGAAGATGAACCCGCCGCTGGGAGGCAAGATGGAGTCAGTTTCAGTAGAGCTTGAAATATGAGTCTTTAGTCGTTAGTCGCTAGTCATTAGTACTAGAGACTAAAAACTAAAGACTAAAAAAGTTTGCGTAAGCAAACTTTTTTTGTATTTTTGCAGCGATATTTGGTGCCGACGAGGCTCAATAGGGAATCGGGTGGAAGTCCCGGACAGTTCCCGCTGCTGTAAGCTCTTAACGCTTGCCACTATGCCACTGATAATCAATAATTTCGGGAAGGCGGCAAGAATCAGGGAGTAAGTCAGAAGACCTGCCAGATATCGTAAACAAAGCTTTCGGGATAAAAGCTGGCTTCTCCTTTTTTATAAAAGGTACCAACATTTTTCCACGAGGTTTTGAGGTAATTAAATTTATTATTAAACCTTAAAAATCTTAAATTATGGTTAAAAAATTTACTCTTTTCCTCCTTTTAGGAATCTTAGGTCTTTCGACCAACATGTTCGCACAGCAAGACGCGACTATCGACCCTGCTGACATCCGTTTCTGGATCGGCGAAGGCGATAATGAAGCGATTTTCATCGCCAACTGGGCAGAGCCTGACACCGCTCTGGCATGGGGCTACCGTTTTAACGCCGAGACAGTCACATTGAAGACCATCATGGATGACATCGCGGCAGCTGACTATCGTTTCAGCTACGAAGCCAATGGCAGCTGGCTCAACGACATGCATTACAATGACGGCGTTCTCAATCTGAGTCTTGTAGAACAGATGTGGGTGTCGTTTTTGATTGACGGTGTTTCTTCATGGGACACATACGATGTCGCAACAGTCGCTCCTGGCCAATATGTGAAATTAGGCGACACACATTGCGGCACTTTGATTGACCCTGACAACTACATCTATGTCTGGGAAAAAGAAGTTGCAGCCGTTTATGCATTGGCTGAAGAGGCTATGATCGACCCATCGCAAATCATTTACTGGATTGGCGAAGGCGAAAATGAAGCTGTCTTTGCCGTCAACTTCGCAGACCCTCAAGATGTGTGCTTCGCATGGGGCTACAGATTTGCCGCCGAAAGCGTTACAATTAAAGAAATGATGCAGGCAATAGCTGAGGTTGACCGTCGCTTCACTTTCACTGACGAGCCGTCATCATGGGGTGGCTATATGCTTACCGACCTTACCTTTAACGATGACGAAACCTATTACGTACTCAATGGTTATAACGCCATGTACAACGTTAACGGTATGCAGTCATGGTACACTTTTGACGAGCAAACCGTGATCAATGGCGATTTTGTGAAATGGGGTGACTACACTATCGGTACAGAAATTGCCGCTTGGACATACGTCTGGACAACACCGGTGCAGCCTGTGACAGCTTACAACGATGTTGAAGAGGTTGAGGCTTTGAGAGTCAAAGTGTATCCAAATCCTGCAACAGACTATATCATGGTGGATGCCATGAGCGCGTCATCAGTGCAGATTTACGACATGACAGGCCGTCTCGTGTTGACATCAGCCGAGTCGAAGATTGACGTGAGAGGCTTGGAGACAGGCGTTTACTTCGTCCGCGTCAATGGTTATACGACCAAACTGGTTGTGAAATGAGAAAGCTTTTAGTGATATTGTTGGCTATGGTGCCGATGGCTCTGTGGGCGCAGTTCGCTCCTGCACAAGACAAGCCCGGCACCACTGCCATGCATGCCGACTCATCGGCGTTTGTGGCTTGGGCTACAGGCTGCGTCGCCGAGCCAGGACCGATGAATATCACCAACCCGAGTGCAGGCTTGGCAGGTCAAGGTTGGCCAGCATCGAATGTCATAGGATTTCCTGAAGGAACTATGGGTGTTACATGCCTCGGCGACGGCGGACAAGCGACAGTGACATTTGCATCGCCTATCTGCAACAGGGAAGGCCCTGATTTTGCTGTGTTTGAAAACGGTTTCGCCAACCAAGGAAATCCTGATATGTGGTTCCTCGAGCTGGGTTTCGTGGAAGTGAGCTCCGATGGAGAGAACTTCTTCCGTTTTCCAGCCGTGACATACGTACAGACAGAGACACAAGTCGGTGGAATGGGCTGTATCGACCCGGCACAGATACACAATTTCGCCAGTAAATACGGCGCGATGTACGGCACACCGTTCGAATTGGACGAAGTCCCTGATGACCCGCTGCTTGATAAGGACAATATCACACACGTGCGTGTTGTGGATGTAATCGGTAACATTGACCAGGAGTATTGCACATACGACTCGCAAGGTCATATCGTCAATGACCCGTGGCCGACACCGTTCGCGTCATGCGGCATGGATCTCGACGCTGTCGGCGTGATTCACGATCAGGAGCATTTCCCTGGTGAAGGCATAGCCGAGAATGAGTGCGATAATGTGTCGATTTATCCGAATCCGGCACACGATTTCGTAACTATTGGAACTCCTCATACCTCGTCTGTACAGATATTTAACGCTGTCGGACAGTTGGTTTTGACAACAGAAGAAAATGTAATCAACGTGAGCGAATTGCCGAGAGGCGTTTATTTCGTTCGTGTAAACCTTAATGGAAATATCGCTACACAACGTTTAATAATCAAATAATTATGAAAAAGATTTGTCCTCGTTGCGGAAAAGAGTTCGAATGCGTGCATTCAATAGACTGTTGGTGCGTGAAAATCAAATTAAGCGACCGTGCGAAGGCGTTTCTGAAAGAAAATTATCAGGATTGTTTGTGCAAGGATTGTCTTGCAGAGATTAACGTTTGAAAGGACAAGAAACACAATTGCAATTATTGCAATGATCATTTGATGTAGAGATACACGGCCGTGTATCTCTACATTTTTTACAACAACCGTTCCCTTTTCGTAAAGAAAAGACCGCCACCACCACGAGGGCGAGGACAATCAGAAGGGTTATGACGGTTGCGAAATTCATATTATCATTCCTGTTATTAAATAAACGATTAACGCTGCCACCCATGCCACCACGCATTGGAATGCGATGATGATGAACATCCATTTTGTGCCCAGCTCACGGCGTATGGCGGCCATTGCAGCCACGCAAGGGGTGTAGAGCAGGCAGAACACAAGCATCGAGATCGACGTCGCTATGGTGAAGAGAGGCATCGCGTTGAGCACTTCGAGGGTCGCCACCACGCTTTCCTTAGCCATGAAACCGCTCACCAATGCCGTTACAATCTGCCATTCACCGAGGCCGATAGGCTTGAAGATTGGTGCAATCCAGCCTGCTATCATAGCGAGGATGCTGCCTTCGCCGTTTTCGACCATATTGAAATGGAAGTCGAAGGTCTGCAGGAACCAGATGACTAACGAGGCAATGAAAATGACCGTGAAAGCGCGTTGGAGGAAGTCTTTGGTCTTGTCCCACAGCAGGTGAGCCACGTTTTTCGCGCCAGGCAATCTGTAATTCGGCAGCTCCATCACGAAAGGAGCCACGTCGCCTTTGGTCTTGGAAAACAACGCGACGATGAGACCTACTGCAATGCCGAACAGATACAGGCAGATCAGCACTATTCCGCCATTATGCGGGAAGAAATAGTCGGTGAAGAACGCGTAGATAGGTATCTTTGCCGAGCAGCTCATGAAAGGTGTGAGCAAAATTGTACGCCAGCGGTCGTGAGTAGAGTGCAGGGTACGTGAAGCCATCACTGCCGGCACCGTGCAACCGAATCCGATGAGCAACGGAACTATGGAGTGACCTGTGAGACCTATTTTTCTCAAGAAACTGTCGCTGACGAAAGCCACACGTGCCATGTAGCCGCTGTCTTCGAGCAGACTCAGGAAGAAGAACAGCAGTATGATGATTGGCACAAAACTCAAGACGGAGCCGACGCCTCCGAAGATGCCGTCAACCACAAGTGACTGCACAGCGGGCGAGACGTCCCAGTTGTATAATGCCTTGCCGACGGCGAGAGCGAGCCAGTTGATGCCCTCGTCGAGCCAGTCTTGCAGAGGCGCGCCGAGCACGTCGATAGACAGATAGATGATTCCTATCATCACCATGATGAAAATAGGTATGGCGGTCCATTTGCCGGTGAGTATCTTGTCGATGCGGCGGCTACGTTGGTATTCTTTGCTTTCGTGAGGTTTCACCACCGTTTTCGAGCACAGACGCTTGATGAAGGTGAAGCGCATCTCCGCCATGGCTGCCGCACGGTCGAGCCCGCGTTCCTCTTCCATCTGAAGTATGAGGTGTTCGAGTGTTTCCTTCTCATTCTGAGAGAGTTGCAATGCGTCGAGCACTATCTTGTCGCCTTCCACGAGCTTCGAGGCAGCGAAACGTACCGGTATCTCGGCACGCTGTGCATGGTCCTCGATAAGGTGCATGATGCTGTGAAGGCAGCGGTGCACGGCACCGTCGTGGTCGTCTTTGTCGCAGAAGTCCTGACGCACAGGCTCTTCCTGATATTTCGCCACGTGTATGGCGTGGTCGACGAGCTCGTTGACACCCTCGTTTTTTGCCGCAGAGATAGGCACCACAGGCAATCCCAGTATCTGCTCCATCTCGTTGACGCGGATGGTGCCTCCGTTGTGACGCACCTCGTCCATCATGTTGAGCGCCAGCACCATAGGCACGCCGAGCTCCATAAGCTGCATGGTGAGGTAGAGGTTGCGTTCGATGTTGTTGGCATCCACGATGTTGATGATAGCCTTGGGCTTCTGCTGCATGATAAACTCACGCGACACTATTTCTTCATTTGTATAAGGAGATAGCGAGTATATGCCCGGCAAGTCGGTCACCATTGTCTCGGGATGACCTTTTATCACGCCGTCTTTGCGGTCGACGGTGACGCCAGGGAAGTTACCCACATGCTGGTTTGAGCCCGTCAGCTGGTTGAAGAGCGTGGTCTTGCCGCAGTTCTGCTGTCCTGCGAGTGCGAATGTCAGCGTGGTGCCTTTCGGCAACGGGTTTTCGTGGGTCCTGTCATGATAAACGCCTTCCTCACCGAGTCCAGGGTGGGCGTTATGGTCGGGTAACGAGGTGATATACAGCTTGTCGATGTCGAAATCGTCGTTTTCAGTCTCTTTTTCGGAGGTTATGGGCTCAATTTCTATGAGTTTGGCGTCGGCTTTACGCAGAGTGAGCGAATAACCGTGAATCATCACCTCCATAGGGTCGCCGAGCGGAGCGTATTTCACGAGTTTCACCACGGCATCGGGAATGACGCCCATGTCAAGGAAATGCTGGCGTCGCGAGCCGTTCCCGCCTACGGTTTTCACTGCCGCCGACCGTCCTATTTCAAGCTTGTCGAGAGTTGTCATCTTAATTTTTTTTCTTGCTGCAAAAATACGGTATTATTTGACATAATGACATCCCAATTAATGGGGATTTTTCCTATCTTTGCAAAATAAAATGACGATAATATGAGGTTATCAGGTGTGAAAGCATTTTTAGTGCCGATGTTAGCTGTGTTTTTTCTTTTCGGATGCTGTAAAGAAAAGAGTGTTGATGTGGTTGGCGACGGTCATGAGTACGTCGACTTGGGCTTGCCGAGCGGCACCTTGTGGGCTACCTGCAACGTGGGGGCGAGCAGTCCTGAGGATGTCGGCGATTACTTCGCTTGGGGCGAGACCGCGACCAAAGACATCTACGACTGGAAACAGTACAAATTCGGCATTTTGTGCACCAATGTTTACAAATTGACGAAATATTGCAACAATCCGACGTGTGGATACAACGGTTATGTCGACAATCTGACGGTGTTGGAGCCAGTTGACGATGCCGCAAGCGCCAACTGGGGTGTCGGGTGGCGCATGCCGACGGCGGAAGAATTTGACGAGCTGCATCAAAACACCACATTTGTTTGGACGACCCAAAACGGTGTCGAGGGCAGGCTGCTGACTGGTCCTAACGGCAACAGCATCTTCCTGCCTGCTACAGGTTTTTATCTGGATGACAATTTGATATGCACTGGTCTCGGAATCTATTGGTCAAGTAGCTTGCAGACCACCAGTCAGGTGAGTGCATGGAGTCTGCATTTCGATTATGAGAACTGTCATGTGTGCGCCACATACGAGCGGAGCAGGGGACAGGTGGTTAGGGCTGTGAAAAACCATTAAGGATTGCGATTAGGGATAGTATATCTATGCTTTTTTCAATCTATTCTTCGCATCCTTATTATTAGCATGTATCGCACCGACTTTCTGGCAATGCTCCATTTCGGGACAGTCGCCACATGTTTCATAATTCTTGCTTACAGCACATTTGCGAATCTCGCACAAATTATTACAAAAAACAGTTTTTGCTCCGTTCATGCGACAGCCTTCACAATTGATGTGCTCGGGTAAAATAGATGTTTTGTTCAACTCTGACCATAGTTTTGCTGTCTTCTCTCGCAGAGCCTGATCGTTGTTCTTGGTGGCGATAAAAGCATCGCATTTCTCACAGTCAAGCCCACAAATGGCAATCATTTTGTTTGTTGTCGCTATTCTAAATATCGGTTTTAGCGTACTGAAATCCACGAAATCAACCTGTTTGCCGTAAGTCGCAATCATGGCTCTCGTTTCGGCATTTTGCTCCGACTCCGGCAGTTTTTTGACCTTTGAGAGTAGCATCGACATCATGACACGGTGCTTAAGGCCAATTTTTTTGTAATCGATGGCTCCACGAAGATGAAATATCTTGCTTTCATCATAGAAATTTGCAGGAATCTGCTTTTTGATGTTTTGCTTGATATTATTAGTGTTTGTTAGGTCTGTTGGGTCAGCAAGACCAACAGTGGCAATTATCAGATCCTGCTCAGGCGACATTTTACTGGCAGTCTTTTTGAGTCCTGTGACACCACCTGCATAAAGCGCTCCAAGATAGATGATTTTGTCGTAATCGTTAATGTTTTCGACATCTTTATAATCGACAGCTTCAAGTCCTGTTATTTCAGCCAGCTTCTCCGCATAGCGTTTCGCTGAACCGTAAATGCTTCCGTATATTATGAGTTGGTTTTTCATTTATGCTTTTTCATTTATAATTTCACAAATC
>CADAFC010000015.1 GCA_902787095.1 uncultured Bacteroidia bacterium
AATGCGATAGCCTTTTTCTGTTGTTGAATCTTCGATACGGTGGATACCGACGTCGATTACCACGGCGCCCGGCTTCACCATGTCGGCTTTGAGGAACAACGGTTTGCCGATGGCCACCACGAGGATGTCGGCCTGACGTGTTATCTCTGGAAGGTTCTGTGTCTTGCTGTGGCAGATGGTCACTGTAGCGTCGGCACCTTTACGTGAAAGCATCACACTGATAGGTGTTCCCACGATGTTAGAGCGTCCCAACACGACCACGTGCTTGCCCGCTGTCTCCACGCCGCTGCGTTTCAGCAGCTCCACGATGCCAGCTGGTGTGGCAGGCAGGAAACAAGGTTCGCCTAGCTGCATCAGACCGATATTAAAAGGTGTGAATCCGTCGACGTCCTTCTTAGGGTTAATCGAATGGATGACCTTGGTCTCGTTGATATGTTTCGGCAACGGCAGCTGGATGATGTAGCCGTCGATTTCCTCGTCGTTGTTAAGGAAGTCGATGAGTTTCAGCACTTCTTCCTCTGTGGTGTTGGCTGGCAGGCGGTATACCGAGCTTGTCATGCCCACCGAGTGGCAGGCTTTCTCTTTCGATGCCACGTAGGTTTGGCTTGCGCCGTCCTCGCCCACTATCACTGCTGCGAGATGTGGGGCGTCCATGCCTTTGTCCAACATCGCGGCCACTTCAGCCGCTATCTCTTTTTTCATTGCGTCGGCAATGGCTTTGCCGTCGATAATCTTTTCTTCTATATTCATATTCAATTCTGTAGGTTATAAGATGCGATGAATCGCATCTTTACACGTATAATTTAATGTTTCGTATTATCTGTGGCGTTTTGCCTGTTGCATCATCTGCATCATCTTCTTGGCGCCGCCTGTCGACACCATACGCATCATCTTCGAGGTCTCGTCAAACTGTTTGATGAGGCGGTTCACCTCTTCGATGCTGTTGCCCGAGCCCATGGCGATTCTGCGTTTGCGGCTTCCGTTCATGATCTTCGGGTTCTCGCGTTCCTCTGGTGTCATCGAGCCGATGATTGCCTCGATGCTCTTGAAGGCGTCGTCGTCGATATCCTCGTCTTTGATTTTGCCCATGCCCGGAATCATGCTTGCGAGGTCTTTGATGCTTCCCATCTTCTTTATCTGCTGTATCTGCTTCAAGAAGTCGTTGTAGTTGAACTCGTTCTTAGCGAGTTTCTTCTTCAGCTTAGCTGCCTCTTCAGCGTCGAACTGCTCCTGTGCCTTCTCCACCAACGACACGATATCGCCCATGCCGAGGATACGGTCGGCCATACGTTTCGGGTAGAAGATGTCGAGGGCATCCATTTTCTCGCCGAGTCCTACGAATTTGATAGGTTTCTCAACGACGGTGCGTATTGTGAGGGCCGCACCGCCACGAGTGTCACCATCGAGTTTGGTGAGCACCACTCCGTCAAAGTCGAGGCGGTCGTTGAAGGCCTTGGCGGTGTTCACGGCGTCCTGACCTGTCATGGCGTCGACCACAAACAAGGTCTCCTGCGGCTTCACCGTCTCTTTGATTTTCGCTATCTCGTCCATCATCTCCTCATCGACGGCCAGACGGCCTGCGGTATCGATGATGACCACGTTCTTGTTCTGTGCCTTGGCATGTTCGATGGCGTGTTGGGCGATCTGGACAGGGTTTTTGTTGCCTTCTTCAGTGTAGACCTCCACTCCCACCTGCTCGCCGAGGACCTTCAGCTGGTCGATAGCGGCAGGACGGTAGACGTCGCCCGCCACCAGAAGCACGTTCTTCGACTTCTTGGTTTTCAAGAAATTGGCAAGTTTTGCCGAGAAAGTGGTCTTACCGGAACCTTGCAGACCCGCGATAAGCACCACGGCAGGATTGCCTTTGATGTTGATCTCGGAATGCTCGCCACCCATGAGTTCAGCGAGCTCGTCATGCACAATCTTCACCATCAACTGGCTCGGCGAAACAGCCGTCAAAATCTTCTGGCCGATAGCTTTCTCCTTGATGTCATTGGTGACATCTTTCGCAATCTTATAGCTGACATCGGCGTCAAGCAAAGCCTTACGGACCTCCTTAACTGTCTCAGCCACATTGATTTCCGTGATGTATCCCTGTCCTTTTAGGACCTTAAACGAACGTTCTAATTTCTCGGTTAAACCTTCAAACATATCTAATATTTTCTAATTTTTACAAATTGCAAAGATACAAATAATTTTTTAATACCTGTTAAATAAATCGAAATGATATTGCATATAGGCTTTTCCCTGACGTGTCAAGCTGTCGGACAACTCCTCAGGGAAGGTGTTTTTCGTAACGTTGTCGGCGTTGGAGATGACACATTCGCCTTCGTCGGTCTTCCAGCCCAGTCCGCTGTATAACTCAAAGAATGCGAATGGCTTATAGCAAATATTGAACACGTCTTTGCTCCAGATGAACTCCTCGTGTTTCTGTCCGAGCTGTGCCAGAAGCGTCGCCGGAAAATCGGTGTTGCCACAAATCTTATCGTAGGTGGTGCCGCGCAACGAATCCATCAGCGGCTCGCCATAGAGAAGCATCGGAATCTTATGATATTCAAACGATTCCAGCGGATGGTTCTTGTACGATGGATGGCTGTGGTCGGCCATAAAGACAAACAAGGTGCTGTCGTACCAAGGCTGCCGACGGGCCTCATCCATGAATAGCTTCAGTGCGACGTCGGTGTACTTGCCCGAGTTGACGAACACCTTTTCAAGCTGAGGCCATTGAAGCTCATCGAAATAGCCTTTCGGATAGTCGTAAGGCGAGTGTGTGCTCAGCGTGAATATCGTCGTGAAGAACGGCTGCGGCTGGCTTGTTATGTCCTTCGCCGCCCACGGGAGCATGTCGGTATCCTGGATACCCAACTTGCCTTTTTTGAAATGCTCGGTCACGTCCTTGCCCTCGATGACACGGTCAAATTCGTTGTATCTCAGGTAAGAGAGGATGTTGCCGTAGTTAAGCTCGCCGCCGAAGTAGAAACTGGAGTAATAGCCAATGGAATCGAGCGATTTCACCACTGATGGGATGGCGTAATATTTCTCCTGATGGTTGGTGATGGTGGTCACCGGAAGGCCTGGCAGACCGCCTATGATAGAGGCTATCGCCTGCTGCGAGCGGTTGGCGGAGGCGTAATAGTTGGTAAACAGCAGTCCTTCTTTCTCCAATTTATGGAAATTCGGTGTGATGCTCGGGTCGCCGCCCAATGACTCGATGAGGTCGGCCGACCAGCTTTCGAGCAAGATTATCAACACGTTAGGACGCTCGGTCTTCAGAATATGGATTGTTGAGTCGCATTCCACCTGATGTGTCTCCTCGGTGATAGCCTTCGCAGTCTCGAAGTCCATGTAGTTGAAATGTGCGTTATCGTTGACCTTGCGCACGTTGGTATAGTTTTCGGCGAGGTTATACACCGGATTGACAGTCATGATGTTGACAATCTTATAGTTGCTGAAGTATCCTGAGCTCGTTGAGATAGGGATCTCGCCGAAGCCGCCACGCATGCCGAGGAAAACAAGGCCTACCACGACGACCAGAAGAGCCGGATACATAAACCAGTCAGGCTTGCGCTCGTTGACGTGTTTCTCTTGTTTCGGCTCGATCCAGCGGACATACCACCAGCAGAAAAGCAGCGTGAAACAAGCCCAGAGCGACAAGAGCAGCACCGTTTGTTGTGTCGAGGCGGTGTTCATCACTTCCGAAGGATTCTCAAGATATGCCAAAGCCTTGATACTCAGCTTTGTACCCCATTCGCCATAGATGCCTATTTCGCCCATCACGGCGAGGATGTAAAGCGTTATCACAATGTAGAAATACCATCGTATCCAGCGATAGTTGAAGTTGCGGTTGAAGCACATCCCGACGAAGGCCACTATTGCCGGTACCGACATGATATAACATGCCGTTGCGATGTCGAGAGGTATGGCTTTGTAAAAACCGCGAATAATCTCGACAAACGGGACCATGTCCATCATGACGAGGTGCCAGTAGTTAGCAATGAACACGATTCGCATTGCGGCAAACATCACCAGCATGAAAATCAATATCTTAACGAGATAGATGATATATTTTTTCATAGAAACAAATTTTTGCAAAAATAATGATTTTTTTTATTACTTTTGCATTGTTTTAAAACTTTGTCATCATGGTAAAGGAAAATTTGGAAACAGTAAGAAAAACAATACCTTCTGGAGTTTTGCTGGTGGCTGTGTCGAAGACGAAACCCGTGGAATATTTGCAGGAGGCGTACGACGCCGGGCAGCGTGTCTTCGGCGAAAACCATGCGCTTGAGATGCGCGACAAACACGAGGTCCTGCCAAAGGACATCGACTGGCATTTCATCGGACATCTGCAGACCAACAAGATAAAATACATAGTCCAATATGTGCGGCTGATACATTCTATCGACACGTTTAATCTGCTGCAAGCCGTTAATAAAGAAGCGGTTAAGCACGACAGAGTTGTCGATTGCCTGCTGCAGTTCCATATCGCCGAAGAGGAGACGAAATTCGGATTGAGCATGGAAGAAGCAGAGGAAATTTTGAATTCCGACATTTTCAAGACGATGAAAAACGTTCGCATCTGCGGCGTGATGGGCATGGCGACAAACACCGACAACATGACGCAGGTCCGCAAGGAGTTCCATCATCTGAAGGAGATTTTTAACACATTAAAGACAAAGTATTTCGCTGATTGTGAATGGTTTAAGGAGATATCGATGGGAATGTCGCACGACTACCCAATCGCTATCGAAGAGGGCTCAACCATGGTTAGAGTCGGAAGCAAGATTTTTGGAGAGAGGAATTATAATTAACAAACCCGTCATCTCGACTGAAGCGAAATGGAGAAATCTCCGGTAAATTGTTAGGCTGTGATTTCTCGACTACACTTCGTTTCGCTCGAAATGACAATAAAAAATGAAACTATGAAAGATTTTAATGCAAAAGAGGTCAAAGACCGTGTAGTTCAATGGATTAGAGACTGGTTTGAGGCTAATGGCAAAGGCTGCAACGCCGTGATAGGAATTTCTGGCGGCAAAGACAGCAGCATAGTGGCCGGACTGTGCGTCGAGGCACTCGGCAAAGAGCGTGTCATCGGCGTGACGATGCCTAACGGAGTGCAGAAAGACATCAGCGACAGCATGAAGCTCATAAACCATCTCGGGATAAAATATTGCTGCGTGAACATCGGCGAGACATACAACGCCCTCATGAAAGAGGTGAATGAACAGCTCGCCACGATAGGCAAAGACGTTGCAAATCAGACAGTTATCAATATGCCACCGAGGTTGAGGATGACGGCACTTTATGCAGTGTCACAGTCATGCAACGGACGCGTGGCTAACACCTGCAACCTCTCGGAAGACTGGGTGGGATACAGCACACGCTACGGCGACGCAGCAGGCGACTTCTCCCCTCTCGGCGGGTTGACAGTGCAGGAAGTGAAAGCCATCGGTAAAGAATTAGGCTTACCTATCGAACTGGTTGAAAAGACCCCATCAGACGGCTTGTGCGGCAAGAGCGATGAAGACAACTTAGGATTCACCTACGCCACATTGGATAAGTACATCAGGACGGGAGTGTGCGAAGACGCTGCGATAAAGGCGAAAATCGACGACAAACATGCCAAGAATCTGTTCAAGTTAGAGCCGATTCCGCATTTTAGTCTCTGACACCTTGTATGCCGGTGATTTCTCGACTTCGCTCGAAATGACGATTAGTGTTTGCGAATTGATACAAACAGCTTTATAATCAACAAAATAATTCCGGTATAAACCATCCACAACGCGGCGGTCCAGAGGTATGAGATGTGGTCAAGGCGTTGTTTTACAATCACTTCGCTATCGTGGCGGGTGACAGGGTTGAGCCACATCGTGGTGCCGTCGAAGAACGTCAGGACGGTGCGCACGTACTGGTCGGAAGGCTGGATGCTATAGAAGACATTGGTGACAGTGTCTTCTTTTTTGTATTCCTCCTCCTTCAAAATGGTGCCGCCTTGTCCGATAAAATCCGCCTTACGTATTGGTTTTGAGACACTTACGCAGAAATCGGCGCTGTCAAGTCGGGCACTGTATAAATAAGGTATGTCGCGTTTGAAACGTTCAACTTTATGGTCCATAGCCTCCTGACGGTCGAGGTCGAAATCGATGCCCACCGCCTTTCCGGCAAGGAGAGCGTCGTAAAGCTCATCGGCGGCGTTGTTTTTGGCGTTGAGATAGGTGATTCTAAGAGCTATATCGTTGACTTTCAACACGTCATGAGTGTCATCGTCGGCAATGAGATACACCAGATGACCGTTCGACAGTGCCATGTCCCAGTGCTCTGGCGAGTTGACAAAACCGTTCAAGACCTCCAATATTTTGTAGTTGCTGAGGTATTTCATGTCGCGCACGTTGTAACTGCCGTCGACGAAGCTCGGATGAGCCACCGCAACCACCCTGTTTTGCTCACCTAACTTATTGAGCATGTGTTGTTTATGACTCAATGTCTGATAGAAAAAATAATCGATACGGCGCACTTTTTTGGTACCGAGGCATACCTGATGTGTCTTCCACACGTTGTAGCCGTGCTCGTAGCCGGGGATATAGCCAGGGTCTTTGCCGTTTTCGTAGGGATTCACCTTGTTGTAATCGGAGATTCCGACATGGTCGTAGCCGAAAAGACGATACATGCTGTCGTAAACAGCGTTGCCATTATTTCTGCCGTTGGTGACGCCGCCATACTGACGCGTATGACCATGGAAGTTGCAGCATTTCCAATAGGTTGAGTCGATATCCTGATAAGGGTTAAGGAGATAATCGCCATGAAAAGGCACAGGTTCATCGTAGATGTAAACCGGCACAAAAAGGTTCATTGCGATGAGAAAACCCACGAATGCAATTATAAGATATAACAGATATTTCAGAATTTTTTTCATTTTCACAACTATCAAACTACAAAAATACAAAATTATTTTGAATGAAGAAACAATTATTTTATCTATTTTTGCGCCATGAAAAACAGGAATTACATAGTGCATATTGCGGGCGTTATCGCAATGATTATCTGGGGGTTATCGTTCATCTGGTCGACGCAGGTGTACCGAAATCTGAACCCCACGGCGACGATATTTCTGCGTCTGGTTATCGCTACGATATTTTTCACAGCGATACTTTTCATGTTCAAATTAAACGAGAAAGTGGAGCGGAAACATCTCGGTCTGTTCGCCTTGGCGGCGATGTTCGAGCCGTTTTTGTACTTCATTTTCGAGGGTTACGGTTTGAAAAACACCTCCCCTATCATCGGCTCCGCCATCATCGCAATGATTCCGCTGGTGACGCCTGTGGCAGCGTCGGTTTTCCTGAAGGAAAGACTCTCGCCGATGAATATTTTAGGTCTCATCGTGTCGTTCCTTGGCGTGATGATAATGCTGATAAACAAAGACTTGGAGTTTGTTGCTTCAACCAAAGGTGTAATCTTCCTGTTCTGCGCGGTGCTGGTGGCTGTCGGCTATTCCATCTCGCTGGTGAAGCTGACGAAACTGTATAAGCCGTTGACAATCACATGGATGCAGAATATCATCGGTATGATTTATTTCATTCCGCTGACGATAATAATGGAGCAGTTTGAGCCGTCTAACTTTGGAAATATCGGCGAATACATCGTGCCGCTGGTATGCCTCGGAACGCTTTGCAGCGCCGTCGCCTATTCGTTGTGGGCGTTCGCTTTCAGCAAACTTGGCGCATCGAGAGCCAACGTGTACAGCAACCTGATTCCTGTGTTTACTGGCATTTTCAGTTTCATTTTAGGGATTGAGATGTTGTCGGCAAACAAGATTTTGGGTATTATTTTGGTTGTCATCGGTCTGGTGTTTTCACAAATCAGGAAAAAGGAGGCAAAGGCATGATTACGAGCAAGACCAATCCTAAGATCAAGAATATCATCAAGTTAGAGAAGGCTTCGGAGCGTCGTGAGCAGAACCGCATCCTCATCGAGGGGCGGCGTGAGATCGAGCGCGCCGTGGCGAGCGGATTTGAGATTGACACGTTATTTATGTGTCCGGACCTTGCAAAAGAAGGTGCCGGGATAACGGCGCGCTCGGTCGAGGAGGTTTCCCTCGACATCTTCGAGAAGATAGCCTATCGTGAGGGCAGCGACGGCTTGTTGGCGGTCGCCATACCAAAATATGCTGATTTACAAGCGTTTAAGCCAAAGAAAAAGAACCCGCTCATCATAGTACTCGAGACCGTGGAGAAGCCGGGAAACCTCGGGGCGGTGCTGCGCACCGCCGACGCCGCAGGTGTGGATGCCGTCATCATCGCCGACCCGAGAACCGACCTCTACAACCCCAACGCCATCCGCGCCAGCGTGGGATGCATATTCTCGGTGCCTCTGTTCGCATGCTCGTCGGAAGAATGCATCAAATGGCTGAAAGACAATAAGATAACGATATATTGCACATATTTGAAAGCTTCAATCGACTACCTCGATGCTGACTTCAGAAAGGCGTCGGCGATAGTGATGGGAACGGAGGCGACAGGCATCTCGCAGCAGTGGGTCGACGCCGCCGACCAGAACATCATCATCCCGATGAACGGCATCGCAGATTCATTGAACGTGAGCGTGACAACAGCGATAGTGACGTTTGAGGCGGTAAGACAGAGACGCTCCACACGTCATTTCGACCGACCGTAGGGAGCGGAGAAATCACCGCCAAACAATTGATACGAAACATTTAAATGCCGGTGATTTCTCGACTCCACTTCGTTCCGCTCGAAATGACGAAAACAAAGTACGGCATTAAAAATTGAATATGAATAATAATCATTACAGCAAGAATTTCAAGGTCTGGTCGAATTATTGCGACAGCGTGAACAGGATGAGTCCTTACACCATGCAGTTTCTGTTTGAGGAGCTTGCCGACGCCAACGCCATGATGCTCGAGATCGACCTGCCCACACTGGCAAAACGCGACAACGCCTTCTGGGTGGTGCGCCGCATAAAGTTCGAGTTTCTTGACACGGTGAGAGACCACGACGAAGTGGTCTTGAAGACTTGGCCGTCGGGACCCGAGGTCTTGAAATGTTTCCGTTCGTATCAGATACTGAAAGACGACAACACGCCGGCAGTGAACGCCGTGGCGGAATGGGTGATTCTCGACAAGGACACACGCCGTCTTCGTAAGACCGACAGCATCCAATACCCTGACATTCAATTTCTTCCATATAAAGCCTGCGAGCCGACGTTCAAGAAATTCAAAGACGAGTTCACCGAAGACGACTTTGTTTACGAGAAGACCGTCCGCGCCTGCGACATCGACCTCTCGCATCACACCAACAACACCAAATACTGCATGATGGTGCTCGACTCGTTTTCCGTCAAGGAATTGGAAGCAATGACACTCAAAGAGTTAGAGATTCATTACGAGGCGGAGAGTCTGGAAGGCGACACACTGCGCATCTACCGCAAAAAAGTCGACGACGAGTGGCTTTTCGCGATAAAAAGAGACGGGAAAGTCATAACATACGCGGTAATCGGGATTTAAGATTTAAAATTCAAGATTTAAAATTTAAAATTTGATTTGGTTTTTTTAAGATTATTTCTTAATTTTGCAAAAATTTGGGAATAACAATGAAGCATATTTTCATCGTTAATACTGTCGCCGGCGAGCATTCGTGTCTCGAAGAGGTGAAGAAAGCGATTGCCAACGAAAGCGAAGCTATTGACTATGAATTATTTACACCCAATTCGGCGAAAGACAACGTCAGTCAGATAAAGGAATACCTCGAGGCGCATCCCGGCGAGGAGGTGCGGTTTTATGCCTGCGGCGGCGACGGCACCATCAACAAGGTGGCGAGCGGCATCTACGGTTATCCAAATGCCAGTATGGCGGTGTTAGCTTACGGCAGTGGCAACGATTACATCAAGTATTACGGTGATTTACAGATGTTTAGAAACGTCGAGAACGCCATGCATGGCACCGAGACAAAGGTCGACATCATGCAAGTTAACGACAGATTTGCGCTCAACGCCACGCATTTCGGACTGGATTCAGTTGTGGCAAAGACAATGAACAAGATTCGTCGTTACCCCATCATCGGAGGCAAGATGTGCTACCCTATCGCGGTGCTTAAGGCGTTCTTCGCGGGCATGCGCACAAAATGCACCGTGTATGCCGATGGCGAGAAGCTCAACGACGGTAAGATATGCCTCTGCACCATTGCCGACGGCAAATATGTGGGCGGCAGCTACAAATGCGCCCCGCGCTCATCAAATGAGGACGGATTGCTGGAGGTTTGCCTCATCAAGCCGGTTTCAAGACTGAAATTCGCATTATTGAAAAAAGACTATACCAACGGAACGCATCTCGACAACCCTAAATTTGAAAAATATATCGTTTATCGCAGGGCAAAACAGGTCATTATCGAAGGCGGCGATGGATTCTGCGTCTCATTGGACGGTGAGATTTTGCAGGGGGAAAGAATCGTTGTTGAGAATAAGCAGCAGGCGATAAGATTTGTTGTCCCGGCAGTTTAAACATGTAATTTTCAAGACCTTCCATAAAATTATTCTAATAATTATTTGTTTTTTTCAAAAATATTTTATATTTTTGCTGTGTCATAAAACGTTTAATTGTTAAACCATTATAAACAAGAAGCCATGAAAAAGACCTTTGCCTTATTAATAATATTGGCGACTGCCCTATCGAGTTTCGCCCAGGACACCATAACCGGCGTGGTGAACCGCATTGCGGCGCCCTATTTCGAACAGAATGTCTGCGACACTCGTTTTGCCATCACTACTGAAAGCGAAACATATTACGTAATGGTTGACAACTACTGGCCGAATCCATATCTGGAAGATTTGGTCATTCATTACGACACTATTGCAATTGGAAATGAGATTTCGGTTATCGGCAATATTTTGGAAATGGAAGATGGAAATGGAGAAGGCTTTAATGTTATTGATGTTCAAAAACTGGTTGGTGCTACATATAGTTATGGAACAGGATTTATTAGTTGGTTTTCTCAATACGCCATAATAAATTGTAATGTCGCACCAGATTATGCCTGTTATCTCGCAATAAACGGGGTTTTGCAAACGAATTTCCCAATTATCTTCAATGGAATGACTCTCAACAGTGGAGCTTATACCATGGTTGGCATAGCTGAATATTGGCCTGATTATGACCTCCCAATTCTTGAATTGACACAAGTTATTCCGTATGCCATTGAAGCCACAGCAAATGGAGTTATAGTCGCTAATGACGAGCTTTGTTTATTCACTCCATGTGGAGACACTAAATATCTTTCGTTTTCGGAAAATAATGAAACATATTATCTTACGAACAAAGACAAACTTCATAATGAAGATTTCTTCTCACCTATGTGGGGAGACAATGTCAATTCAAATATCCAAGGTTTCGGGAACACTCACTACGATTTGTTCGGAGCACCTTTTAACACTTTTGAGACACTTTCCATGGAAACAACTGGTGAAAGAAATATTGTCGGGCCAATTATCACTGTTGGAAATCCCTCAATAAGTTCAGCTCCACCCATTGGCATGAGGTGTGCTATTATTGATAATAATGATGAATATCTTGTTGAAAACCCTCAACAATGGGATTATTCTCAAACACAATGTATTATCGAAAATGACACACTGCCATTCAATATTGAAGTTATAGGATACTTTACCACAACGCACATGTTCCTTGGCAATGGAATAACTCCATATATGGAAATAGCATTTGATAGCATAAATGCCAACACCTTCGGAACGAGCACTGTTTCTGGTACATTGACAATACAAACATACCACAATTATCAGCAAGAACCGTTTTTCGTCATTGTCAATAATGAAGATGATTACTTTATAGGAACGGGTCCGTTTACAAATGCCACGTCGGGGCTTTTAATTGTCGGTCAAGACACCATCCATGTTGGTGACAATATCAGTGCTACAGGTGAAATTGGGCGGTTTTATGGCATAACAGCAACATATCCGACCTATATTTTCGACATCCATAACACCATAAATATTGATAAAGTCAGCATTATTACGGAATTATCAGAAGTGTATGATGCAGATATTCAAATATATCCAAATCCATCAAATGGAATAGTTGAAATTGCTTCTAAACAACTGATAAACAATATCTCAGTATGTGACTACACAGGACGTGTTTTATTTAACAAATCCTACAATTCCGAACAGATTAATCTTGATTTACAAGATTACAAAGGCTTGGCGATAATTCAGATTATTTTTGAAAACGGACTGACAGTGTCCAGAAAGGTGGTTGTAAAATGAAAAAACTCATCGCAATTCTATACATTCTTTTGACAACTGCATATTGCAGTTTCGCCCAGGACACCATCACCGGCGTGGTGAACCGCATTGCAGCCCCATATTTCGAACAGAATGTCTGCGACACCCGTTTCGCCATAACATCTGAAGGCGTAAACTATTATGTTATGGTTGACAACTATTGGCCTAATCCATATCTGGAAGATTTGGTCATTCATTACGACACTATTGCAATTGGAAATGAGATTTCGGTTATTGGGGATATTAAGGAGATGGAAGACGGAAATGGAGAGGTATTTAAAACTATTGACATAAGCAAAAACCTTAATTCGAATCACCAACAAATCCTCGGTTTTTATTATTATGACGAAATCTCATTCCTAGATCCAAATCCTGTTACAGCTGCGTGTTTCTGTAATAGATTAGGGATTGTAAGATATTTTATCACGATCAACGGAGAGCTTCAGACACAAAATCCTTTTGTCATTAACGGAAGAATTTTTGAGGAAGACAAGCGATATTTATTCATCGGCACCATTGATAGTCAAGTTGATTACTATGGCAACACTTTCAATGTATTAGAATTGGCTGACGCGCTTCCGTATGATATTGAGGATTTCAGCGTCAATGGCACACTTACGATGGAAAATGATTCATACCTGTCGTTATTCGACGGAGAGGAATATTATTATCTGACAAACAAAAGAAAGCTGATAAGCAACTATATCAATGAAGCTGTCTTCTCGGAAGGCGATTCTGTAGTTGTTGGAGGTTATGAATTCATACGCTATGATTTGTATGGAGAGCCTTTCAATGCTCTCGAAGTCATAAAACTATTATCTTCCACAGCACACACACTAATTGGAGTAGCAGGGGTTGCCGGAATACCATATACCAACGTAGGGCCTCCTATACCAGGAGTGTGTTTAGCTTTATGTAGTGATGAAATCGACTACTACATTAGACAGCCACAATACGACGAGTTTTATTTTTATTTCGACGATTACTATGTCGTTGGCAACGACACTATTTATGTGACTTCGCAACAAATAACCGCCCTTTGTTACCCTGGATTGTTCATCAACAACTATAATGAATTCGAGTACACAGTTTGCATCAATCAAGTGGAATTCGACGGATTAGAAGAATCGTACTTGCCAGAAATACAACTATTTCCAAATCCTTCAAACGGAATTATTAGAATTACGTCTGAACAGCTGATGGAACACATCTCGGTATATGACTATACTGGGCACAACTTGTTGTTTTACAAATCCTACAATTCCGAACAGATTGATCTTGATTTACATGATTACAAAGGCTTGGCGATAATTCAAATCATTTTTGAAAACGGACAAGCATTGTCGAGGAAGATTGTGATTCATTAAAAAAGGTGAAAATTAATTTTTAAATTCCACGAAATATCTGTATTTTTGCAGAAAATTTGAACAAATTAAAAATACAGATATATGATAGCAAGAGAACTTTTAAATCCGAAGAGCATCGTGGTGTGCGGTGCGTCGAGTGACATCCACAAACCTGGTGGAAAAGCTTTGAAAAACCTTCTTGAGAGCCCTTTCAGAGGTTCTGTCTATGCGGTGAACCCGAAGGAGACTGAGGTGCAGGGCGTGAAATGCTACGCCAGCGTCAACGAGCTTCCGAATGTGGAATGCGCCATCATCTGCATCGCAGCCAAGTTCTGCGCCCAGACCGTCGATGTTTTGGCAAAAGAGAAAGGCTGCAAAGGATTCATCATCATCAGCGCAGGATTCTCGGAGGAGAACCACGAGGGTGCCTTGATTGAGAAACATATCGTCGACACCATCAACAGCGTCGGCGGCAGCCTGATAGGCCCTAACTGCACAGGCTTCCTCAACGTGAACTACGCCGGCTGCTTCGACACCCCTATCCCGACACTCGACCCGAAAGGCGTCGACTTCATTACTGGCTCGGGCGCGACAGCAGTGTTCATCAAGGAATACGGCATGAGCAACGGACTGAAGTTCAACAGCGTGTGGGCAGTGGGCAACAGTGCCCAGCTCGGCATCGAGGACGTGCTTGAACACCTCGACGAGACCTTCGACCCAGTGAAGTCGAGCCATGTCATCATGCTTTACATGGAAAAGATCGGCGACCCGCAGAGATTGCTGAAACACTCACGTAGCCTCATCAACAAAGGATGCCATATAGCAGCTATCAAGTCAGGTGGCTCCGCAGCAGGCAGCCGCGCAGCGTCGTCACACACTGGCGCCCTCGCCACAAACGACGCAGTGGTAGACGCCTTGTTCCGCAAGGCAGGTATCGTTCGCTGCCAGAACCGTCAGGAGCTCACGACAGTGTGCGGCGTGTTTATGCACCCTGAAATCAAAGGCAAACGCTGCGCGGTGATAACACACGCAGGCGGTCCTGCCGTCATGCTGACAGACGTTTTGTCAAACGGCGGCATGGAAGTGCCATCATTGAAAGAACATCCGGCAAGCCCGGCATTGCTCGAGAAGCTCTTCGCAGGCTCATCAGTGGGTAACCCCATCGACTTCCTCGCAACAGGAACAGCCGAGCAGCTCGGATATATCATCGACACCGTCGAGAACGAATATACAGACATCGACTTCTCAGTGGTCATCTTCGGCTCACCTGGATTGTTCAGCAACAAAGAGGTTTACGACCTGCTCGACCAGAAGATGAAGACCTGCAAGAAGCCTATCTTCCCTGTCCTGCCTTCAATCATCAACGTGAAAGATGAGATTGAGGATTTCATCGCAAAAGGCCGCATCAACTTCCCAGAGGAATGTGTGCTCGGCAATGCCATCTGCAAGGTCTATAACACTCCGAAGCCACAGCCTGAGGACGTGGAGATGCCAAAGGTTGACACAGCCCGCATCCGCAAGTGCATCGACAGCTGCGAAAACGGATATATCGCTCCAGATAAGATTTACGAACTGCTTGACGCAGCCGGCATAGCCCAGAAGCAGATCCGTGTCGTCGATAAGAAACAGCAGGCATTGGACTTCGCCAACGAGGTGGGTTATCCGCTCGTGATGAAGGTCGTCGGACCTGTCCACAAGTCAGATGTTGGCGGCGTGACATTGAATGTCCGTGACATCGAGACCGTCGGCAAGGAGTTTGACCGCCTCATGGCTATCAAAGACACCTACGCAGTGGAGATGTACCCTATGCTTGACGGTACTGAGGTTTACATCGGCGCAATCCGTGACAACAAGTTCGGACATCAGGTGTTCTTTGGCTTGGGCGGCATCTTCATCGAGGTCTTGAAAGACGTCCAGAGCTCATTGGTGCCAATCAGCGCAGATGAAGCCAAGGAAGCCCTCACCCACCTTCGTGGATACAAGATTCTGCAAGGCGTTCGCGGTCAGCAGCCAGTCAACGTCGACGTCTATGCTGAGCAGATTGCAAGAGTAGCCGCCTTGGTGATGGCAGCTCCTGAGATTGCCGAGATGGACCTCAACCCGTTGCTTGGCAACCCGAAGAACGTGGTGGCAGTGGATGCACGTATCAGAATCGAGAAATAATGAAAAAGTCAGATTATATCACAATCATAGCGATAGCCGCGGTCATCTGCGGCTTCGCTTTTATCCCGGGAGCCTGGGACTGGTTTATCAGTGCGACGAAGCATCACGGCTTGCTGATGAGCTTCTTCAAGTTCGCCATCCTCGGCACCTTCGGTGAGATGCTTTCTTTGAGAATAAAAGAAGGCGTTTACATGAAAAACGGCTTCGGTTTGGTGCCGAAGATGCTCGTTTGGGGCGTCCTCGGTGTCGTTATTGCCTCTGCGATGACCATTTTCAAGACAGGAACAGTCGTTCTGCTTGACAACGGTTTCCACCTCGACGGCAAGGCAGCCAAATGGTTTTACGGCAACCCGTTAACGGGAGCACCTCTCACCTGGGGCAAGTTCTTCGTGGCACTCTGTGTCAGCGTGCTGATGAACACCCTGTTTGCGCCGGTCTTCATGACATTCCACAAAATCACCGATATCCACATCGCTGAGACAGGTGGCTCGTTGGCGGGATTCTTCAGCAGTCCGCTCAACATTCAGCAGACGATAGCAGAAAAAATCAACTGGAACATCCAGTATGGCTTCGTTTTCAAGAAGACGATACCGCTGTTCTGGTATCCTGCTCACACCATCACCTTCTTGCTGCCAGGCACGTTGCAGGTGTTGTTTGCAGCAGCGTTGGGAGTGGCGTTGGGAGTGATTCTGAGCATCAAGAAGTAATAATGTCTCACGCAGATAAAGCAGATAAAGCAGATTTTCTGTTCTTCCGTGACTTAATGTTTGCTAAAGCAAACTGCAGATTTACGCAGATTTAGAGTGAAGTTTTATGACTTCACTCTTTTCTTTTTATGATTGCGTAGCCTGTTCCCAAGAGGGTGAGTATCAGCAAGCCGCCGCCTATTGGTGCGTATTCATTATGTGGAGAGCCCAGCTCGCCTGTCGGCATGTTCAAAATGCCCGTCGGGTCGTCAATCCTGTTGTAACAATCATTGTCATAATTATTGAAAAAACCATCACTGTATTGAGCAGAGCCACTAACGCTCATCGTAAACACCAATGCTATTGCCAAAAATATGTTTTTCATAGCTATTCCCTCCATTTTCAATTATTTAACGACAATCTTCTGGGTCTTGACATCGGCACCTATAAGCCTTAAGATGTAAACGCCTGTTTGCAATGATGATGTGCTGACAGAACCGACACCATTAACACTCTGTTTCATCACCAGACGGCCTGTCACATCGAATATCTGCAACTCTCCTTCGCCGCTGACCACGAGGTCGTTGCCGTTCTGGTAGGCAAATGATTCGGAGCCTGTCGAAGAGACGGATGTGTTGTAATCGAGTTTTACAATGAAACGGTTCTCTTTATCCGATGGAGCTCCGATGAACGAATACTCTTCGTCGATGAGCATGTCGACATCCTCACCGGTAACGGCATCGATAAGATGCAGATAGCTGAAATCGCCGTCTGTCTTGACATTCATGGTATAGCGGCCCATAGTGGCAGCGCGGAAGTTGAGGTTAAACGCCGTCACATCGTCACCGATATTTGCGATAGCGAAGTCCTCTCCGTTATGATGGATGTAAAGCATTGGTATCTCGTCATTTCTATGCTCAATCTTATTCAGTCCGTGACCTTCTTTCATCACGGCGTAAGCCACATCTTCATAATTGCTGTTCGACACGGTGAACATGATATTGTTGTCGTAATCCCGTTTTGCGCCTGTCGCCGCCGTCTTTGTTATCACCAGATGGTTGTTTGCGACAGTATTCTTCGCCTGCACCACAACGCCCTGACATGGTGTGATAGGCGTCGAATGGTCATTTCCGGCAATCCATCCGCCAGCAAGCGTGAGGGTGTAGAAGCCTTCCTCGAGATATGTATTAGGGATAGCCGCATTCACACCTTTATAAATATTATGCGGATATGGGTTTCCGATTAGGTGGAATCCTTTGGTTGATGACGAGGTGTAGCTTAAGGCATAGTGCACGGTGTCGACGTTGAGTGTGCCGTTAAACTCTATCGCAGCGTTGTCGCCTTTACGATAGAGATAGCCATGACCGTTTTGCATTCTTGAGTAGACATTACTGCCGTCTTGGCTGTTTTCCCACAACAGATTGGTCTCATTCAGACGATAAACGTTGTATGCAGTGCTCGTCAGATTGGTCACATTGGCAAATGTCACATTTCTTACAGGTGTTGAGATGGCGTGCCAGCCATATCTTGACGACTCCACCCATTTCGTGATATCCTTTTCGACGATGGCGTTAACATTCGGCGTGTTGTTGATAAGCTGTCCGCCGTCTTCGATGACAATCTTGGCGCCTGATGCTTCTGTGATAGCTCCGGTCACAGCGAGTGTTACGCCAGAGTTGATTGTAAGGCGCACATTCGGATTGAGATACAGCGAAGGCAGCGTGGTGTTCTCACTGATTGCCGCGTCGGCTGAATAAGCGAAGTTAGCCACATAATTTCCAGCCCCCGTTACTGTGAAGCTGTAGGAGGCATTTGTGGACACCACGACATCGTTTTTCGTCCAGTTGACGAACGAGAAGCCGGCATTAGGCGTTGCTGTCAATGAAGCGGTCTCGCCGTAATTGAATGTGGTTACGGTGATTGGGGTGCCGCCGCCAGTTGAATATGTCACCGAAATGGCTTGGATTCTACGGTTACCGGAAGTGCCACCAATGGTGAATTTAACGGATGAAGCGCTGCCAGTCCACTTTGGACTACTGAACGTACCAACATTTGTGGTGATTGCATTAGATCCGTCACTTGAACCATAAGTCAATTCTATCTTGGTTATAGGACCGGAGGTGCTACTGACCGTAAAATAATTGCCGCCGTAGCATCTGATGGCTGTACCCGATGTATAATATGTTGGTGCGTTGCTGTTTGAACCTTTATTAAATGCAACGTTGATGTTATCATCAACAGTGGCACTGCTTATTACAGTTCCATTACCGTATCCTTGAGCTGAAAAATCAATTGATTTAGTGACACTTGACTGAGGAATCTCACCGATATAGGCTATTCCTCCATAAGTAGGATTAGCTATAGTGGCAATCTGGTATGTCTCAAGCTCGAAGTTGGCGACGTATATGCCTTCTGCATTCACAGTGAAACTATAAGTAGGATTAGTCGACACCACTGCGTTGTCTTTTGTCCAATTCACGAAGGTATAGCCTGTATCAGGCGTTGCTGACAGCGTTGCCGTTGCGCCAGCAGGAGCGGTAACTTGTTGTGCAGGACCGTCCGAATCCGAATAGGTGACCGATATGCCTTTGAGTCGGCGATTGCCTGAGGTGCCTCCGATTGTGAATGTCACCGAAGTGGCATTGCCAGTCCATGTATTATTGCTGAAAGAGCCGACATCGGCAGTAATTGTATTGCTGCCATCGCCTGAGCCATAGGTCAAAACAATGTCAGTAATACTACCCAAAGCTGTGCTTACAGTAAAATAATTGCCGCCATAGCATCTGATGGCTGTGCCAGAAGTATAATATTTTGGCGCGTTGTTGCTTGTGCCTTTGTCGAATGTGATGCCGACATTTGCATCCAATGTTTCGCTGCTAATAGCTGTTGCATCCGAATATCCCTGTGTTGAGAAATCAATTGATGCATTCTCATTGAAATCATACATCACGCTTACCGCACCGCCAACAGCAGGGTTTGCCGAAGCGATAATCTGATAGCCCCCCAACCATGTCGGATCCCAAATCATATAGGCATAATCCGGGTTGTCGACGAATGGATTGCGGTTGTGCTGGATGCTATAAACAGCGTTGTTACGGGCAGTCTCCTTATCCGAAACCGGGTCGTCGTGATGCCATTGGAGCAGCATCGCAATAGCCCAGTCATTTATATCAGATTTGTTGGTCATACCCGATGTGCCCCAACTGTTGTCCAGTCCGTAATAACGCACGCTCACATACATCAAGGCGCGGGCGATGTCGCCCTTGTATTCGTCGATTGGCTCAAACACCGTACCACTATATCCTGATACCGAGCATGTGCCGAGTTTACCGCCATTTGTCGATGTCCATGATGCCGTTTCCACCTCACCGAAAGCGTAATTTCCACGTCTGTTGTTCACATATCCGTCTGTAGGAAACACATGATGAAGGTCGGTTTGCTCCGTGCCATCATTGTTGGTCCACGATTGCGCCCAGAGATGCTCACGATTGTAACAATCGCCTTCGCTGTCGTATGATCCACATTGGTTGTTTCCAAAAGTGTATTGATACGAAGAATATATATCCCAAACCTTTCCATTCGGTCTTGCGTCAGTAGTCTGATAGGCTGTCCATATACCATCATACGACACATGGCTGTCATTATTCGTTATTATTGCATGCAACGCGGCTCTCAGCTCCTCACCCGTTTTGTTGGCCGCACCATTGTAATATCCCGCTGGAGCCTGTGCCTTTAGCGCAAAAGCGGCAATTAAAAACGCTATTAGTAATTGTAATCGTCTCACCATTAAATTTAAAATTTAAAGATTCAAAATTATAAAATATAAGCTACAAAATTAAGACATTTTTTTGAATTTGAATGAATTTTTATGAGATTTATTCACCAAGGTGAATGCTTTCGCAAGCTCAGGTCGCGACTCCACTTCGTTTCGCTCGATATGAAAAAAAAATTAAAATTTTTCATTTTTTTCTTGCTATGTAAAAAAATTGTTGTATTTTTGCAGTGTATTAGATGACTAATACAGCGCAAAAGTAACGATAAACATTATATAACATGATTAAAATCAACAACTTAGATTTCGCGTACAAAAACACGCAAGTCTTCAGAAGAATCAGCCTCGAGTTCGAAAAGGGTAATATTTACGGACTTTTGGGCGAGAATGGTGTCGGCAAGACCACCTTATTAAAATTAATATGCGGTCTGCAGAAGCCACAATACGGCGAGATCACCGTCGACGGATTCACGCCATCGATGCGTCAGCCGCAATTCCTTCAAAACGTGTTTTTTCTGCCAGAGGAAGTGATTACCGAGGACACCACACCAGAGAAGTTCATTCAGAAAACAGGCGTCTTCTACCCTCGCTACGATTTCGACCTGTTCAACAAGCTGATGAAAGAGCTTGAAGTCGACCTGAGCAAAAAATTCAACGAGTTGTCGCACGGTCAGAAGAAGAAAGCCTTGTTGGCATGCGCTATGTCATTGCAGACCGACTATCTCTTCTTGGACGAGCCCACCAACGGTCTCGACATCCCTTCGAAAGCATTGTTCCGCAAGGTTATTTCGCAATATTGCAGCGACGAGACCACAGTCATCATCTCGACACATCAGGTGAAAGATGTGGAGAACCTCATCGACCCTATCGTCATCCTCGACCGTGACGACGTACTGCTTAACGCCAGCTTCTCGAAGATTACCGAGAAGATTTTCTTCGAATACGGTCCGGAGAGACTCGACAACGCCTATTACACCGAGATGCTGCCAGGCGGCTACATCAACGTGATGCGCAACGTCAACAACGAAGAGAGCAACGTCAACATAGAGGCTCTGTTCAATGCTGTTATGAAGAATAAAGAAACAATCAAAAACTTAATGAAATGAACAACACATTAGATTTCAACAGATTAGGAAAGGTTGTCAAGCATGATGGCGCCAGCTTCGCACAGAATCTCAGCTTGGCTCTTATAATATTATGGTCAATTCCGTTGGTAATCTGGCTCTTCAGCAGCCTGACACCGAATAATGGGCATATTGACTCATACTCAAGAATAAGTATCATCAGCACATTAGGCACAATCCTCTTGATTATGGCACCTGCAAGGCTTTACAAATACTGCAACGACAGCCGTCAGGGTATAAGATACGCCATGTTGCCGGCTTCATCGCTCGAAAAATTCATAAGCATGGTGTTTTACTGCGTCATAGTGGCACCTGTCATTTATTTGGCCGGCGCTCTTGCCATCGACTCTATCTTGGCAGTTCTTGGCGGACCATACGAAGGCTTCGCAATTGCCGATTATTTCAATGATTTGTCACAATTTAGACACATGGTGAGACAAAAAATGATGATGGGTGAAGAAGATTACACATTACTTGCAAATTGCTTATCGCCAACAATTATCATTTTGTCAAAAGCCCTCAGCACGTTGGCAATGTCGTCGGTTTTCATGTTCGGCAATATGGTGTTCAAAAAGCGTAAAACCGGCAAAATGATAGGCATACTGATTCTTTTGTTCATCATTTTCATGATAATAATGGTCAATTATGTTGCAAATCATGAAGAACAAATCTCAAGATGGTTCGGATATATGAACGAGGAAAATACCGCATACGTCATCACACGTATGATAAGAGTATCGATAAACGCCTCACTCATTTTCTCAGCCGTTGTATCAGTTGTGATGCTGTGGCTCACTTATTACAAAATTAAGACTCAAAAGTATTGATTATGATGGATTTTAATAAAAACAAGCCGATATATCTGCAGATTTGCGACCACATCTACGAGCGCATCCTCAGTGATGAGTTCCGGAGCGGCGAGAGGCTGATGTCGGTGCGCGAGCTCGGAGTCGAGCTGGGAGTGAACCCCAACACGGTGATGAGGTCGTTCGAACGCCTGCAGAACAAGGGAATCATAGCCACAAAGCGCGGCATCGGCTTCTATGTTTGCGAAAACGCCCGCGAGATGATTCTCGAAGAGCAGAAAAAGGAGTTTATCGAGAATGACATTCCTGAGTTCTTTAAGAAAATGGACCTGTATGGCATATCATTTGAAGAGTTAATGAAGTTAAAAGATAATAGATAAAAGTTAAAAGAGAAAAGATGAAAAGGTTATTGTTAGTATTAGCTATCTTATTGAGCGTTAATGTATTGCACGCTCAATTAAAAGTCAAGACCACTTATCTTGACAACGGATTGAAGGTGGTGATGTGCGAGGACCACAGCTCACCGAAGGCTTACGGCGCTGTTTATGTGCATGCCGGAAGTAAGAACGACCCTCTTGATGCCACAGGCATGGCTCACTATTTCGAGCATATCATGTTCAAAGGCACCGACAAAATCGGAACCATCAACTGGGAAGCCGAGAAGGTGTATCTCGACAGCATCGACGTGATGTACGACAAGCTGCATGAGACGACCGACGTTGAGGCGCGTGCCGCTATCCAGCAGAAAATAAACGAGTTGTCGATTGCATCGACAGACTATGCCATACCGAATGAGGTCGACGTGATACTCACCAAGATGGGAGGCACTGGCCTCAACGCAGGCACATCATACGACCAGACGATATATTACAACTTCTTCCCTGCCAACCAGATTGGCAAGTGGATGGACGTCTACGCCGAGCGTTTCCGCTACCCTGTGTTCCGTCTCTTCCAGAGCGAGCTTGAGACCGTTTATGAGGAGAAGAACATGTACGGTGACGGACCTATCAACGCCTTTCAGGAATACATGTTCAAAGAAATCTGCGGTGAGCATCCTTACGGCCGTCCAATCATCGGTTTGACAGAGCACCTGAAGAACCCGCAGACCTCAAAGATGCGAGAGTTTTTCAACACATATTATGTTGCCAACAACATGACTCTCATCCTCGTCGGTGACTTCAACATCGAGGAGATTGAGCCTATGGTGGCTGAGAAATTCGGCACTTGGCGCAGCGGTGAAATCCCTGCCCAGCCCGAGTTCACCTTGCCTGAGTTCAAAGGCCAGACACTGAGAGAAGTGAGAATGACACCTATTAAAATTGGTGCTCTCGCATGGAAAGGTGTTAAGATATCTGACCCTGAATATCTGCCTCTCTCGATGGCTTGCACCATATTCAGCAACGGCGAGACAGGTATCATGGACAAGGAGATGATCGACGGCAACATCATGATGGCCACGCTCATGCCGCTCTCACTCGAAGACCACGGAGCAAACATCATCCTCTACGTCCCGAAACTCATCGGACAATCACATAAAAAAGCCGAGGAAATCATCTTCGCATGCCTCGACAAACTTAAAAACGGCGAGTTCAGCGACGACCTCTTCGAAGCGACACGCACCGAGATGCTGAAGGATCGCGTTAGGGAAACCGAAGACTTCCAAAGACTTACCAACCTCTTCCTCGAACTTGAGCAGCGCGGCATGACTTACGACGATTATCTTATGGAAACAGAACGTATCAAGAGCATCACAAAAGATGAAGTGGTGAAGATGGCCAAAAAATATTTCACAAACGACTACCTCGACATCCGTTCAAAGATGGGATTCCCTGCCAAAGACAAGGTCGACAAGCCTAACTGGAAGCCTATTGAGGCCAAGAACACCGACGCAAAGTCTGATTTCGCCAAGATGATAGAAGCTAAAGAGGTTCCTGCAGTGACACCACAGGTC
Source organism: uncultured Bacteroidia bacterium (assembly GCA_902787095.1). GTDB lineage: Bacteria > Bacteroidota > Bacteroidia > Bacteroidales > F082 > Limimorpha. The sequence goes on from CADAFC010000015.1 coordinate 24,158, forward strand.
ATAGAATTCGGCAAAGACGTGGAAATCACCAAGGCCAACGACTTCTACACCCTGTTCTCGACAAAGAACCCTTACAACGACATCTTCACCTTGACCATCGAATACAACCATGGCACCATCGATGATCCCGACCTTGAACGCGCCCTCATGTATTGGGAGTTACAAGGCTCACAATCAATGAGTTATGAAAAATTCAACCTCGCCTTGCAGAAAATGGGAGCGTCACTCTACGTCTATGCCACACCATCGGTTACCACATTGAATATCAGCGGCTTCAAGAACGACTTTGAAAACATCATCGCTCTCTGTAAAGAGAAAGTGTTCTCTCCAGCCAACGACGAGACAAAGAAAGACATCCTCATCGAAAACGAGAAAATGGAAGAAAAGAGCCTGAAAGAAGACGCTTCGTCATGGGGTGATGCCGTTTACGAATACGCTTTGTATGGCTCCAACTCCAGTTACATCAACAAGACACCTCTCAAGAAATGGAAGAAACGCAGCGGCGAAGAGCTCCTCAACGAAATGAGCGAAGTGTTCAACTACAACGGCAACATCTTTTTTGCCGGCAACAACGATAATACCGAGATTGTAAAAGTCCTTATTGAACACGGATTCATCAAAGACAACGTCATCAAGGCCGACAAGAAGATCAAGAAGGCCGCCAAATTCACCGACAATCAGATCTTTATGGCTTCTAACAAGAAGTTCCGCCAGAGCAACATAAATTTTTATGTGCCAAGCGAGACCTTAGGTGACCATGAGCAAGCCGTCGCTATGGTCTTCAACAAATACTTTGGTACCGACATGTATTCAATTGTGTTCCAAGAGATTAGAGAGTTCCGTTCATTAGGTTACACTGCCTACAGTTATTTCACCTACGACTATCTCAACAGGGAACCAGGCAACCTCTTCGCCTACCTCGGGACACAGTCAGACAAGACCAACGAGGGCATCGAGGTGTTGCGCGGACTCATCACCGACATGCCGGAGAGAATGGAGAAATTCAACGCCTCAAAAGACGCTTTGATAATGTCGAGAGCCTCTAACTATGTGACGTTCCGTAACATCCCAAGAACAGTGAGCACTTGGGTTGAGCAAGGTTACAGCCACGACCCGAGAATCGAGATGACCGACATCATCAAGAATACTGAATATAGTGATATTTACGAATTCTACAAGAAGTGTATCATGAACAGACCTATCATCATCATGATGTCGGGCAACGGCAAACAAATCGACATGAAAGCTCTTGAGCCATTCGGAAATGTGAAGAATCTTAAAGCTAAGGATATCTTCAAATAGTCTCTAGTCTCTAGTCTTTAGTCTTTAGCAGTTGCTGACTAACGACTAAAGACTAATGTCTAAAGTCTAATATAACCTCGGCGGCTCGGATGGCTTCCGGGGTTATTTTATCATTGGAAAGCATTTTGGCAATTTCAGTAACACGTTCATTGTGAGACAGTTGTCTGATACATGAACGTGTTTTTTCGTTGTTTTCGTCTTTATAGACAAAGAAATGATTTGTTGCTTTAGAGGCAATCTGCGGAAGATGCGTGATAGAGATAATCTGCAGGCTCTCCCCCATTTTCTGCATGATGTTGCCAAGTTTCGACGCCACCTCACCCGAAACGCCAGTATCTATCTCATCGAATATCAATGTCGGGATGTAGTTGCTTTCCGCCGCCACCGCCTTGATAGCCAGCATCAAACGTGA